>JBGUNJ010000065.1:0-51517 GCA_045117315.1 Lachnospiraceae bacterium | reverse complement strand
GCGTTCGCCCCATTCGCGAAGCGAATTCAGCATGGGCGAACGCAAGTTACTATTCACGCCCTCGATAGGGCGTGAATAGTAACGTTTAAAAAATGCAACAGTATTATCGTGGTTTAATTGCTGTTTTGTTGTGGCATTATTGTTGTTTTATTGCGGCATTATTGTGGTTTTATTGCTGTAGAAATGCGGCAGTCTTCGTGCTTCATCAGGCTGTTTTTCTGTGTGGCAGGCTCGAAAAACCGGGGTGGAGTATTCTCTGCAGCACCTATGAAAAAAGCTGTCCCCCACAGTAAAAGAGGAGGACAGCCCGGGTGATTCTGTATTTGTTTTTTCCACTCAGGATCCATGAGCGGAGCCTGGTTTTTTTACAGATTCATTGCGCGGACAAAGCAGGACCGGGGTCCGCAGCGGGCCGCGCTGCAGCCGCTTTTTCAGTCAGATGCAGGGTATGATGAGTCAGACAATCAGACGATACCCTGTGCTTTCATGGAATCGGATCAGACGATACCCTGTGCTTCCATGGCGTTCAGGACCTTCTCGAAGCCGGCGATGTTGGCGCCTGCCACGTAGTTGCCTTCCATGCCGTACTTCTTGGAAGCGGCGTCGATGTTGTGATAGATGTTGACCATGATGCCCTGGAGCTTCTGGTCGACTTCTTCGAATGTCCAGGAGAGACGCTCGGAGTTCTGGCTCATCTCGAGTGCGCTGGTGGCAACGCCGCCCGCGTTGGAAGCCTTGCCGGGGACAAACAGGACACCCTTCTCCTGAAGGTACTGGGTAGCTTCCAGAGTGGTGGGCATGTTTGCGCCTTCGCATACTGCATAGACACCGTTCTCAACCAGTGCCTTGGCATCGTCGAGGTGCAGCTCGTTCTGTGTTGCGCAGGGAAGTGCGACGTCGACCTTGATGGTCCAGACACCTCTGCCTTCGTGATACTCAGCGGAGGGCTTTGCAGCCTTGTACTCGGTCAGGCGTGCGCGCTTGACTTCCTTGACTTCCTTGAGCAGAGCGACATCGATTCCGTCGGGATCATAGATCCAGCCGGTGGAATCAGAGCAGGTGACGACCTTTGCGCCCAGCTGCTGAGCCTTCTCGATCGCGTAGATCGCGACATTGCCTGCGCCGGAGACGGAGACGACCTTGCCTTCGAGGCTTGTGCCGTGATCCTTGAGGAGTTCCTGGGTCAGGTATACGAGGCCGTAGCCGGTAGCCTGGGTTCTTGCCAGGGAGCCGCCGTAGGTGAGACCCTTGCCGGTCAGAACGCCTTCATAGAGGGCGGTGATTCTCTTGTACTGGCCGTACAGGAAGCCGATCTCGCGGCCGCCTACGCCGATATCGCCGGCGGGTACGTCAGTATCTGCGCCAATATGTCTGTAGAGCTCTGTCATGAAACTCTGGCAGAATGCCATGACTTCGCGGTCTGACTTACCCTTGGGGTCGAAGTCGGAACCACCCTTGCCGCCGCCGATGGGAAGGCCGGTCAGGGAGTTTTTGAAGACCTGCTCGAAGCCGAGGAACTTGATAATGCCCAGATTTACTGAAGGGTGGAAACGAAGGCCGCCCTTGTAAGGTCCGATCGCGCTGTTGAACTGTACGCGGAAACCGTTGTTGACCTGAACCTGGCCCTTATCGTCTACCCAGGGGACGCGGAAGAGGATGGCTCTCTCGGGGGTTGTCAGACGCTCAAGAAGAGCTTCCCTGCGGAACTTCTCTTCGTTGGCTTCAATGACAACGCGGAGGGACTCAAGGACTTCCTTGACAGCCTGGTGGAACTCGGGCTGAGCGGGGTTCTGCGCAATTACCTTCTCCAGAATTTCATCAACATAAGACATAAAATAACCTCCTTAAACTATGCCGCCGGGCGAACTGAACCGTCTCCGGTAAGAAAGGCCGCGGCTGTCGAAAGCGGGACTGCTTCTGTGTTCCTGAGGTTTGAACCTGCATGATCCGGTACAGAGGAGTCTGAACATTCAGTACAGTCTGTTTAACCTTTTTGCCTGAAACGAGACGAAACGGAAACAGAACGAGATGTATACAAAAAAACAAATAATGCATAATTGTATACAAACGACGAACAAAAAAACTATCCTCGAAATCCCGTGTAACAGAGATAAACGCTTAAAAAGTGGAATTTCGACGGAAAAACAAGTTATGTGAGCATTATAATGCTATCTCGGCTGTCATACAAGAGAAAAATGACTCAAAAAGCAAAAAAATGAATATATGGATATGAGAATTCTTGAATTATTGTATAATTGCATACAATATACGCTGATTTATGCATGTTTTGGCAGGTGAATCTGCTGGTTCAGACAGGTTTTGTGAGGCGAATCTGCTGGTTCAGACAGGCTTAGTAAATTGAATCTGCTGGTTCAGACAGGTTTTGTGAGGCGAATCTGCTGGTTCAGACTTGTTTTGGAAAGCGGGCCTGCAAAAAAAAGACCCCGCCGGAATGGATCCGGCAGGGTCTGCCTGAGCAGTTTTTTCAGGAAAGGGAAGCTTTCCTGTTTGTCGGTGCAATGAGACGCTGTCCGATGTTGCGGCATGCTGATTTTGAGAAACCAGCACCCGGGAATGCTTACAGCAGCTGAATTCCGGATTCGAGCAGTTCTTTTTCCGTTTCCACAGGCCAGATGGAAGACTGTACTTCACCGATGTGGGCCTTGCGCAGGAAGAACATGCAGAGTCTGGACTGTCCGATACCGCCGCCGATCGTAAAGGGAAGTTCATTGTTCAGGACAGCCTTCTGGAAAGGCAGACTGGCCCGCTCGGGGCACCCTGCTTTCTCAAGCTGCTCGGAAAGAGCTTTTGCGTCTACGCGGATTCCCATGGAAGAGAGCTCCAGGGCGATGTCGAGCACAGGATAGTAGACCAGAATGTCTGCGTTCAGGCTCCAGTCATCGTAGTCCGGCGCGCGTCCGTCATGAGGGAGGCCGCTGTGGAGCTTGTCGCCGATCTGCATGATGCAGACAGCGCCTTTCGCGCGGGTGATGATATATTCGCGCTCCTTGGGAGTCTTATCAGGGAAACGGGCCTCGAGCTCCTGGGAGGTGATGAAGTAGATGTCGTGGGGTAGGATCTCTTCAATATAGTCGTAGCGGATCACCATATATTTTTCGGTCTTGCGCAGAACACGGTAGACATCTTTGACGACTGACTGCAGAGTCTCCAGATTGCGGTCTTCCCTGCGGATGATTTTTTCCCAGTCCCACTGATCCACGTAAATGGAGTGGATATTATCAGTGACTTCGTCGCGGCGGATGGCGCTCATATCTGTGTAGAGTCCCTCACCGACCTGGAAGCCGTATTTTTTGAGGGCGAAGCGTTTCCACTTGGCAAGCGACTGTACGACCTCGCCGATTCTTCCGTTCTGCTCGAGAATGTCGAAGGCGACGGGACGCTCGACACCATTCAGGTTGTCGTTGAGTCCGGAGGAAGGATCTACAAAGAGAGGGGCTGAGACGCGGAGCAGATTGAGCCGCTCGGCCAGCATTCCCTGGAAAAAGTCCTTTACGGTCTTGATGCCGACCTGTGTATCGTGAAGATTCAGAGCTGAATGATAACCTTCAGGAATCATTGTATTTTTCATAGCTGAGTTTAGACCTCCTGTTTGCTTATGGTGTCACTTAAAAGCTCTTTTGAGCAGATGTATATAGTAAACAACATTCTTTTGAAAAAAGCAACTGTTTGTATACAATAATACAAATTTAAATGTGTTTAACAAGATTATATGTGATATAATGAACGGGTATTCGATGCCGGAGGGAAACAGCTCTCCAGGCATTTTGTTTGTTACCGCGGGGAAGGGCACGGATGGAACTTATGTCCCGCGAGCGAGTCTTGTGAATTATGGCAGAAGAGAATCGTGTTTTTCGCATATCGGTGCGTACCCTTGTGGAATTTATGCTCCGCAGAGGTTCCCTTGAGACAGGCGGAGGCCTGTTTGCGGGCGCCGCTATGCAGGAAGGAGCCCGGATCCATCGCACGCTCCAGAAAAAAGAAGGGCCGGGTTATAAGGCGGAGGCTGCTCTGAGCAGGGAGATTGAGATCGATCCTGAGCAGCTCATTGTGGCCGGAGCGCCGGCAAAGCCGGACAAAAAATACCTTCTCCGCCTGGAAGGGCGGGCTGACGGCATCTATTACAGTGAGAAGGAGCCTGCTGTTATCTCCGGCGTCGGGAAGGCTTCCGCAGGTATTTCCGGCAGTGAGAAGGAGCTCGCCGGCACTACTCAGAGCGGTAAAGAGCCTGGCGGCACTTCTGTGCCGGCCGGCAGTTCACATGGAGAAAAGGAGACGGCCGGCAGCTCTCATGGGAAGAGGGAAACGGGCGGCCTGTGGATGATCGATGAGATCAAGACTGTATTCCGCGGTTTCCGGGAGCTGAAGGAAGCTGAGGAAGTGCATCTGGCTCAGGCGCGCTGCTATGCCTTTATCTATGCGGAAAAGGAAGGTCTGGACCGGATCGGTGTCAGGATGACCTATTGCAGTCAGGTGACCGGGGATGTGAAGCGCTTCTATGAGATCCGCGAATACGGAGAACTGAAGGTCTGGTTCGGGAATCTGATCAGGGACTTTATTCCCTGGCTGGCTGTGAGGGTTTCTTTCGAAGACAGCAGGACCAGGACTCTGGGGGAAATGGTTTTTCCCTTTCCCTACAGGGCGGGGCAGTATGATCTGGCAGCCGGAGTCTATCGGACGATCGTGCACGGGAAAAAACTCTTTCTGCAGGCTCCCACCGGGACCGGAAAGACAATGGCTGTGCTCTTCCCGGCACTCAAGGCGGTCGGCGGAGGCAAAGCGGAGCGGATTTTTTATCTGACTGCCAAAGCGGTGGCAGGCAGAGCGGCGACAGAGGCGCTGGGCATCCTCAAGGCGAGAGGGCTCAGCATCCGCAGTCTGGTCCTGACTTCCAGAGAGCGGATCTGTCCCTGCGAGACTGTGGACTGCAGCCCGTCCCGATGCAGCCGGGCGGACGGTCATTATGACCGCGTCAATGACGCGCTGTGGGAACTGCTGCAGGAGGCCGCCGGGGGCGATCCCATGACTGCGGAGGTGATCAGCGAATGTGCCCGCAGGCACAGGGTCTGTCCCTACGAGCTTGCCCTGGACGCCTGCGATTTCGCGGACGTGATCATCTGTGATTACAATTATGCTTTTCATCCGCAGGCAAAGCTGGCCCGCTTTTTCGGGGATCCGGGAACGGGCGCTTCTTCAGAAAGAAAAATCCTGCTGATCGATGAAGCGCATAACCTGCTTGAGCGGGGGCGGGACATGTACAGCGCTTCCCTGTCTTACAGGGAAGTGCGCAAATTCAGAAAATCGATTAAAAATGTGTGGCCGCGCCTGTGGAAAAAGATGAAGGGGCTGGTCCATGTCCTGCGGCTTCTCGACCGGGAGTCCTCCGCCGGACAAGAGACAGAAGAGTACCCGGCGGGGAGAGCGGAAGGGCAGACCCATTTCCATCTGCCAGCCTTCGAAGATCACCGGGAGGAGCTTCTGGTTTCACTCAGGGAAGTGGACGATGTCATCCGCTGGATCCTGGAACAGGAGAGAAAAAACGAGGCCCTGTATGAGGCGGCGGATATGGATGCCGGTCCCGAATCCACGGTCGGGGAGCTTCTGGACTTTTATTTCGGCATCTCACATTTCAGGCAGATGCTGGAAGAGATGGACGATCACTATGTCGTCTTCGGCACCGGGAATGCCGGGAGCCGTTTTTCAGCGGCAGGCTTTACTCTGCATCTGTACTGCGCGGATCCGTCCGGAAAACTGAAAGACTGTATGGCCAAAGCCGTCTCCACGATCCTGTTTTCGGCCACTTTTCTGCCGATCCAGTATTACAAGGGCCTTCTTGGCGGCGGCCCTGAGGATTTTGAGATGTATGCCCGGTCCTCATTTTCGCCCGCCCGGCGGAAGGTCGTCATCGTCAATGATGTGACCAGCCGCTACCGGAACAGGAACGCGGGCAACTATGAGAGGATTGCCCGCAGCATTGCCGGGACTGTCTTCTGCAGGACGGGAAACTATATGGCCTTCTTTCCTTCCTATGTTTTTATGGAAAGTGTGTATGAGGCTTTCTGCAGAATCTGCGGCAGTGAAAAAACGGCACTGTTTCCGGATGGGGACAGACGACTTGCTGAGTACTCGCCGCCGGGCAATGACACACAGTCCGGTGATGGCAGGAGGATCCGCGTCATTGCCCAGAAGCGGCGCATGGAGGAGGCGGAGAAGACGGCCTTTCTGCAGGCCTTTGAAGAGGTACTCCCGGACAGGTATCTGGTCGGTTTCTGCGTGATGGGAGGAATGTTCGGAGAGGGGATCGATCTTCGGGACGACCGTCTGATCGGCACTTTCGTCGTGGGGACAGGCATTCCGCCTGTAGATTCCCGGCGGGAACTTCTGCGTGACTATTTTTCAAAGAACGGACGGGACGGCTATGACTTTGCCTACCGCTTCCCGGGAATGAACAAGGTCCTGCAGGCGGCCGGCAGAGTGATCCGGACCGAAACAGACCGCGGGATCGTCCTTCTGATGGATGAGAGATTCGAAGAGAGGGCCAACCGGGAACTGTTCCCTGTCGAGTGGGGATGCCCTCCTGCCATGGACAGTGAATCGGCGTCGCGGGATGTCCGTTTGTTCTGGAAAGAGCAGATTCCGGCTGAGTCCATATGATTTTGACCGCCCGGGATTATGACCTCTTTCCACCCTCTCCGATCTGAAGAAAAGCGCCCCGGCAGCAGATGTCCGGGACGGGGGTTTTTGAGGCGATCAACCATACCGAACAGGCAAAAAAGGGCGTGACTGACAATTATTGTTAAAAAGAAAATAGTCAGAATAATCAGGCAACAAGAGAGAAAGTCGGTAAAATCAACTAAAATCAGAAATTTCAGTTTTCTCCCAAAATGTGGATAACTTTGTGGATTTTGGGGAAAACTATGCGGATTTCGTGAATGAGACCTGAAAAGAACCTGTGTTTTGTTGACGAAATTGCGAAATAAATAATCGAGCCGATGTTTTTGACCGGTTTGGACAATGATTTTGAGGCTTGGAGCGTATCGGTTTTTGTGAAAAAATGTTAAGGAGGAACTCGTATGTGGGCTGAACAGAGCGTTTTTTATCAGATTTATACACTTGGCTTTTGCGGAGCTCCCTTCAATAATGAGAATCAGGAAGATGAGATCTCCCTGCACAGGATCAGGAAGGTCATGGACTGGATTCCCCATATGAAGAAGCTGGGGATCGATGCTGTCTATTTCTGCCCGCTCTTTTCTTCGGATTCACACGGCTATAACACCCGGGACTACATGGTCCTGGATCAGCGGCTGGGGACCAACGAGGATTTCAGGGAAGTCTGCAGGGCCCTGCACGAAAACGGGATCAGGATCGTTCTGGACGGTGTCTTCAATCATGTGGGAAGGGGCTTTCCCCAGTTTCTGGATGTCGTGCGGAACAGGGAGAATTCTCCCTACAGGGACTGGTTCCATATAGATTTCAACGGAAATTCCAATTATAATGACGGTCTGTGGTATGAGGGCTGGGAAGGCAACTATGATCTGGTCAAGCTCAACCTGCGGAATGAAGAAGTGATCGGTCATCTATTTAATGCTGTCAGATACTGGGTCGAATATTTCGGCATCGACGGGATCAGGCTCGACGTCGCCTATTGCCTTGACCGGGATTTCATCAGGCGCCTCCGGGACTTTACAGATTCTTTGAAGGATGACTTTTTCCTGGTCGGAGAGATCCTGGGCGGCGACTACAAGGTCATCATGGGAGAGGGAATGCTCCATTCCGCGACTAACTATGAGTGTTACAAGGGACTTTATTCAGCCTTTAACAGTCTGAACATGTTTGAGATCATCCACTCTCTGATCAGGCAGTTCGGCTCAGATCCCTGGACCCTGTACAGGGGATATCACCTGCTGAACTTTGTGGATAACCACGACGTCACCCGGGTGGCCACTATCCTTCAGGATAAGAAACATCTGCCCCTGATCTACGCCCTGTGCTTCGGAATGCCGGGAATTCCCTGTGTGTATTACGGTAGCGAATGGGGAGAAGAAGGCGACAAGAAAAACGGCGACCCTTCACTCAGGCCTTATTTCGAGAAACCCAGGTGGAACAAACTCACTGACTGGATCAGTCATCTCGCGGAAGCGAAGAAAAACTCGGAGGCTCTCTGCTTTGGGGAGTTCCGCAGCATCCTGCTGACCAACAAACAATGCATCTTCGAGCGCAAGAGCCCCAAAGAGCGCGTGCTGGTCGCCATCAACGCGGATTCGGAAGAATATGTGGCTCACTTTGATGCCGGATGCGGCCTGGCTCTGGACCTCCTCACCGGCAAAACCCATGACTTCGGAGGAGGAAGCCACCTGCCGCCCTACAGCGCGGCATTCTGGAAAATGGAAAAATAAGCCCTGCCAGACACTTTCACATGTGCGCATGAAAAACAATGGATGCCCGAGGCCTGCATGGGCTATGAGATGCACTTTCACATGTGCGCATGCGGATCGCATGCGGAACATTTTGCTCCGCGCATGTAAAACAAAGAATCATTCAGGAGGCACGTTCATGCTTCATTTAGACGATCCTGAGATCAGAAATATCCTTTTGGAAGGAAAATTCGGCCTGGAAAAAGAGGGGCTGCGTGTGCTGGCGGATGCCTCGATGGCGCACACACCGAATCCTCTTCCCGGAGATTCCCATGTCTCCATGGATTTCTCGGAGAACCAGACGGAAATCAATACCAGTGCGGAGCCTTCCGCGGAAGGCGCTGTCAGGGCGCTTGAGGCTTATGGGAGGTGTCTTCAGAAAAAACTGTCCCGGCAGCCTGTCAGGGAATATATCTGGCCTTTTTCCAATCCGCCTTATCTGGACTGCGAAGAGGACATCCCTATTGCGCAGTTCACGGGGGAACGCGCGCACGCGACAGCCTACCGGGAGTATCTGTCAGGCCGCTACGGCAGGTACAAAATGACTTTCTCGGGGATCCATGTCAATTATTCCTTCTCGGATGAACTCCTGAAAAAGGAGTTTTCCCACCGCGGAGGCGGCAGATCCCGATCGTTCAGAGACGGTTTTTATCTGGAACTGGCAGAGAAATGCGCCGCCTACGGCTGGCTTCTGGTGATTCTGACCGCGGCCAGTCCCGTGCTGGATGCCAGCTTTTATGAGATGGGGATCAGGGCGCGCGCCCTGCCCGGGCAGAAAGAGGAGCAGGGAATCGGCGGAAGTGATGTCTTTTCGGGGATGGCCAGTGTCCGCTGCAGCGAGCTGGGTTACTGGAACGCTTTTTCACCGGTTCTGGATTATACCAATATTCAGAGGCATTCGGACAGCATCCGCAGTTATGTGGAGAGCGGGCTTTTGTGCGCGGCTTCGGAGCTCTATTATCCAGTCCGCCTGAAACCCAAGGGAGCATACAGTCTTGATGCCCTGAAGGACGGAGGCGCCGATCATCTGGAGCTTCGTATGTTCGATATAAATCCCTTTGAGGAGAGCGGCATTGATGTCAGGGACGTGCAGTTTGTACAGCTTTTCCTTATCTGGCTGGCATCCCTTCCCCGAAGGGTGCTCTCGGTGTCGGATCAGGTGATGGCGGTGCAGAATTTCAAGAGCGCGGCCCGCTACGATCTGGACACAGTCAGGATCGTCATGCCTGAACTCAGGGATTCTGCGGCGGTTTCGGCCCGGGGCGCGGCAATGTATCTGCTGGATCGCATGATAGATTTTTACAGAGGTCTTTCAGGGGAGATTCCGGACTGGGTGCCGGATGTCCTGGACTTTGAGCGCAAAAAGATCCTTCATCCGCAGACGCGCTATGCGGCAAGGGCGCGCGAGCAGTTTTCCGGGACTTTTCTGGAGAAAGGGATGGAGCGCGCCATGAGACTGCAGGAGGAATGCTGCGGCAGCCTGCAGGATACCTGCTGCGGACAGCTTTTTCGGATCTGAGATACTTGCGGCAGCCTGCTCGCTGTTTTAATCGTACTTTGTACATGTTGCACAAAAGAGGTGTACGTTCTATAATAAATTTGATTGGGATATTTCATTAAAATATCAGTAGTATCGGGGCGGTTTCGAAGGTTTTGAACTTAGGAGACCGGGAGTTGCTCTCCCCGTATATTTTCTTTGTCTGTTTCCCCGGGATATGAATAGTTCTTTGGGAAAAGAAATTCTTCTGTAAATGATAATCATTGGGAAAAGAAATTCCTCTGGAAATGATAATCTCAGGGAAAAGAAATTCCTCTGGAAATGATAATCTCAGGGAAAAGATATTCTTTTGGAAACGGATAAGAACAGGAGGAAGGGTTTGGAGAATGTATCAAAGGAAATGCTTGAGCGTTCTGACGAAATGATCTCGAAGATGACGCCGGATGATATTCGTGCGCTTTTTGAGGAGAATGATAAGCTTCGTCAGGAGCTGAGGATCCGCGACAACGACATTCTTAGTCATGACCAGGTGTTTGATTCTATTGTCCGCGGAACATTCCACATCATCCTGGTCATGTCGGTGACCACTTTCAAGGCAGAATTCATCACTACAAATATAGATACCTCTCTGGGAATCGACAGGGCCGAGGCAATGGAGGATGTCAGAAGGATCGGACATCCTTTTGAGGAAATCGAAGCGCACAACGGCAGGGAAGAGATCTTCATACACAGGACAAACGGGTCGCGCCGCCAGTTTCTGGTCTACGTGATCCATCTGCCCTACGGAAGGTCTGACCGTGTCGCTGTCGTCCTTCTTTGCAAATCCTCTCCGGCAAAGGGTGATTTTGAGGATATGATGATTCAGCAGACAGAGGACGCCAACCGGGCAGCGGGTTATTTCCTGGCCAGCATGTCGCACGATTTCAGGGTGCCGATCAGTACGATCTCAGGATTTGTCATGCTGCTCATGAAGAACTCACAGAACCCTTCCAAGGTTATGGAATATTCTCACCGGATCGGTATGGCCTGCCAGGAACTTCTTTCGACTGTGGACCAGATACTTGATATGAGCCGGATCGAATCGGTGGAAGCAGGGCTTGAATCGGACGAGTTCGGACTGGGCCTGATGCTGGATGAGATCTGCTCGATTTTTTCCAGTCTGGCAAAAGCCAACAGCCAGAAATTTATTTTCTCCTCAGAAGGGATCGAGCATGATATTGTCATCGGTGACAAGGCCAGGATCATGGAACTTCTGCGGGGGGTTCTCTCAAATGCTGTGAAGTATACCCCTGCCGGAGGCCGTGTCGAGCTGACTGTCACAGGGACTCCCGATGAGAAGAACGAGGAAATCTCCCTGGTCTTTGAAGTGCGCGACACCGGCATCGGCATGGACCAGAAACAGCTGCAGGACTATTTCCGCGGCGATATTCCGGAGAATATGGATAATGTACCGGGTCCCGGAACGGGAATCTGGCTGACCAGGAAGATGGTCGATATGATGGGCGGTTCGATTTCGGCACAGAGCCGGCCCGGCGAGGGAACGATCGTCTGGATCAGGCTCACTCTCAAGATCGTGAACATCGGTGCCACGGATTTCTGGGAAGAACACGGCATTCACCGCATGGTGGTCGTAAACGGCAATATTCAGGAGGCGGCCCGTATCCGCAATCTCATGGAGAGCGCGGGTGTCGATACGCTGAGTATTTCATCGGGCTTCGGCGCGGTAAAGATGATCGAGCAGCAATGCGCCTATGGCAATGCCATCGATGTTATTCTGCTGGACGAAGACCTGCAGGATATGGAGTGGCAGGAAGTAGTGGGGAGCCTGAGGATGATGCCCTGGATCCATCTTCCCATGGTCTTCCTGATGTCTGACAGTCAGATCAGGGAAGAGGAACGTCAGGGACTGGGACTGAGCCATGTCCTTCAAAAGCCTTTTTTCATTTCCGCTCTGCATAAGGTCGTGGATGAAGTCTGTGAGAAACGGACAGGCGAGAGTATTCCGGATGAAGAGGACGGCGACGTCGGGATGGCCGGTCTGCGTTTCCTGGCGGCGGAAGACAATACCATGAACGCGGATATGCTCAGGGAGCTTGTGGAGATGACAGGAGCCCGCTGTGAGATCGCGCGCAACGGAAGGGCGGCGCTGGCTATGTTCAGCAATTCACAGCCCGGGTATTATGACGCGATCCTCATGGATCTGCAGATGCCTGTCATGGATGGATATGCCGCCGCTGCGGCGATCCGTGAACTGAAGAGGCAGGACGCCAGGACTGTCCCGATCTTCGCCATGACGGCAAGCACTTTTGAGGAAGGTATCCGTAAGTCTTTCGAGTCTGGAATGGATGCTTTCATTACCAAACCTCTGGATGTCCGGATCCTGCAGTCGCACATGCGAAAATTCAGACACAGGTAAAGCTGAGCCCGCAGTGCCCCGTGAATCACAGGGAAGCAGGACTTAAGGCCTGCATAAATACTGCGGCGGAGAAGGGCCTGAAGCGCGCATGAACAGTTCACTTCTGCATTGCAGCGGGAGCAGCAGTGCCCTTGTCCGGAAAGAGGGGTTTCCTTTATGGAAGAGAAGAGTTTTTGGAAAAAAATAGTCGAATGGTTCCAAAAGCTCCTTCAAAGGCTCCTTCAAGCGCTTTTCCCTTCTGATGTGCTCGGCATGATGGGAGCAGGAAATCCGGATTCCGGGGATTCTGACTCCGGGACAAAGGACGCTGAACTGAGCGGGGAGGAGCTGAGACGCATGAGAGAAACAGCGGTTGAGCGCCGCCATATTTTATTTTCCGGCCGTGTACAGGGAGTGGGTTTCCGCTATCATGCCATGTACGGCGCCAGAAATCTGGGGCTGACCGGATGGGTATCGAACCTGTCTGACGGCAGGGTGGAGATGGAAATCCAGGGACCTTCCGCTGTGATCGATCACGCGCTCCTGAAACTCCAGCAGGATGGCCGCTGGATCAGGATCGAGCATATGGAAAGCAGTAAAATCCCTGTCGTACAGGGCGAGCGGGGCTTTCAGGTGAAGGGCTACTGAGTCTGATTCTGCCGTTCTCCGGAATCATTGTCCGGGTAAAAAGACTTCACTGAGTCCGTCCCGGCTGATGGTTTTTAAAAATAGAAATTTTTATACTAAATATAATTAATATAATTGTTAAGAGAGATTTACAAATCAGGCACCTGCCGCAGGCAAGCGGCCGGTGCCTGTTGCGCACGGGCGGAGGAAAACTGCAGCCGCTGAAAAAGCGGCAGAGAGAACTGCACCCCTGGGGAAAGGGCGGAGAAACCCGCGCTCTTGAGGCAGCGGCAGAGAGAGCCGCGTTCTTGAGGGGCGGGCGGAGAAAACCGCGTCGTTACGGAAAGGCAGGTATATTGAAATGAGCTGGTCACCGGCGTTGAGCACTTTATGCTACATGGAAAAAGACGGCAAGTATCTGATGCTGCACAGAACAGTCAAAAAAAATGACGTCAATAAGGACAAGTGGATCGGTGTCGGAGGACATTTTGAGGCGGACGAGAGTCCGGAGGAGTGCCTTTTGCGGGAAGTCCGCGAGGAGACGGGCTATACACTGACTTCCTGGAGGTTCCGGGGAATCGTCACCTTTGTCTCCGGAGACGGGGTCACGGAATATATGCATTTGTTTACCGCGGACGGATTTGAGGGCGATCCCATTCCCTGTGATGAAGGGCAGCTTGAATGGGTGGACATAGCACAGGTCTGGAAGCTCAACATCTGGGAAGGGGATAAGATCTTTTTCCGTCTGATCGATGAGGACTATCCATTCTTTTCACTGAAGCTGGTTTACAATGGCAGCGGAGGCCTTGTCAGTGCCGTTCTGGACGGAAAACCCATGGAGCTTTTTGAGATCCTGGATGAGGACGGCTCAAAGACCGGTCTTGTGCGGGAGCGGGGAGTCGCCCACCGCGACGGCAGCCCCCACGAGACAGTGCACACATGGATCGTGAGACCCGCAGGCCGGGATGAAAAGAGCGGAAAAAAACGGTGGGAGATCCTGCTGCAGAAGAGGAGCGCATGCAAAGACTCCAACCCCGGATGCTATGATATTTCTTCCGCGGGTCACCTCAATGCCGGAGATGAACCGGTGGCGGGCGCCCTCCGTGAGCTGAAAGAGGAACTGGGTGTGACGATCTCTCCGGAAGACCTCCACTATGTGGGACGCCATCGCGGCAGATATGAGGCGCCTTTCCACGGAAAGATGTTCCGGGACAATGAATTCAGTTATGTCTATGCGGTGACCAGGTATTTTGACGACAGCGAATTCGTCCTCCAGGAGGAAGAGGTGGAATCCGTCAGGTGGATGGACTATGAAACAGCCAGGAAGGGGATTCATGAAGGAACTCTTCCAAACTGTATCTACGAGGACGAGTTTGATATGGTGGGGGCATTCCTGGAGTAAATTGCATATAGAAAGAGGAGCATAAAAAAGTTATGGACAGATATATATTGGCTTCAAACTCTCCGCGCAGGCGGGAACTGCTGCGTCTGGTGATCAGCGATTATGAAGTGATCCCCTCAGAGGGAGAGGAAATCATCAGCAGCACCGAACCGGACAAGGTCGTGGAGGAACTGTCGCTGCAGAAAGCCATGGATGTGGCCGGCAAGGTCCGTCCCTGTGAGGGAGACCGCATTATCGTTATAGGGGCTGACACTGTGGTTGCCGTGGACCGGGAAATCCTTGGAAAGCCGGAAGACCGGACGGACGCAGGGCGGATGATTGCCATGATCCAGGGCCGGGAGCACCATGTGTACACCGGTGTGACGGTGTGCGTGGTCGACGGGACTTCCGGAGACGGGACTTCCGGAGACGGGACCGCTGGAGACGGAACAGCTGCGGCAGGCAGTGATGGCGTCCCGGAGAAGAACGCAGTTGACGGGACTTCCGCGGACGGGACCGCTGGAGACGGAACCGCTGCGGCAGACTGGGATGGCGCCCGGGAGAAAATCAGGCACTTTTCATTCAGCGAAGAGACGGTGGTCGATGTTTTTCCTATGAACCGGGGCGAGATCGAGGGCTATATTTCACTTGAAGAACCCTACGACAAGGCGGGAGCCTATGGAATCCAGGGAGCCTTCAGCATTTTTATCCGGGGGATCCGGGGCGACTACAACAATGTGGTGGGCCTACCGGCGGCGCGTCTCTACCATGAACTCGCCAGGCGGGATCTTCTGTGACAGCAGTGAAAAGAGGGCGACAATCCCATAGCGTAAGCGATTTGGAATGGGATTTTCAAAAGTTGCTGTTTACGACCTCGAGAGAGCGTGAACAGCCGATATATTTTTTATCATGGATGTAAATGTACTTACAGGCTTGATTTTTGTTCCTGTGTCAAGTAATCTTTAAAGTAATTTTTCAATGGTCACTTGCTGTTACAGATGATATGGATGTCTGTTATTTGAGACGGATTTTCCTTGTTAATTTGTGGTGAAAGAAATACAAGTCAGTAAACAAAGGGAGTAGTTTTAGCTATGGCGGACCTTCTTGCAAAGACCGGGGATCTGGTTATTGTCGTTGCGATTATCGGTGTGGCATGGATTCTGGTGCAGATCAAATATTTCGGGTTTAAGAAGATTAAAAAGAACCGGAATGATATGAAAATGCGCTTTCTTGAGCATGCCTCCACTGCAGTTATCTTAATTGTCGGACTCTTGGTCGCTTTCTCTACCCTCGGCGGGGTCACTTTTATGGTGAAGAGCATGCTGGGAGGAACTGCTTTCTTCAGCGCCATCATAGCCTTTATGGCCCAGGATGTCGTCAAGGACATTCTGGCTGCCCTGATGATCAGCATCTATCAGCCTTTTGAGATCGGAGACAGGATCGAGCTGGAGGACGGAGAAGCCGGAGTCGTAGAGGATGTCACTATGCGGCACATTGTCCTCGTTGGACAGGACACTCTTCGCATAGTCATTCCCAACCGCAGACTGGCTGACATGAAGATCAGGAATTTCAGCTACAATATTGACTGCAGGTCCAGGCTGTTCACTTTCGAGATCGCTTATCCCAGCGATGTCGCATTCGCCATTCGTGTGATCAAGCAGGCCATTATGGATTCGGATTACAGTATACCGGGAAAAAAGACAAAGACCGGTATGGAGTATGGACCTGTGTATTTCATGGCTTTTGAATCCAGCAGCCTTCTGCTGAAAACGATGGTGTACTATCTGCCCAGCACTTCAACAGAAGTCATGACTACGGACATCAATCTCAGGGTTGACCAGGCCCTCTGGGAAAACGGCATAGAAATCCCTTATCCTCACGTCAATGTACTGCCTACTGATCCCGAGGTAAAAGATCACAGACCCAATGAATGCCCCGAAAGAGTCTGGAAAACTCCTGTTGTCGAAATGGATACCAGCGACAAGGAGAGAATGCCCCTGTCTCTGGAACGGGCTCTGGATGAAACTGCAAGGCTGGGTCAGGACAATGGCCTCAACAAGGGTGAGATCAGCCGCCTGCGCCTGCTCGGAGAAGAACTCGTCCGTATGATGCCTGAAATTGTGGGTGATGTGGAAATGAAGTTCTGGACAGAGCACAAGAAACGGCAGTACAGGATCCATGTCAGCGCGGATGTCTATATGACCCGTGAAATCAGGAAGAGCCTGCTGTCAGTCTCATCGACCGGTAAAAATGCTGCCAATCAGAGCTTCACAGCTCAGATGAGGGCGGTGATCTCAGACATGGCTTCTGACAGGAATATCAAGAGAAGCTCCGTCGCAAGAGGTGATGATGACGGCGGAACAAGCAGGCAGAATGTCTATCGCTGGTCCATGAGATCATTCAAGTCCAGTGTGGAAGACAAGAAGAAGCGCACTGGGGAAACCGATATGACATGGCAGGAACTGGAGAAGTCCATCATTGTCAGGATCGCGGACGATGTCAGTATCAGCATCATGGGAACCAATGTGGAAATCATTGCTTTCAAGTCCTTCTGATAGACAATCAGATCGTTCTGATGGCCGGAATATGAAGCGGAGCGTAGAACTCCGGGAAGTCTTCTTTGACATTAAAAACAGTTCGGGGAAGAAAAATAAAACAGATAAAAAAGTGAAGAGATATAAAAGCTGAAAAAATCTGCCGAACCGGAAATGAATCCGGTACGGCAGATTTTTTTACGCTTTATCAAGTAATATCCGTTCTTATACTTCTGGTCCAAAATGTTTTTTCGGGGTTTCTTATTCGAAAAATGTTGTCCGGGGCCTGTTATTCGAAATACCTTGTCCGGGACCCGTTATTTGAAATACCTTGTCCGGACCTGTTATTGGAATTACCTTGTCCGGGACCCGTTATTTGAAATACCTTGTCACGACCTGTTATCCAAGATCTGCTATTTTAAATCTGCTATTCCAGATCTGTTAATTCAGTAATCCTCCAGGAAACTGTGTTTCTCGCCGTGGATTTTGTAGCCAAGGACTTTGTTGAGAACGACATTTTCGGTTGCCCGGAAGAGGTTGCTCTCTACCTGGGGGATTGTTTCCGCAAGAGATGCAATGAGCCGTTTTGTCTCTAGTCTTTTGGAGACGGAGGGTTCGCTGGAATCCCCTTCCTGGGCCAGGGCCTCGGTGAAACGGCAGGCGCACTGCAGGAAACGGAGACCGTTGTAGTCGCGCCAGTGGATGATGTCCTTTTCGCGGATCAGGTACATGGGCCGGATCAGTTCCATACCCTCGAAATTCGTACTTCGCAGTTTTGGCATCATACCCTGATACTGACCGGAGTAGAGCATACCCATGAGGATCGTCTCGATCACGTCGTCGTAGTGGTGCCCGAGCGCGATCTTGTTGCAGCCGCGCTCTTTGGCGAAGCGGTAGAGATATCCGCGGCGCATGCGGGCACAGAGGTAGCAGGGAGATTTTTCAATCGTGTAGACGGCGTCGAAAATGCTGGTCTCACAGAATTCGACAGGGATCCCCAGAAGCGCGGCGTTTTCTTCGATCAGGCTTCTGTTCTGCGGAAGGTATCCCGGATCCATGCTGATAAAAACCAGGGAGAATGGAAACTTGTTGTGGCGCTTCAATTCCTGGAAGAGCTTTGCCATGAGCATGGAGTCTTTTCCGCCGGAGATGCAGACGGCAATGCGGTCGCCCTCCTGTACCAGCTCATACTGCACTACTGCTTTTTCAAAGCGGCCGACCAGGTCTCTTTTGAACTTTTTGCGGAGCGCCTTTTCAATATCGTTTCTGCGGGTCTCTAAATCCTGCCCGCCGGCACTTGTGTTCATTTCGGATTCCATTGGATGATCTCCTCTAAAGCGGGTGACGAACCGTGCTGACAGGATGCTTGTTTTCGAATGTAAGACCAGGTGCGGGTCCTCTGTCTTATATTCACATGCAAGACCGGGTGCGGTTTTTATGTGCTGTTTTCACATGTGGGATCGGGGGAAAAACAGGGTTCCCCGTATCATTTTACGCATGTATGACCCGGGAGCAGGTTTTCTGTAATATCGTGGCTCATCACCAGTCATTGTCCTGCTCGGTGTATTTTTCGTCGCAATAGCGGCAGCGGTAGATCTTGCGTCTGGGATCGGCCAGATAGAACATATGCTGGACGCCCTGCTCTACGGTAGTGATGCAGCGGGGGTTGTTGCACTTGATCACGTTTTTGACGATTTTGGGGATCGGGAGGCGCTTCTTTTCGACGAGTTCTCCGCCCTTGATGATATTGACTGTGAGATCGGGGTCTATGAAGGCGACGACATCCAGATTGATATTGTCCGCGTCGGTTTCGATCTTGAGGATATCTTTTTTGCCCATGGCATTGCTGCGGGCATTTTTGATGATCGCGACCGGGCAATCCATTTTATTCAGTTCCAGATGATGATAGATCGACATGCTGAGTCCCGCACGGATGTGGTCCAGCACGATGCCGTTTTCGATTTTTCCTACGTTCAGCATTCGGATTCCTCCTGTTAATTGACCTGTTTGCTGATCTGTTTTTTGATCAGGATCTGTCGTGATTGACTGCCGCAAAGCCTCACAGGGGCTGTTCGGTGACGCTTCCGTCTTCGTTCACATGGATGCCCAGAAGTGTGAGAATGAGGGCCATGCGGACATAGACGCCGTACTGCACCTGGCGGAAATAAGCGGCGCGGGGATCGCTGTCCACTTCCACGGAGATCTCGTTTACGCGGGGCAGGGGATGCAGGACATACATGTCGTTTTTGGCTTTCCGCATCTGTTTTTTGGTCAGGATGTAAAAATCTTTCAGCCGGATGTAGTCTTCTTCGTTGAAGAATCGCTCGCGCTGCACGCGGGTCATATAGAGGATATCCAGACGGGTGATGACATCATCCAGTCTGATGCATTCTTCGTAGGGGATGCCCTTTTCGTCGACCATTTCGATGACATAGTCGGGGACTTTGAGTTCATTGGGAGAGATGAAGACGAAACGGATGTCCTCGTAGCGGGACATGGCGGAGATCAGGGAGTGGACGGTACGCCCGAATTTGAGGTCGCCGCACAGACCGATGGTCATGTTGTTGAGCCTGTGTTTCAGGGAGCGGATCGTCATCATGTCCGTCAGTGTCTGCGTGGGATGCTGATGTCCGCCGTCACCGCAGTTGATGACAGGAATGCCGGACACCTGGGAGGCGACCATGGCCGCGCCTTCTTTGGGGTGCCGGATCGCGGCTATATCCGCGAAGCAGGAGACGGTCCGGATAGTATCCGCTACACTCTCTCCTTTGGAAACAGAAGAGTTGCTGGCATCAGAAAAGCCCATTGTACTGCCGCCCAGATTCAGCATTGCGGTCTCTGTGGAGAGACGGGTCCGGGTGGATGGCTCATAAAAAAGTGTCGCCAGTTTTTTGCCGCGGCAGGCATTTGCGTATTTTTTCGGATTCGCTTCAATGTCCGCCGCAAGATTGAACAGGTTGTCGAGCTCGCTTACGGAAAAGTCCTGTGGTGTCAGAATATGGCGCATACACGATCCTTTCATAAAAATAATAAACTGCCGTTGCTATATGTAGAATGCTGCGTCATGCACCGGGGCATGAGCTGCACCGACTACCGGGGTGCGAATGTGTGGAGCGCTGTGAGAGCGCGGAACGCGCGAAACAGCGCGTGGCTTTAATCTTATAAAAAAGCAGCGGGAAAAGCGGCTGCCTGAAATTCTTAGTTAATCAATATATCAGCATCTGCCGTCATAGTAAAGCTTTTTTCTTTAATTATGTAACCTGAAAATCTGAATCTGAATCTGAATTCCCGGGCTGCAGTTCAGTACCTGTAAATTTGAATTTCTGAATTGAAATTCCGGATTTCCGGTCTGAAAAGACAGTGTCTGTGTTTCAGTATCTTTGCCCCGGATATCCTGATCCCGGCTCAGAATATCAGCTTTTTTCTGAAAAATCCCTATCTGAAATCCCTATCTGAAATCCCTATCTGACAGCACTATCTGAAAATCACAGTCTGATATCACTATCTGAATATCAGTATTCCTTCTAGCCGAGAGGTTCAAAAGGGATCTCTTTTGCCTCAAGGAACCGGCGGACGGTTTTGTCCCACATGCGGTCGGCATTTTTATTCATAGTAAAGCTTTTCATAGAGATGCCTGTAAGGAGAGACGCCTCCCCGTTTTTGTAGCGGACAGTCAGCACGAATGCCCCTACGCAGGATTTCAGCTCGCTGTCGCCTTCTTTTTCCAGCATGGCCTCCATGATCTCGGGTTTGAGGTGCAGTATGAACTGAAAGGAGACGGGTGCCCTTTTACCGCGGATCAGCTCCCGCAGGGCGGGACGCACCTGGCTCCAGGAGGCATAGTCATAGGGACATTGGGCAGGGTCCTCCCTGAACTCTTTTTCAAAAAAGCTTTTGTTGAGCTTTCCGTCGAACTGCCAGGTGATGGCTGTCTGGAGGCTGCCTTCAGACAGAAGGAAAGAGTCGAACGTATTTCCTGAAAAAAGCCTTGACATAAAACTGCCAAGGCCGGTGATTTTAAGCGCGATCATGCGGTTCTCCCCGGAATCAGAAATGAAGTGAATAAACCTTGATCAGACGATATTCTTTCTTGAAAACTGCGACGGATTGATTTCAGGCTCACATAAAGACGATGGAAACCATGACGGAGCGGAGCAGGATGATCAGTCCGATCTGTACGACCAGGATCAGAGGAAGCCCGAAGCGGAAGGATGCCTTGCGCACTTTGTGATGAAAGAGAACCATCCCCGCAATAGCTCCGACGCTGCCGCCGATGACAGCAATGGTAAAAAGCACCGCTTCCGGGATCCTGAATCTGTGCTCCATCGCACGGATTTTGTCAGAAGCCATGGAGGCGATGCCTATGAAGTTTATGACGATAAAATATATGATCAGAATGACTCTTGCGAGCATATATATAATCCTCCGATTAATCTATGATTTCAGGGTCAAAAGGCAGCAGAGTGCAGACCATCTCGCCAGATATTTTGACCTTTAAATCATTCTATTTGAAAAGCACTGAAGATGTCCGCGGGGAATCCGCAGTACCTCATTTATTGTAATGTGAATGGTGTCCGGACGCAAGTTAAAACAATGTTACGAAAAAACTTCGAAAAAGCATGGAAAAAAGCATGGAAAAAGCTATGAAAAAGCCTGTGCCCTTTCAGATTTACAGTATTTACCGTATTTACAGTGCATGGTCTGGTATACTGACAATTCTGTGCCTTGACAGTATATGCCAACGGACAACACTTGTGTGATGACATGCGCCGGTATGTCCGGGAAGGGTCGAAGAAAGAAGAGCTGCCACGCGTCTGTCGTGTGTCAGCTCTTCCCGGAGTTCAAACCTTTTTAAAAAATAATCCAGTATATTTTTTTCTGTGCCGTTCTGAGACTCAAAGCCACCCTGAGACTTAAAAGTCGTTCTGAGACTTAAAGCTTTATCTGAGACTTATTTATCTGAGACTTAAAAGTTGCTCTGAGACTTAAAGCTTTACCGAGACTTAAAGACGGCCTGAGATCAAAGCTGGCCTGTCTCCTGCATCTTCATCGCGCGGACCTTGGTGGAAAGACCGAACAGGGTGATGAAGCCGCTGGCGTCATGGTGGTCATAGAGGTCGCCTGTTGTGAAGGAGGCAAGGCTCTCGCTGTACAGGGAGTAAGGAGAATATGTGCCGGCCTTGATGATGTTGCCCTTGTAGAGACCGAACTTCACTTCGCCGGTGACATATTTCTGTGTGGACTCGATGAAGGCCTGTTCCGCCTCGCGGAGAGGAGAGAACCACTTTCCTTCGTAGACCAGGCTGGCGAACTTGTGGCCGATCTCGTCCTTGAGCTCATAGGTCTCGCGGTCCAGGATGAGCTCCTCCAGCTGCTGGTGGGCTTCCATCAGGATCGTTCCGCCGGGAGTCTCGTAGACGCCGCGGGACTTCATGCCGACGACACGGTTCTCGACGATGTCGATGATGCCGATGCCGTTCTCGCCGCCCAGCTTATTGAGGGCGCGGATGATGTCGGCAACCTTCATGGCCTGACCGTTGAGGGTCTTGGGAACGCCTGCCTCGAAAGTCATGGTGACGTAGGTGACCTTGTCGGGAGCCTTCATGGGAGTCTGGCTCAGGACCAGGAGATGGTCATAGTTGGGCTCCTGCGCGGGATCCTCAAGCTCGAGACCTTCGTGGCTGATGTGCCAGAGGTTGCGGTCGCGGCTGTAGCTGCTGTCGGCAGAGAAGGGAAGCTCGATGCCGTGCTGCTTGCAGTACTCGATCTCGGACTCACGGGAATCCATGTTCCACTTGGGGCTTCTCCAGGCCGCGATGATATTGAGGTCGGGGGCCAGAGCCTTAATGCCCAGCTCGAAACGGATCTGGTCATTGCCCTTGCCGGTCGCGCCGTGGCAGATCGTGGTCGCGCCTTCCTTACGGGCGATCTCGACAAGCTTTTTGGCGATCAGGGGACGAGCCATGGAAGTGCCGAGGAGGTATTTATTTTCATATACGGCATGGGCCTGTACACATGGAACGATATATTCATCGGCAAACTCATCAGTCACATCAAGGATGTAGAGCTTCTCGGCGCCGCAGTATTTGGCGCGCTCTTCAAGATGATCAAGCTCCTCTTCCTGTCCGCAGTCGATGCATACGCAGATGACATCAAAGCCGTAATTTTCTTTCAGCCAGGGAATGATCGCTGTTGTGTCAAGACCGCCGCTGTATGCCAGAATAACCTTTTCGTTTGCTGTGCCCATGTTTTTTCCTCCTGATGATTAACCTGTAGTATCTATCTATAATGCTGTCTCTGAGAATTCTCTGAGAATGATTATGCTGTCTCTTAGAAATCTCTGAGAATATTATGCTGTCTCTGAGAATGATGTCCCGGGAAGTTTTTTGATTTGTTTTTCGGAACGTTTACAACTATACATCATTCAATAAGCGAATGCAAGCCCCAAAGTGTGAATAATATTAAAGAAATTTGCATAATCGTTGTATAAAATAGACAAATATTCAATATTACTGGACAAATATGCGAGAATAATGTATATTACTTAAATGATTCGGTCTTTCATATCGGGTCTTTTCTTTCTTGCATGTAAAAGAGTTTGTATTATAATGAAAAGACATGCGAAAAAATACAGTAAAAAAAGAAAGACAGAGAATATATGGCAGAACAGAAAAATCCGGTGCAGTACCGCATCCGGGCCATGATCATCGAGGACTATGAGCAGGTCAAACGTCTGTGGATGACGATCCACGGTTTCGGGATCCGGAGTATCGATGATACAAGAGAAGAAATAGAGCGCTTTTTAAAAAGAAATCCCACGACCAGCGTTGTGGCGGTCTGCGGAGAAAAGATCATCGGCGCGATCCTTTGCGGCAGCGACGGCCGTCAGGGCTGTCTCTACCACGTGTGCGTGGCAAAAAAATACCGCCGCCAGGGAATCGGCCGCCAGATGGTGGGCTACTGCATGAATGCCCTGCGCAGGGAGAGGATCAACCGCGTGACCCTGATCGCCTTCACCAAAAATGACGTTGGAAATGCTTTCTGGAGACAGATCGGCTGGACCTGCCGCCAGGACTGCAATTATTATCAGTTTGTTCTGAACGAGGAGAACATCATTAAATTTGTGGAATACCAGGAAGAATGATTCTTTTCTTTTGGAGAAGATGGAAGAATGATTCCTTTCTTTTGCAGAAGATTAAGAAGATAAAAAAGAAGAAAATCGGAAAGAAAGAATCTGTTCTAAAGAATCCGTTTTAAAAAAGAAAGATTCCATTCTGAAAAAGAAGAATTTTTTAAACTATTTTATTTTAACTATTTAAATTAAAGAAGAACTCTCTTCAAAAAATTCTCTTCAGAAATAAAGAAGAATTCTCTTCAAAAATAAGAGAAAAAGCACAGGCAAAAGTATTTTAGAGATATTTACTAGTAAAAGAGGTAAGGCATGGGAAACATAGTTGTGAAAAAGACAGAGGGCGGTGTCACAGCCGCGAAGGGTTTTCAGGCGTCATCGACGGCAGCACAGATCAAATATCAGGGAAGGACGGATATGGCGATGATCTACAGCAAATCGCCCTGTGCGGCTGCCGGAACATTCACCAGGAACGTCGTCAAGGCCGCTCCGGTCATCTGGGACAGGGATCTTGTCCGCAGCGGGAAACCCATGCACGCCGTAGTCGTCAATTCGGGAATCGCCAATGCCTGCACCGGGCAGGTGGGACTGGAATACTGTAAGCAGACCGCATGCGCAGCAGCGGAACATCTTCAGATCCCTGCTGATTCCGTGCTGGTGGGCTCAACCGGTGTCATTGGTTTCCAGCTTCCCATCGACCGCATCTGCGCGGGTGTCGCCGCGCTGGCCAAAGGGCTGGGAGAGGACGAGGCTCACGGAACAGCAGCGGCTAAGGCCATTATGACGACCGATACCCACAAAAAGGAGTGCGCATGCACTTTCGAGATCGACGGAAAGACAGTGACCGTCGGCGGCATGTCCAAGGGCTCCGGCATGATCCATCCCAATATGTGCACCATGCTGGGATATGTGACGACCGATGCCGCGGTGGAAGCCTCCGTGCTTCAGACGGCAGTGAGCGCCATTGTGGACGTGACCTTCAATATGATCTCGGTCGACGGGGATACCTCCACCAACGATACTCTTCTGGTACTCGCCAACGGCGAGGCGGGAAACCCTGTGATCGACAAAGCGGAAGGACCTGCCTATGAAGCTCTCTATGAGGCAATCTACACTGTCTGCAAAGATCTGGCCATGCAGATGGCCGGAGACGGGGAGGGCGCTACCAGGCTGATCGAGGTCAATGTGCAGGGAATGGATACAGAACAGAACGCCCGTATCCTGGCCAAATCCGTCATCACTTCCAGCCTGACCAAGGCGGCCATCTTCGGAAGCGATGCCAACTGGGGCAGGATCCTCTGCGCACTGGGCTACTCGGGTGTTGAGTTTGATCCCGATGATCTGCAGCTTTATTTTGTCGATGAGGAAAATCTGACAGCTGACGGCACACCCGGCCGCATGCTGATCTTCACAGAGGGCGCGGCCGCGGATTACAGCGAAGAGGAGGCCACAGAACTCCTGAAAAAGGAAAAAGTCACGATTCTCGCCCGGTTCCACATGGGCCAGGCTTCAGCTACAGCATGGGGATGTGACCTGACATATGATTACGTAAAGATCAACGCGGATTACCGCAGCTGAGAATGCAAAGATCAACGCGGATTACCGCAGCTGAGAATGCAAAGAGCAATGCGGATTACCGCAGCTGAAAACATAAAGATCAACGAGGAGGGAAAAATGGAACCCTATCTGAATAAAGAACAGACTGAGGCGCAGCAGAAGGCACAGGTGCTGATTGAGGCACTCCCTTATATCCAGAAATTCAACAGGAAGATCATCGTCGTCAAGTACGGCGGCAGCGCCATGAGCGACGAGGCGCTTCAGCGCAGCGTGATCCAGGATGTCACCCTGCTCAAACTGGTCGGATTCAAGCCTATCATCGTACACGGCGGCGGAAAAGCCATCAGCAGCTGGGTCAAAAAGAGCGGCAAAGAGGCTAAATTCGTCAACGGCCTTCGTGTCACGGACGCGGAGACCTGTGAGATCGCCGAAATGGTCCTTGGAAGCGTCAGCAAAAAGCTGGTCTCCATGGTTTCGGAGCTGGGCATCCGCGCGATCGGTATCAGCGGCAAAGACGGCAATCTGCTCCATGTGCAGAAGAAATACGCGGACGGCCAGGATATCGGCTTTGTGGGAGAGGTCACGGACGTCGATCCCAAGATTCTCTTCGATATGCTGGAAAATGACTACCTGCCCATCGTGGCCCCTCTGGGAATGGATGATGATTTCAATACCTACAATATCAATGCCGATGAGGCCGCAAGCGCCATTGCCCGCGCGGTCTGCGCCGACAAGCTGGTCTATCTGACCGATATCACCGGCGTCCTCCGCAATCTCGACGAGCCTGATTCCCTGATCAGCCGCATCAACATCAACGAGGCGGAAAATCTGGTCAAGGAAGGAATCGTCGGAGGGGGCATGCTGCCCAAACTTGCCAACTGCACCGACGCCGTCAGGGGCGGAGTGCACCGCGTCCATATCCTGGACGGGCGGATCCCTCACTGCATCCTGCTGGAAATCTTCACTGACAGAGGCGTCGGAACCGTCTTCTACAAGGGCGACTACAACGCTGAGAGAGGATATTAAAGATATTAAAAGGTATTAAAAAAGGAACCGGAAAGACGGACAAATCAGTAAACCGCACGTAAAAAAAAACTGATGAATAAAATAATCAGAAAAGAGGAATAAGTGATGGAAGACAATAAAATGCAGGCAATGATAGACCGGGCCGAACAGGACCTGCTCCACACCTATAATCGCTATCAGATCGTTCTGGACCGCGGCGAAGGTATGTATCTTTATGATATAAACGGCAAAAAATATCTGGATTTCATGTCCGGCATAGCGGTGTTCGCGCTGGGATACGGAAACAAGGCTTATAACGACGCCCTCAAGGCACAGATCGACAAGATCCTTCATACCTCCAACTATTTTTACAATGAGCCCGCGATCACAGCGGCCGCCAGGCTGAAAAAAGCCTCCGGTATGGACCGTGTCTTCTTTACCAACAGCGGTGCGGAGGCCGTGGAGGGAGCCCTCAAATCAGCCATGAAGCACGCCTTCCTCAAGGACGGGGGCAGCAGCCACCAGGTGATCGCCATGGAGAATTCTTTCCACGGACGCACCTACGGCGCCCTGTCGGTCACGGGAAATCCCCATTACCGCGAAGCCTTCGGTCAGATGCCCTGCGATGTGCAGTTTGCCCGCCTCAATGATCTCGACAGCGTGAAGGCCCTTTACAACGACAAGACCTGCGCGGTCATCGTCGAGCCCGTGCAGGGCGAAGGCGGCCTGCTTCCCGCTTCCGAGGGCTTCCTGAAAGGACTTCGCGCTTTCTGCGATGAAAAAGGCATCCTGCTGATCTTTGATGAGATCCAGTGCGGCATGGGACGCACCGGCTCCATGTTCGCATGGCACCGCTTCGGTATCCGTCCCGACATCATGACCTGCGCCAAAGCCCTTGGCTGCGGCGTTCCCGTCGGCGCCTTCCTGATGACAGAAGAAATCGGCCAGAGCTCTCTTGTCGCGGGAGACCACGGCACGACCTATGGCGGAAATCCTTTCGCCTGTGCTGCGATCAATGCCGTTCTCGACCAGTATGAGGCCCTGGACCTGGTCCATCACGTGACGGAGACCGCTCCTTACCTCACTCAGACCCTCGACAAGCTGGCTTCCCAATACAGCTGCATCACAGAGCACCGCGGTGTCGGATTCATGCAGGGTCTGGTCTTTGACCGCCCCGTCGGCCCCATCATCCGGGACGCCATGGACAACGGCCTGATCCTGATCAACGCCGGAGCCAACATTATCCGCTTCGTGCCCGCCCTGGTCACAGAGAAAAAGCACATCGATGAGATGGCGGAGATTCTGGGCGCCGCGATTGCCAGGAGCATGGCAGAATAAAAAAACGATGCCGCGATCGCCAGGAGCAAGGCGGAATAAAAAACTGATCCGGCAATCGCCAGGAGCATGGCAGAATAAAAAAAACGATGCGGCGATCGCCAGGAGCAAGGCAGAATAAAAAAACTATGCGGCAATCGCCAGGAGCCTTGCGGAATAAAAAACGGCATACAACGTTGCCGGAAATTTAATAGTATACGAAAAATTACCGCTGCTTTCCCGTTAGAGAAGGCAGCGGTTTTTTCATGAGAAGTTTTCGCGCAATTTTTTCATGTCTTCGTTTTTTATGACACCCGGCGCAGCCGTTCTTTTGAGTGGATCGTATACAGCCGCCTTTTCCCTTTTTTATCGCAGAGCGGCCGTAAAGTATCTTTCGCCTGACGGCGAACGGCAGCCCGTGGGAGGGTTGAGGGCGGCGCAGTCCCCTCTGCCCTGTTTCCGGTGTAAATGAGCCGCGATCAGCTTTTTTTCTTTTTCGCGCTCGCAACGACTATGCCGGTGAGGGCGAAGAGAGCGATGGAGTTGGGAATGACCATAAGCTGGTTGAACATGTCGGAAAGTTCCCAGACCAGGTCGTTGGATGCCAGAGTTCCCAGGAAAATGAATGCCAGGGAGACGATTTGATAAGGGATTACGGCTTTGTGGCCGAACAGATAGATCACATTGATGCGGCCGAACATATTCCAGCTGAGCACTGTCGAAAAGGCGAAGAAGAGAAGGCAGATGGCGACGAAGATGTTTCCGAAGCCTGTGCCGAATACGCTGCCGAATGCTGTCTGCGCCAGATTGGTCTTGGTGATCACTTCGCCCGCCGCGCTGACTTCCTTTCCGGTGTATCCGTTGGCCAATATTCCGCCGGGTGTGTAGAGGGTCGAGATGATGACAAGGGCATTCAGGGTCAGGACTACGAAGGTGTCGATGAAGACACCGATTATGGCTACGACGCCCTGGTCGTGGGGAGTCGGAACATTGGCCTGTGCATGAGCGTGGGGGGTGGAGCCCATGCCTGCCTCATTGGAAAAGAGCCCGCGCTTGGCGCCCTGGGAAACCGCTGTCTTGAGAGCCATACCGAAGCTGCCGCCGATGACTGCCTGGGGGGCAAAGGCGTAGCGGAAGATCATGCCCAATGTCGCGGGAATCAGAGTGATGCGCATGAGCAGTACAATGAGTCCCCCGAGCAGGAATATGGCCGCCATGATCGGGACGACCTTTTCCGTGACAAAAGCAAGACGCTTCATACCGCCAATGAAAATGACCGCACAGACGATGACCAGAACAACACCCATGATCCAGGAAGGAATGCCGAAGGCGGTATGCATGGTGGAACCGATTGAGTTGGACTGTACCATACAGCCGAAGAAACCCAGAGCCAGGATGATCGCGCAGGCGAAGAAACCGGCCAGGAACCTGCCGAAGGCTCCCTTAAATGCTGTTGTGATATAGTAAACTGGTCCTCCCAGGATATGGTCGCCTTTACCGTGTACTCTTGTCTCCTGTGCGAGAACGGCCTCCGCGTAAATCGTAGCCATGCCGAAAAAGGCGATGATCCACATCCAGAAAATGGCGCCGGGTCCGCCTGTCAGGATGGCACCGGAGGCGCCGACGATATTGCCCGTTCCGACCTGGGCCGCAATCGCAGTGGCCAGAGCCTGGAATGAACTCATGCCTTTTTCATGCTTCTTGCCATGCAGACTGAGATTTCCGAACACGCTCCGCATACCTTCTCCAAAGCAGCGGATCTGGACAAAACCTGTTTTGATCGTGTACCACAGACCTACGAGCAGCAGCAGGATCATGAGAACGTAATCGGATAGATAGGAATTTATAGTCTGAACAATGGGAAGCATGATACCGTATTCCTCCTGTGAGATTTATTATGACACGGCCCTTGTAATGTATTTTCCGCCTTGCGGCGGACACGGGCAGGCCGGGGGGCAGATGGCAACGCAGCCGCCTCTGCCCTGATTTTGCTGATACGCGCCAATATACAATGAAAAAACGGCCGGGGAGTCATCCCACGGCCGAAATCCAGATCCATGATTTACCCTGTCCTTTTACCTGAGAGATTCGGCGGACATTTCATGCCGCCTTGCACCTTCGGTACCCGAACAAAACGAGATTCTCCAGAGTCACATCCACATCCGGTCTGTATACAAGTACAAAAGTCTGGATATTACATCCCGAACGTTTCAACTGTCATATGTTATTTGCGCAAAAAATAACGTATCACACATCGTTCCCTCCGTCAAGGCAGGCGGCTGCCACAATACTGCCACAATACCGGTTCTGATGTTTTCGTTTACAGCACAGACCCGCCTGAAACCCGACGTGTTTTTGTACGCCGGAGCGTACAAAAACCGGAGTTTTACGGCGTTCGGTGCACGCGAAGTGTATTGGGATCGCCGAACGCTTTTCTTAAGGGCGGCCGATGATTCGGAAAAATAGAGACCACCATACAACTGACAGAAAAAATGTGTAATTGTTTATTCAGGGTGGTTGGAAGAAGTATGGGATATTATAATAAAAGCATTGCGGGACCGCCTTACGCGGGAAGCGGCGCGTGGCTTTAATTATCATCGAAAAAGCGGTACGGAAAGCGTTTTTCACTTAGAATGTCAACGGGAAACCGTCGATTTCAAAGTCCACTATTTCAAAGTCCACTATTTCAAAGTCTGTCTATTTTAAAGTCCATCTATGGCAGATTTTTAAATTGCGGATTTCTTCTCGTTTATTTGGAAGTATTATTTCTTCTCGTTTATCGGAGGCATAATTTCTTCTCGTTTATTGGAGGTATAAATGAAGTTTTTCCATCTTTCGGATTTACACCTGGGGAAGCGTGTGAACGGATTTCCCATGATCGAAGATCAGAAATATATTCTGGACAGGGTCCTGGAACTGATCGACAGGGAGCATCCCGACGCGCTGATCGTCGCCGGGGATGTCTATGACAAATCGATTCCTCCTGTAGAGGCGGTCAATCTGTTCGACGACTTCCTGGTCTCACTGGCCGCGAGAAACGTGCAGGTATTTATCGTCAGCGGAAACCACGATTCTGCTGAGCGCGTCTCCTACGGCGGACGTGTGATGGAGCACAGCGGGATCCATATTTCCCGGCGGATCACTGGCGCGCGCCGTGATGAGGAGCCTGAGGAGGCGGAAGACCTGTATGCGGATTCTGCGGATGGGAAGCCTGAGGAGGCGGAAGACCTGTATGCGGATTCTGCGGACGGGAAAGATGAAGATTCAGGTGTGTCCGGCAAAGACGATGTTTCCTGCACAGGCGGTGTCATTGTGCCGGTGCGCCTGGAGGACGCCTATGGACCGGTCTATGTCTATCTCTTTCCCTATATCCATCCTTCTGTCGTCAGGGAAGCCTGGCCGGATGACCGGATCGTCACGTGGACGGATGCCATGGAAACCCTGATCCGCCACGCCGGGGTCGATCCGGAAGCCAGGAATATCGCGGTTGCCCACCAGTATGTGACGGCCAACGGTGTCCGCCCCCGGGAGAGCGACTCGGAGCAGAAGCATATAGGCGGACTCGACAACGTGGAATATTCCGTATTTGATGATTTTGATTATGTCGCCCTGGGCCATCTGCACGGTCCCCAGCATATCGGCAGGGACACTGTCCGCTACGCGGGCTCCCCGCTCATGTATTCTTTTTCTGAAGAAAAACAGAAAAAATGCGTGACCCTTGTGGAACTGAGGGAAAAGGGGCAGGTGGAGATCTCGAAGATCCCGCTGGAAGCCAGGCGGGTCCTGAAGACTGTCAGGGGATCTTTCGGGGAAGTGATGAGCCCGGAGTTTACGGCAGCCCTTTCCTCGGAGGATTACTACAGGGTGATCCTGACGGATGAGCATGATATCGACCAGGCTCTGTACAGGCTTCGCGCGCGTTTTTATAAAAATCTGATGGAAATCAAATATGACAACACGCGCACCGGCCAGGCGGACGACGGAATCGCCGCGGAGGAGGAAGCCCTGGACAAGGAGCCTATCGAAGTGCTGGGAGAACTGTATGAGAAGCAGAACGGAACCGGCATGAGCGAATTTCAAAAAGAACTGGCGGCGAGACTGATCGCAGAGATCTGGGGAAATCTTTGACCTGCGCACCGGACTGCGCGGTGAGATCCGGGCAAAATTTTGGCCTGCACGCAGGACAGCGGGAGAAATCCGGGGAAATCTTTGACCTGCGCACCGGATCTGCAGGCAAGCCCTGATATTTTTTAAAATATATATGGAATATATACGGGAGGAATACGGCCCATGAGACCATTGAAGCTGACAATGACCGCCTTCGGCCCCTATGCGGCCAGTGAGACCATAGATTTTGAGGCGCTCGGCAAAGAGGGACTTTATCTCATCACCGGAGACACCGGCGCCGGAAAGACGACTATTTTTGACGCAATAAGCTTTGCCCTCTACGGGGGAGCCAGCAACAGAAACCGTGAAAATAAAATGCTCAGGTCCCAGTATGCCCTGCCTGAGACCAAGACAGTGGTCTGCCTGGAATTTGAGTGCAACGGAAAAAAATATATAGTTCAGAGAACCCCTTCCTATGAGCGTCCCTATAAAGGAGGAAGGGATGGAACGACCAACCAGACGGCAGAAGCCCGTCTGTTTCATCCGGACGGATCTCAGACGGAAAAAGATCAGGCAGTGACGGCGGCAGTCACTGACCTTTTGGGAATCAACAAGGAACAGTTTTCCAGGATCTCCATGATCGCCCAGGGAGATTTCCTCAAGCTCCTGCTGGCGGATACAAAGACACGGAGGGGAATCCTGAGCAGGATATTCCACACGGAAAACTATCAGAAGCTGGAAGAAAGGCTGAAGGAGGAGGCCGCCCTCTACCGCGAGAAGTTCAGGGATCTGCACCGGAGCTGCAGACGGGATCTGGAGGATGTCGTTCCGGACGCAGACCAGGAGATCGCCGCAATCTGGATGCAGGAGGTCCTGGAAGACAAAAAAACGACCGGAGAGAGCGTCCTGCTGATCGACAGACTGATCGAAAAGGATCGGGAAAACATGAAGGAGGCGGATGAACAGAAAAAGAAGCTGGCCTCGGAGAGGGAAGAACTGAACAAGCGGATCGACGCGGCAAAAATAATCGAGGAAAAACAGGGAAAAGCGAGAGAGCTGGCAGAAATCCTCGATGAGGAACGAGAGAAAGAGGCCGCTCAGAAAAAGGTGCTGGAGGAAGCCAGGGCCAAAGAAGATGAGGCCAGGTCCTGCCGGGAAAAGGCCGTTGAGGAATCCACTCTTCTGCAGGAGTATGACCGTCTGGAGGAGGAGAAAGAGGGACTGAGCGGCACAGTGCGTGACAAGGAACAGAATGAGCAGCAGCGCGGCCAAAAAAAAGAGGAGAAAAAGGAACATGCCGATGATCTTGCTTCCGCAAAGGCGGAACTGGAAACTCTGGACAGGGTCGGAGAGGAGCTTGCCACTGCCCGTGCGCGGAAAAAAGGGACGGAGGACCGCCTGTCCAGAGCAGGGGACCTTCTGCAGAAGATTGGAAGGGCAGAGTCGGATGATCTGACCGCGAAGCAGACAAAGGAGCAGGAGAGCAGAGAGCAGGATGCCATCTCTCTTTACAATCAAAAGACAGAGCAGATGAAGGCAGAACTGGCTGGTCTTTCCGGCGTCGAAGTCCGACTGACCGAATCCCGCCAGAGACACAGAGAGGCCGACGTCCGCAGAGAAGCCCTGGCAGGCCTGCAGAAGTCCCTGCTGCAAACGAAAAAGCTGGGAGAAGACGCAGAGAAACTGCATAATGATGCCGTAAAAACAGGGGAGCAGTTACAGGAACTGGACCAGAAGACCGGACGGCTCAGGGAACAGATCGAAGCGCGCAGGAATGCGGAAGCAGAGCAGGTGGAAGCAAAAAACGCCATCCGGAGAACAGAAAACCAGGCCAGGCAGCTCAAGGACCTGCAGAAATCCGAGAAGGAACTGATCGGGGAAAAGGAAATCCTTGAAAAGATGCTCAGGGACAAGGAAAAAGCTGCGAGGATCTCTTTGGACTCCACCGGGCAGGCAGAGAAACTCTATAAGAGATTTCTGACGGGCCAGGCAGGTATTCTGGCAGATGGGCTGGATGATGGAGTGCCCTGCCCGGTCTGCGGCTCCAAACACCATCCATCCCTCTGCAGTAAGGAAGAAAATGTGCCTTCCCAGAAGGAGGTTGACGCAGCCTTTGCCAGGAGAACCAGGGACGAGAAAGATTATTTTGCTGCGGATAAGGCCTGCGGGGGGCAGGAAGAGAAGGTGAATGGACTGACCTCCCTGATCGAGGGGACGCTGGAGCAGCTGCGGGAGCAAGCCGGCCTGCCGGATCTGACATCTGACCAGCTGATCAGATTCAACACAGAAGCTGCCGGAAGGGCAAAAGAGCAGGAGAAAGCGGCAGCAAAAGCCATTGATGAGAGACTGGGATTTGAAAAGGAATTAAAAGAGGCGGAGCAGCTTCATAAGACCCTGACCGACCGCTTTGCGGAACTGGGCAGGCTGGCTGCAGCCAAAACGCAGGAAGCCGCTTCCCACCGTAAGCAGTGCCGGGAGACTGCGGCAGCCCTGGCAGGGGACGAGACGGATCTGACAGATCCTGCGGTCCTGGAAGAGGAGATCCGTTCCGTCGGGACAAGATTAGAGGATCTGGAAAAAGAGATCCGCATTCTGGAGCAGAAGGCAGGGCGGAAAAAAGAACTCGATCAGGATATTCCACTGCGTGAAGAGGAGAAAAAGGCGCTGGATAAAGCTCTGACAGATCTGCACAGGAAGACGGCCTCTGCTGAGGCGACCGCAGTCGAGAAGTGGAAGGCTGTGCGCGAGGGCGCTGCCACAGTACTGGGAGAAGAGACTGTTTCCGGGCTTTTGCCGGATGTTTTCAAGAGGGCTGTCAGGGAGAAAGCAGCTGATAAAGAGCAGGAGATCAAAAGCGAACTCAGAACCTGCGAAGAAGCAATTGAAGTCCTCGATCAAAAACAGCGCCGCAGGGAAAAGCTGACTGCGGAAGTTCAGGACCTGGAGAAGAAAATCCGTCGTCTGGAAGAAGAAATCAATACCCTGAACGTTTCAATCGGTGCCCTGGAAGAGAAACGAAAGAATTATGAAAAGAATATAGAAGACCGCCGCAAAAAGCTCCACTATGATGGAAGAAAAGAAGCGGAAGAGGCAATCAGGCAGTTTCAGGCAAGGAATCAGGAGATCCTCGACGCCATAAAAACGGCACAGGAAACCCTGCAGGGGATCAAGGACAGGATTACAGAGACCGATGCCCGTAAGAAGAGCATCGAGAAAGAGATCACGGATGCCCCTGTCTACGACATTGAAAAAGACAGGGCATCGCTGGAGGAGATTAAGGACAGGCAAAAAGCCAATGACGACCGGATCGTCGCCGTCAGCGGACGGTTGAACGCCAATGAAAAAGCCCTGGAAAGGCTGCAGAAACACAGCGCTCTGGCAATCGGGGCGGAGCGCAGTTATAATGAAATCAACACTCTTGCCAACACGGCTTCCGGGACTGGACTCAAAGGCAGATCCAGGGTGGAGCTTGAGACATATGTCCAGATGTCACTCTTTGACCGCATCATCCGTCGGGCAAACAAACGTCTGGCGATCATGTCCTCCGGGCAATATGACCTGCGCAGAGTCGATGTCAAAGATGCCGGCTCCCAGTCCCAGACCGGTCTGGATCTGGAGGTCATCGACCACTACAACGGCAGTACCCGCAGCGTCAAATCCCTGTCCGGAGGCGAATCCTTTATTGCCTCCCTGTCCCTGGCAATCGGCCTGTCCGATGAGATCCAGTCCCATGCGGGCGGCATCCGTCTGGACACCATGTTTGTGGACGAGGGATTCGGTTCCCTGGACCAGGACACCCTGGACCAGGCAATGAACGCCATGAAGGATCTGACTGAGGGCGGAGAGAGGCTGGTCGGGATCATTTCCCATGTGAGTGAGCTCAAGTCCAGGATTGGAAGGCAGATCGTCGTGAAAAAGACCCGGGAAGGAGGAAGCTACACCCGTCTGAAGTTGGATGATTAAATATTATGACAAACAGCAGAGAACGATTTTATACGGAACTGAACAGACTGCTTCTTGATCCTAAAGTGAAGAGGATGAAAGAGTTTCCCCAGCATTTCGGGACCAATACTTTAAGCCACAGTATCAAGGTCGCCGAGGCAAGCTTCAAACTGGCAGAGAAGCTGGGGTGGGAGATCGACGAGCGGGAACTGGCCCGGGGCGCTCTCCTGCACGATTATTATCTCTATGATATTAAGGCAGAGGGTCTGACGCCCTACCGGCACGGGACTTCTCATCCCGGTAAGGCCGCGGAAAACGCCGGCAGGGATTTCGGCCTGACGCCAAATGAGCTCAATATTATCCGGGGACATATGTGGCCCCTGACCCTGTTTTCCCCGCCCCGCTCAAAAGAGGCGGCGCTGGTATGCATGGCGGACAAATATATAGCTTCAAAAGAGATGATTCTCAGGAAATACTGACACCGGCACCGACCCGGCAATTCAATACCCGCTTGTAAGTCCTGGCATCCAAAGAATACCAACCCGCTTGTAAGTCCTGGCACCCAAAGAACATCAAGACCCGCTTGTAAGTCCTGGCACCCAAAGAACTTCAAGACCTGCTTGTAAGTCTTGTGCCCCATAGAATAAAAGGAGAGGCAGATGGCAGAAAAAGAGAAGACTACGAAAAGCACGGAATCCTTAACCGGAGGGACAGTCGAGAAAAAGGCATCAGTAAAAAACGGAATCTGGAGAATGGTTTTTACCCTTGTTTCTATTCTCTTCTTTGTGGTGGTGACTCTGCTGCTGGTCCGGTACGCCGGATCAAAGGCGGCCTGGATCTACAATACCATCCGTGCTGTCTCCATGATTTTGGTCCTGGGTATTTACGGAAGCCACAAAGCGGGGACGATCCGTATGACGTGGATCATTCTGATCATGATAGAGCCCATCTTCGGAACAACCATGTATCTGCTCATCGGCCTGAACGGCCACTCTCTGAAAATGAAGAGGCGCTATGCCGAAATTGACAGAAAGCTGATGCCCCTTCTGCCGGAAAACAGGGATGTCGAGGAGCATGTCAGAAATCGTGACACCAGACTCTACGGGCTGGTCAGATATCTCAGGGACCAGGCGGGATATCCCGTCTATGAAAATACATCCCTGACTTATTATGATGACGCGGAGAAAGGATTTGAGGCCCAGAAAAAAGAACTGGCCAAAGCCGAGCGCTTCATCTTTATGGAGTACCACGCCATCGAGGATGCCGAGTGCTGGCACGAGATCCTGGCTGTGCTGGAAGATAGAGTGCGTGCGGGAGTTGAAGTGAGGGTCTTCTATGATGATCTGGGAAGCGTGGGCTTTATCAATACCGATTTTGTCAAGAGAACGGAGGCAAAGGGAATTCAATGCCGGGTGTTCAATCCTTTTGCCCCGGGGCTGAACCTGTTTTTGAACAACCGTGACCACCGCAAGATCACCGTGATCGACGGCCGCGTCGCTTTTACGGGCGGCTACAATCTGGCCAATGAGTATTTTCACAGAACAGAGCCCTACGGATTCTGGAAGGACACCGGCATTCGCCTGGAAGGGGACGCCGTGGACAGCCTGACAGTGACTTTCCTGGAGATGTGGAATGCCATAAAAGAGCATGACAAGGATGACACGGATTATGTGAAATACCTGTCCGAGAATCTCAGGAAAGCCCGTCTGGAGGCAGGAAAAAAAGAAGAGCTCAAAAAAGAAGAACCCGGCAAAAAAGAACTCGGCAAAGAAGAACTCAGCAAAGAAGAACTCAGCAAAGAAGAACTCAGCAAAAACGAACTCAGTCAGGATTCCGCAAAGACCGGGGCAGAAACGGTTCTTCCGGCAGCCTCAAAAACCGGGGCAGAAACGGCTCTTCCGGCAGCCTCAAAGAGCGGGGCAGAAACGTTTCTTCCGGCAGCCTCAGGGAAGAAAGCGGACAGCAGGAAGGCATCCGCGGAAAAGCCCCCGAAAGGATTCGTGCAGCCCTATGCGGATTCTCCTATGGATGATGTCCATGTGGGAGAGGACTTGTACATCAGTATCGCGGAGGGAGCCAGGGAATACGTCTGGTATACCACGCCCTATCTGATCATCACCGACGAAATGACCCACGCCCTGTCGCTGGCCGCCAGGCGGGGGGTCGATGTGAGGATCATCACGCCCGGAATCCCGGACAAAAAAATCATCTACGGCATGACCCGGTCCTTTTATAACGGGCTTACCAGAAACGGGGTGAGAATTTATGAGTTCACTCCCGGATTCTGCCACGCAAAGATGTGTATCTCAGATGACCTGGTGGCAACCTGCGGGACGATCAACCTTGATTACCGCAGTCTCTATCACCACTTCGAGAACGGCTGCATGTATGCGGACTGCCAGACCGTCATGGAGACGAAGCGCGACTTTGAATCGACTTTTGCCCAGTGCAGGGAAGTGACGGACTACTATACAAACGGCCGCGGAGCTATGGAAGGCGCCAAACACATGTTGCTCAGACTGTTTTCTCCCCTTCTGTAATGAGAGCGGATCAGAGAAGAAGAAATGCAAAAAAGCAGGCAGTACAGGGATTTGGTTCCTTGTACTGCCTGTTTTATGACATGTCCCGTGCAATGTGTTTTTCCGCCTTGCAGCGGACACGGGCCGGCCGCGGAAGATTCCGGGATGATTCTGTCTGCAGCAATGAGAATATATCCTTGACATGACATGTTGGATTGCGTTAAGTTTTATTTACTTGTGTCTATGGCCTCATGGTCAAAAACATGTGTGTTTGTGCATATTGACGTTACGGATTTGCTCTTACCACCTTTTGACCTCGACATCTTTAGATGGGAGATTCGCATTTCAAAGCGCGGGTGCGCTTCGATATACTGGAAAGAGAGGAAAAAACCAGATGAGAATTGCAGTCACTTATGAAAACGGTAATATTTTTCAGCATTTTGGAAGGACAGAGACTTTTAAGGTCTATGATGTGCAGGAGGGAAGGATTATTGCCTCCGAGGTGATCGGATCCAACGGTATTGGCCACGGCGCGCTGGCAGGGCTTCTGGCGGACAAGGCCATCGAAGTGCTGATCTGCGGCGGTCTGGGTGGCGGTGCCATGAACGCGCTGCAGCAGGCCGGGATCACAGTGGTGGCAGGCGCCGAGGGCGAAGCGGACCAGGCAGTCCGTGATTTTCTGGCCGGCAGCCTGGTATCCACGGGTGCCAACTGTGACCATCACGGTGAGGGCCATGAGTGCGGCCATCACGGCGATGGCGAAGAAGGCTGCGGTGAGGGCTGCGGCGAAGAAGGCTGCGGCGAAAGCGGCTGCGGCGAAGGCTGCGGTGGCTGCTGCGGAGGCGGTGCTCCCCAGATCATCCTGGAAGGCAAAAATGCGGGCAAGACCTGCAGAGTCCACTACAGAGGTACTTTCAATGACGGGACTCAGTTCGATTCCTCCTATGACCGCGGCCAGACCCTGGATTTCATCTGCGGCGTCGGCATGATGATCAGAGGTTTCGACCAGGCTGTTGCGGACATGGAAGTCGGTCAGACCATCGACATCCACCTGATGCCCGAAGAGGCCTACGGCATGCCTGATCCCGAAAACATTATCACTATTGAGATCAGCCGTCTTCCCGGATCCGAGGACCTGAACGTCGGTGAGCGCGTCTACCTCAGAGATATGATGGGACAGCCCTTCCCTGTCACAGTGGCAGCCAAGGACGACAAGACGATCACTCTGGATGGCAATCATGAGATGGCCGGCAAGGAACTCAACTTCCGTATCGAACTGGTGGAAGTGAAGTAAGAACCTGACCCGGGAACTGTACGATCTGTACCGGGCGGAATAGTTTTCAGCATTTTGACGCCTTCACAGGCTTCGTGTATTACGGAGTCTGTGGAGGTGTTTTGCATGTTTATGCGGAGTACCGGTACGGCTTGATCTGGGAAAATTTTGCATCCATGATCTTTTCTCTCAACAGGAACCTGCCGCTGCTCTTTGTATATTTTGCTTTGCGTTTTTGAAAAAAAGCTGTATCTGTAAATTTTGGTGTGCGTTTTTTGAAAAGCGTCATGTCTGTAAATCCTGGTGTGCTTTTTTTGAAAAGCGCTATGTCTGTTTATTTTGCCGTACATTTTGGGGAAATGGCATTATGCGGTATACTTCAGGGAGGATGGCGTGTTGACAGTCTCTGTTCACTGCTGTATAGTGTTAAAGTAATTTAATTTAATAAAAAATCTTCAGGGCAGGGTGAAAGTCCCTACCGGTGGTATAGCCCACGAGCCGCAAGGCATGACCCGGTGAAACTCCGAGGCCGACAGTATAGTCTGGATGGAAGAAGATTTCGGATGGAATAATTTGGATGGAATAAGCAGAGTTTTTCTGAGTGCATTCCGGGACAGAAATCCCCGGGCCTGCTTTATGCCGGTGTTTGCCGGAACTGCAGCATGCCGGGATACTGTGGATACGCATTCTGGCTGACCTCCTGATTCTTTCCATTATGATTTCCATTATGAAATGAAGCTCTGGAACAGATTGAAGGTTCCGGGGTTTTTTTATTTCATGATTCTTGTTTCTGATTGTTTCTGATTGTTATAATACGGCGTGCCCGGCGGAGAAAGACCGAGGGGCTTTTGCTGAAAAACCGACAGAAATCTATTTGAAAAAAAGCATGCCCTGACTCAGGAACTGTCCGACAGCTCCTTTTTTGAAGATGATCCGAGCAGTATCGTCTTTCAAAAAAAGGAGAAATGACGGCAGGATCTTTAAGTCCAGGGTATTTTTTTGCCCATACTGTATCGGATATCCAGGACTATTAGTATCGGGAAGACCCGATGATCAGGGTCAGGCCTTGAATTATCGTTTTTCTTCCCGGGAATCGTATCGGGAAGACCCGATGATCGGGGGCAGGCCTTGAATTGTCGTTTTTCTTCCCGGAAATTGTATTGGGAAGACATGATGATCGGGGGCAGGCAGGAAGTTGAAGAAGGGAGACAGAAAATGTCAGAGCTGAGAAAGCCGGATGAATTCTATATGAGGCGGGCGCTGGAACTGGCAGAGAAGGGCCGCGGATGGGTTTCCCCCAATCCGGTGGTCGGAGCGGTGATCGTCCGGGACGACGGGACCGTGATCGCGGAAGGCTATCACGAGCGTTACGGAGACCTGCACGCCGAGAGAAACGCGCTCAGGCACTGCGCGGAACCGCCGGCAGGAGCGACCATGTATGTCACACTGGAGCCCTGCTGCCACCACGGCAGGCAGCCTCCCTGTACCGACGCGATCCTGGAGGCAGGGATCCGGCGGGTGGTCATAGGCAGCGGCGACCCAAATCCCCAGGTCTGCGGCAAAGGAATCCGGATTCTGAAAAGCCACGGAGTGGAGATCACAGAAGGAGTGCTCCGGGAGGAATGCGACAAGATCAACGAGATCTTTTTTCACTATATCAGGACCGGGACTCCATATGTCGTCATGAAATACGCCATGACTCTTGACGGCAAGATCGCCGCTTTCACCGGCAGATCGAAATGGATCACCGGAGAGGAGGCAAGAGGGCATGTGCAGAAGCTGCGGCATGATCTGAGCGGGATCATGGTCGGTGTGGGAACAGTTCTGGCTGACGACCCTATGCTGACCTGCCGCCTGCCGGATTCGAAAAACCCGGTGAGGATCATCTGTGACACAAATCTGAGGACCCCCCTGGACTGCAATATCGTCAGGACCGCGGAACAGGTGCCGACTATCTTCGCGACCTGCACAGACGACGAGGACAAGATCGCCCGCTTCGAGGACAAGGGCTGCAGGATCCTGAAAGTGAAGCGCACCGACGGCCATCCCGACCTGCCCGAGCTGATGAGAAAGCTGGGTGAAGAGAAGATCGACAGTATCCTGCTGGAGGGCGGCGGCACACTCAACTGGTCAGCCCTCAGCAGCGGAATCGTCAACCGTGTCGCGGCATATATCTCACCGAAAATATTCGGCGGAGCTGACGCCAAATCCCCGGTCGAGGGCAGAGGCGTGATGGATCCCCGGCTGGCTTTTATGCTGGAGGGCACCGAGATCTCCAAACTGGGGAACGACTACCTGATCCAGGGAAGAATCCGCAAAGGAAGCGCGGGAAGAAGGATGAACGGCGATGTACTTTGCTGAAATGAAAAGGAAAAGCGGCCAGGTCCTGTGCTGAACCGCGGAAGGGTTTCCATACATAAGAGACAGGACCGGCCTCAAGGCAGTCCGGACAAAGCACAGAACCTTGTCTTGGAGGTGAAAATGTTTACAGGAATTGTGGAAGAAATGGGATCCGTCCGGCAGATCCAAAAAGGACGCGCCTCGGCAGTGCTCACGATTTCGGCAAAAAAAGTACTGGAGGACGCACATATAGGAGACAGTATTGCTGTCAACGGAATCTGTCTGACTGTGACCAGCCTGAGCAGCGATTCCTTCACGGCGGATGTCATGCATGAGACGCTGCGGAGGACCGCCTTCTCAAAGCTGGCCCCAGGCAGCCGCGTCAATCTGGAGCGGGCAATGGCGGCGGACGGAAGATTCGGCGGCCATATCGTCGCCGGCCATGTGGACGGCGTCGGGATCATCACGCAGACGCGCCGCGATGACAATGCAGTCTGGTATACATTCCGGGCGGAACCGCAGGTTCTGCGGTACATAGTGGAAAAAGGATCGATCACGGTCGACGGCATCAGCCTGACGGTCGCGGAGGTCGGAGAACAGACCTTTTCTATTTCCGCGATCCCGCACACGGTTAGCGTGACGGCTCTGCAGGACCGCAGGAAAGGAGACCCTGTCAATCTGGAGACGGATATCATAGGAAAATATGTGGAGAAGCTGCTTTTCCTGGGACCTGCGCCCGACAGTTGGCTGGGACAGGAGAAAACAGGGAGCGGAATCCCCGCAAGCAATGCTTCGAGGGGAAAAAGCTCCTCATCCGGCGGAATCACCCGCGACTTTTTGCTGAAAAACGGCTTTTGAGATCTGCTTTTTCTATTCTGTAACCGGAGAATATACAGGCCTCAAAAACTATATACCTATATACAGGGAAATATTTACGAAACAAAGCCGGCAGCCTCGTATGGCAGCGAAAGGGCTTTTTGAAGAAACAAATATTGAAAAAACAAATATTGAAAAAGACAAATTTTGAAAAAGATATATTATGAAAAAAGCAAATCCGGAGGAAAAAGTGATGAATGAATTTCAGGCAATTGAGCAGGCGCTGCAGGATTTGAGGGACGGCAAAATCATCCTCGTGGTGGACGATCCCGACCGGGAAAATGAGGGAGATTTTATCTGCGCGGCAGAGTATGCGACCACTGAGAATATCAATTTTATGGCCACCCACGGTAAGGGACTGATCTGCATGCCCATGGCGGAGGAATTTGTCCGCAGGCTGCAGATCCCGCAGATGGTCAGGACCAACACCGACAACCACGAGACCGCTTTTACCATCTCCATCGACCATGCTTCGACATCTACCGGAATCTCCGCCAAGGAGCGCTCAGTGACCGCCATGGCCTGTGTTCAGGATGACGCCCAGCCCGGTGATTTCCGCAGACCCGGCCACATGTTCCCCCTGCTGGCCAAGCCCAACGGAGTTCTGGAGCGAAACGGCCACACCGAGGCCACAGTGGATCTGTGCCGGCTGGCGGGGCTGAAAGCCTGCGGCCTTTGCTGTGAGATCATGAGGGAAGACGGGACCATGATGCGGACCAAAGAACTCAAGGAACTGGCTGAAAAATGGGGTCTCACATTCATCAGCATCAAGGAACTGCAGAGCTACCGCAAATGCCATGACAAGCTGGTGGACCGCGTGGCGGAAGTGAGCATGCCGACTAAATACGGCGATTTCCGCGCTTACGGCTTTGTCAACCGTCTCAATGGCGAACACCATGTCGCACTGGTCAAGGGAGATATCGGCGACGGCAAGGACATCCTGTGCCGCGTCCACTCTGAGTGCCTGACCGGCGATACCTTCGGTTCCCTGCGCTGCGACTGCGGCCAGCAGCTGGCTTCGGCCATGACCCAGATCGAAAAAGAGGGAAGAGGAATCCTGCTTTACATGCGGCAGGAAGGCCGCGGGATCGGACTCATCAACAAGCTCCGTGCCTATGAACTTCAGGAGAAGGGAATGGATACACTCGACGCCAATCTGGCCCTGGGCTTCAGGGGAGACGAGCGCGAATACTTCATCGGCGCACAGATTCTGCGGGAACTGGGAGTCAAGAGCATGCGCCTTCTCACCAACAACCCCGACAAGGTCTACCAGCTGGAGGAGTTCGGACTGGAAATCTCTGAGAGAGTGCCGATCCAGATGAAGGTCACACCCTATGACGCTTTCTACCTCAAGACAAAACAGAAGAGAATGGGCCACATCATGAATATCTGAATGAATACCAGACAGTATCAGACAGTATCAGACAATATCAGACAATATCGACAAGGCCGGACAATATCAGACGGTATCAGACAATATCGACAAGGTCGGACAATATCTGACAGCATCGGACAGTATTGGGCAATATCAAATCATATCAGACAATATCTGGTGAAGGCTTGAGAAATACAGAACAGATTAAAAATTTTCGAGAATCAGGAATGGAGGATCAGACAAAATGAAGACATTTGAAGGCAAAATGGTTGCAAAGGGAATCCGCATCGGTATCGTTGTCGCCCGTTTCAACGAATTTATCACATCCAAGCTTCTGGGCGGAGCCATGGACGGACTGCTCAGACATGATATCGATGAAGACAATATCGATGTCGCATGGGTCCCCGGTGCCTTTGAGATCCCGCTGATCGCCAGGAAGATGGCAAAGAGCGGAAAATACGACGCTGTCATCGCTCTGGGCGCTGTGATCCGCGGATCGACCAGCCACTATGATTATGTCTGCAACGAGGTCTCCAAAGGCGTCGCCGCAGCTTCTCTGGACAGCGGCGTACCCGTCATGTTCGGTGTAGTCACGACAGAGAACATCGAGCAGGCCATCGAGCGCGCCGGCACCAAGGCTGGCAACAAGGGCTATGACTGCGCCCTCGGCGCCATCGAGATGGTGAACCTGATCCGTGAAATGGAAGACTGATTTCCGCGGCAGACAAAAACCCGAAAAGAAAAAAGCCGGACAGAAAAAACTGAACAGAAAAAACTGAACGGAAAAAGCAAAAAGAAAAAAATAATAGAGAAAAGCCGCCCGGTCCGGGGAGAAGATCTGTGATTGAACATCCCGGAGCCGCGCGGCTTTTTTTTAGGATATACAGGATATTTATGATGTAAAGGTCAAAAGAACGGGACAGGCTCCACTTAGTTGCCTTTTGACCCTGGCACCATAGTTGTGACTTTTATATCATTTTATGACACAGCCCGTGTAATGTTTTTTCAGATCAGGGTCATGAGATCGACATAGTCATAGGCAAGGGCGTCAGCGACATTTTTGTTTGTCACCTTGCCGTCGTAGCAGTTGACGCCCAAAAGGATGGCGCGGCTGTCTTTGCAGGCCGCTTCCAGTCCGTCATTTGCGATCTTCAGGCCGTAGCTGAGCGTTGCGTTTGTCAGGGCGATGGTGCTGGTGCGCGGAACTGCTCCGGGCATGTTGCCCACGCAGTAGTGAACGACGCCGTCTTCGATGAAGACCGGGTCGTCGTGCGTCGTCACTTTGCTTGTCTCCCCGCAGCCGCCCTGGTCGATCGCCACGTCCACAAAGACCGAGCCGTCCTTCATTTCGGGCAGATATTTTTTCTTGAAGAGTTTGGGGGTCGAAGCACCGGGGATCAGGACGGACCCGATTACGAGATCGGCTTCCTTGACGGCTTTCTCGATGTTGCTGTCAGTGGAGACCAGGGTCTGGATGCGGGAACCGAACAGGTTGTCAAGTTCCTCGAGACGCTTCAGATTGATATCCATGATCGTCACATTTGTGCCCATGCCGACAGCGATCCTGCAGGCATTTGTGCCGACTGTGCCGCCGCCCAGAATGACGACATTTGCCTTGGGGGTTCCGGGAACGCCTGCCAGAAGGATTCCTTCGCCGCCGAAGCGCTTCTCCAGGTATTTGGCGCCCTCCTGGATGGAGAGACGTCCCGCGATCTGGCTCATGGGAGCCAGGCAGGGAAGAGAACGGTCATTTTCCTGCATGGTCTCATAGGCGACGGCTTTCACTTTGCCCGCAAGCAGGGCATCCGCCTGGGGCTTGTCGGCCGCCAGATGAAGGTATGTGTAGAGAATCAGTCCATCGTGGAAGAGAGGGTATTCCTCCTCGAGCGGCTCTTTGACCTTTACCATCATCTCGACATTATTCCAGACATCCGCAGCGCTGTCAGACATGACGGCTCCGGCAGCGATGTACTCTTCATCCTGGAAACCGGAGCCCAGGCCGGCACCTTTCTCAATGAGGACCTCGTGGCCTGCAGCTGTATATGCATGTACATTGTCGGGAGTGAGCCCCACTCTGAATTCATTGTTCTTGATTTCTCTTACACATCCGATTTTCATTCTTTAGACTCCTTTTCAGATTGATCATGTGTGCCCGGACATAAGCCCGGATACACAAGTGTTACAGTTCAGTCCGGAAGGGGGACCATGGTTCGGGCAGACAGTCCGGAAATCCGAGCACCTGATGTGGCGTCATGCGGGATTACGGACATTTTTCTCTCCGGCAGGCCGGTTTGCGGTCATTTTTTGTCCGACAAGCTGATTTGCGGACATTTTTTTACCCCGGCAAGCCGGTCTGTGGACATTTCTGTACCCGAATAAGGCTTTTTTTCAGTTTGCCTCCCAAAGAATTATCAAACGATAAACCGTACAAATCAATAGTCTTTATATAATGAAATGACCAAAAAGCCACAGCCGGGAAAGCGCAGCGGCGGCCGGCGCGAGGTACGGAGCGGGAACATCCCGCCAAAACAGCCATGCACAAAAGGCGCAATGTTTTCAGCAAGTAGTGAACTGGCTGTAACAGCGGCGAAAGAAAGATGATAAAAAGATGAAAGAAAGGCGAAAGAAAGGCGCCCGGTCAGCGGTGAAAGGTTTGATAACATTTGTGTTGTATGGTATACTTTCGAAATCAGAAACTGATTTTGATTCATCACGTAATACACGTGATTTCCGGAGTATAAAAGCGCATTATACGTGATTTCCGGAGTATTAAAGTGTAATACACGTGATTTCCGGAGTATACAAGCCGGTGCCGGATCAGGTCCGTGTCCGGCAGAAGAAATAAAGGAGAGTGATATACTTCTATGGATGATGCCAGTCGATCTACATGGCTGATTATTCTTTTGCTGCTTTTAGCCGCTATGCTCTTTGCCGTGATGGAAACAGCGTTCTCTTCGGTCTCCCGGGTGCGTCTGAAAACACTTGCGGAAAAAGGGGATGCCAGGGCTGTGCGTGCCCTTCGTATTACAGAGCGGTTTGAAAGAGCGATCACAACGCTTCTGATCTGCACCAATATAGTGCACATTGCCACCGGTTCCATCGTGACCGTCTACGTGACCAAGCGGTGGGGCGTCTCTGCAGTTTCCATTTCCACACTGGTCACCACTCTGGTAGTATTTTTCTTCGGAGAGATGCTGCCTAAAAGTGTTGCGCGCAAATACTGTGAACCCCTCAGCCTTTCGACGGCATGGATGCTCAATGTGCTGATGAAGATCCTTGGTCCGCTGGCGGCCCTGCTGACACTGATCGGCAATGCGGCAGCGAAACTGACGAAAGGGGACGTTGAGACATCTGTCACAGAAAATGACATTTACGATATTATCGAGGATATGGCCGAGGAGGGCAAGATCGACGAGGAGCAGGAAGATCTCATCTCGTCCGCCCTGCAGTTCGGCGGAGTCACAGTGGAGAGTATCCTGACAAGCCGGGTCGATGTGGCGGCGATCGATATCGATATGCCCCAGGAAGAGATTCTGGCCTTTATCAAGGAGCAGAATCACAGCCGCCTGCCGGTCTATGAGGGGTCGATCGACCATATTATCGGAATCCTGCACATCCGCCGCTATATCCGCCACTATATCCGCAGAGGCCGGGCTCTGGATATCCGTCCGCTGCTCTATGAGCCTTATTTCATTCATCAATCGACCAAGATCGATGATCTTCTGGAGATTATGTCGCGCAAAAAGATCAATATCGCGGTGGTCACGGACAATTACGGCGGGACCCTGGGAATCGTCACTGACGAAGACATTCTGGAGGAGCTGGTTGGCGAAATCTGGGACGAGGATGACCGCGCGGTGCGCAACGTCGTGCCGATGACGGACGGCTCCTACAGCGTCAATCCGGAGGAGCATGTGCTCGATGTGCTGGACGAGCTGGGAATTCCCTACACGGAGGCGGAAGAGGAGAGGATCGGACGCAAGCTGATGAATGAGCTGGCTTATGAAGTATTTCCTCAGATTCCTGTCGCCGGCGACAGCTTTAAATACCTTGGGATTGAGATTTCCATTCTCGTGATGCGCCAAAACCGCATCATGCGTCTGAAGGTCAGGCGTCTGACGGAGGAAGAACTGGAGAAAGACCGTGACGCCGCCGCAATGTCGGGCATAGATCCCGAGACCGGCCGGTTTATCAGTGACGACCACGTTGAGGGAAGAGACAGTTCTCCGGAAGATGATGCCGGTTCAGAATCTGATGAAGGTGGATTTACAGAAGAGGATGCCCGCGCATTTGCGGAAGGGCGCGCCTACCGGATCCGCCAGGAACAGGGCAGGCACTATTCCCGCGCTTTTTCCAAAAGCGGCACAAATAACAGGAGGTGACGGAGTATGGGTATGTTTTATGTCTATATAGCCGGCATCATTGTCTGCATCGCCTGTTCTGCTTTTTTCTCAGCGTCGGAAATGTCCTATTCTGCCTGCAGTAAGGTTCGTCTGGAGCACCAGAGAGATAACGGGGACAGGAAGGCAGCCAGAGCGGTCAGGATCCGGGAGGGCTTCGACGTTGTGCTCTCGGCCATTCTCGTGGGAAACAATCTGGTCAATATAGCGGCTTCTTCCATGGGTTCACTGGCGGTCATGGCAGTTCTCAGTGAAGAATATACATGGGTTTCGACCCTTGTGATCACAATCGCAGTCGTCATCTTCGGGGAGACCATCCCCAAGATCACGGCCAAGAAGAACGCCACCCGATTTGCCCGGGCTTTTGCCCGTCCCCTGCATGTTTTGATGATCGTCCTCAAGCCTGTGACCGTGATCGTGGTCGGGCTCGTGAATCTGATTACCCGGCTTCTGCCCGACCTGCCGTCCGATGACAGCGACGTGGTCCTGGCGGAACTTCACACCATGATCGATATGGCGGAAAACGAGGATATCCTCGACGAGGATGCCTCGGAGCTCGTCAGCGCCGCGATCGACTTCAGCGAGACATCCGCCTCTGAAGTCATGACTGCCCGCGTGGATATCACCGCTATCGATATTGACGATCCCTGGGATGAGATCCTGCAGCTGATCGAGACATCCCCCTTTTCCCGTATTCCTGTCTACGAGGACAGCATCGACCATGTGATCGGCATTTTATCCCTGAACCGGGTGCTCAAGGCAATGATCGACCGCGACAAGGTGGAGATCAGGAAGCTTCTGATGCCCACCTGCTACGTGTATAAAACGATGAAGCTGCCCGCGGTGCTGTCTTCCCTGCGTAATTCCCAGCAGCATCTGGCTGTTGTCACGGATGAGTACGGAGGCACTCTGGGTGTCGTGTCCATGGAGGATGTCCTTGAACAGCTTGTCGGAGAGATCTGGGATGAGACAGATACGGTAGAGCGCGAAGTCGTGGAACAGGGCGACGGGACCTATGAACTTGACGGGGACATGCCTGTGTCCGACTTCCTGGAACTGATGCATTGGGATGAGGACAAATTCCCCTTCGACTCCGAGACAGTGGGCGGATGGTGCATCGAGATCAACAACGGATTTCCCAATGTCAACAGTACATTCAGTTATGAAAACGTTGACTTCCGGATCCTGGAGATCTCAGAGAGAAGAGTCCGCAAGATCTATGTAGACAGATCTTCATCAAAAGAACAACAAACATAAAGCCATAGAATCAAAAAAGGGAAAGGAGAGTCAGAATCTATGAAGACAGTCAAGTTTTTTTACGCTCAGACCACACAGGACCTGCAGGTACCGGACGACACACCCGTCCTGACCAGTAAAGTGGACCAGCTCAAGAGTGACAGGACAGGCCTTGATATCGTACGTGAGGCAATGGAGAATCCGATTGACAGCCCCAGGCTGTATGAGCTGGCCAAAGGAAAAGAGGACTGTGTCATTATCATCAGCGATCACACAAGACCTGTTCCCAGCAGAGACATTCTGCCCAACATGGTCCGTGAACTCCGCCAGGGCAATCCCGATATCAAGATCACTCTTTTGGTTTCCACAGGCTTCCACCGTCCCACAACCATCGAGGAACTCAAAAACAAACTGGGCGATGAGCTTTACGAAGAGTTTAAGGACCATATCGTAGTCCATGACGCCCACGATCCATCGAAAAATGTCAAGGTCGGCGTCCTGCCCAGCGGGCCTGACTGCATCATAGACAAGGTCGCGATCGGGACTTCCCTTCTGGTTGCGGAAGGCTTCATCGAGCCTCATTTCTTCGCCGGCTTCTCGGGCGGCCGCAAGAGCATTCTCCCGGGCGTGGCGGATGCCGTCACAGTCATGGGCAACCACTGCTCCAAGTTTATCGACAGCCCTTATTCCCGCACCGGAATTCTGGACCACAATCCCATGCATGAAGATATGCTGGCGGCGGCGAAAATGGCAAAGCTGGCCTATATCGTCAACGTTGTCATCGATGAGAACAAAAAGACTGTTGCGGCTTTCGCAGGCAACTATGAGACCGCTCACCGCAAGGGCTGCGACTTTATCGCTGACTATGTGTGCGTGAAGCCTGCCTATGCCGATATCGTCATCACCACAAACGGCGGCTATCCTCTGGACCAGAACGCCTATCAGTCCCCCAAGGGCATGACAGCCGGCGAGGCAACCGCAAACGACGGCGCGGTCATCATCATGCTGGCCTCCTGCTCGGATGGCACGGGCGGTGATTTCTTCTATCACATTATCGCGGACGAACCCGACATCGAGACCGCCTATCAGAAATTCCTGGCCACCCCTCAGGAAAAGACCGCTCCCGACCAGTGGTGCAGCCAGATCCTTGCCCGCATCGTCCGCAAGTACAAGGTGATCTTTGTCGCCAACGAAGATCAGAAGGATATGATCGAAGGCCTGAAGATGGAATACGCGCCGACCCTCGAGGCGGCCTACAGACGCGCCAGGGAGATCAAGGGCGAAAATGCCTCCCTGACCTGCATCCCCAACGGAATCTCTGTAGTCGTAAGGGACTGACCGGGGAAGATGATGAGGGAGCGTGTAAATTAAAGACTGTTTGTTACAGTCCATGCTGAAAACAAAGCGCCTTTTGTGCATCACTCCTGTAATGCACGAAAGGCGCTTTAGGAATCAGGCGTACCTGAACTGCAAATGACTGCTTGTTACAGCCCCCCTCGAATTCGAGGCGTTTTTGCGCGATTTTCAGCGCAAAAACCCGAGTGGAACGGCGTTCGCCCCATTCGCGAAGCGAATTC
>JBGUNJ010000064.1:0-21054 GCA_045117315.1 Lachnospiraceae bacterium | reverse complement strand
AACACGGGAGACGAGTTTGGTCCGATCCGTTCTGAGCATAAGCGAGATTTAGTACAACTCTGCGAAAAAAGCTGAACGACGCAGGAGGTATACCTTGAAGGCGACTTCCTAAGGGCGCGACAAACCCATAAGGAGATTCACCATGCCCAGAAGAAACGACATCCATAAAATCCTCGTCATCGGCTCCGGTCCGATCGTGATCGGGCAGGCGGCAGAATTTGACTACGCGGGGACACAGGCCTGCCTTGCCCTGAAAGAAGAGGGCTATGAGGTGGTTCTGTGCAACTCCAATCCCGCCACGATCATGACGGATACATCGATCGCGGACAAGGTCTATATGGAGCCCCTGACGCTGGAATATATAGCCAAAATAATCCGCTATGAGCGGCCTGATGCCATCCTTCCCGGAATCGGCGGCCAGACCGGACTGAATCTTGCCATGCAGCTGCAAAAGAAGGGCGTCCTGGCAGAATGCCGCACGGAACTTCTGGGTACAAAGAGTGATTCCATCGAGAAAGCGGAGGATCGCCTCATGTTTAAGGAACTCTGCGAATCCCTGGGAGAGCCTGTTCTGCCATCGGAAATTGCTCACAGCATAGAAGAGGGACTTTGTGCGGCGCGAAAAATCGGTTACCCCCTCGTTCTGCGCCCCGCATTTACACTGGGGGGAACAGGGGGCGGTTTTGCTGCCGATGAAAAAGCTTTTCTCTCCATTTTGAAAAACGCCCTGCAGCTGTCACCGGTTCATGAGGTCCTCATTGAAAAAAGTGTAAAGGGATTTAAGGAGATTGAGTACGAGGTCATGCGCGACAGTAATGACACAGCTGTCACGATCTGCAACATGGAGAATGTCGACCCCGTTGGAATACATACCGGTGACTCCATTGTCGTCTGTCCTTCCCAGACACTGACTAATAAAGAGTACCACATGCTCCGCGACAGTGCCCTGAAAGTGATCCGTGCGCTTGAAATCGAAGGAGGCTGCAATGTGCAGTTCGCGCTGGACCCGCAGTCCTTCCAATACTATCTGATTGAAGTCAATCCCCGTGTCTCACGATCCTCTGCCTTGGCCTCCAAAGCGAGCGGATACCCCATCGCCAGGGTGTCAGCCAAGATCGGCATAGGCATGACCCTGGACGAGATCATGCTGGCCAACACCCCTGCCTGCTTTGAACCCTCTCTGGACTATGTCGTCACAAAGATGCCCCGCTTCCCTTTCGACAAATTTACAAGGCCGGGCGCGCTCACTCCCCTGCCGCAATCCGGAATTCCGGAATGGAGGGAGCTGCAGGAACTGAGTACCCGAGAAATTGACAACACCTTATCCACGCAGATGAAGGCCACCGGTGAAGTCATGAGCATAGGACGGACCATGGAGGAAAGCCTTCTCAAGGCAGTTCGTTCCCTCGAGACCGGTCATATGCACCTGCATGATCCGAAATTCGACGACATGGATGCAGGGACAATGATGGACTATATCCGGGAAGGCAGGGAGGACCGCATTTTTGCCATTGCGGAGCTGTTCCGCAGAGGCAAAACAGCAGAATTAAAAGAATCAGCAGAATCTGTAGGATCAATAGAATCAGCAGAAGAGCACTCTGAAACGGTGACAGAGGAAATCCGCCTGGCAACAGGCATGGATCCTCTTTTCCTGCGTGTTCTCAGAAATATTGTTGAGATGGAAGGGGAACTCAGCGCACAGCCCGGAAACCCGGATGTACTTCTGGAGGCAAAGCGGATGGGATTCTCCGATGCCGCGATCGCGCATTTCTGGGGAATGACAGAGACAGAAATTTTTGCTCTCCGGCAGGAGCGCGGAATCGTTCCGGTCTACAAGATGATCGATACATGCGCCTCGGAATTTGACAGCTATGTCCCCTATTTTTATTCCACTTATGAGGAGGAAAATGAAGCTTTCCCGCCGGTCAGAAAAGAACTGACAGAGAAAAGCGGAAAAAACTCTGTGCGGGAAGAAACGAAAAATATGGAAACCGGCATATTTTGTGCCGCACACAATGACACCTCAATGTCTGGAAAAAGAAAAGTCATCGTCCTGGGGTCCGGCCCCATCCGCATAGGCCAGGGGGTGGAATTCGATTACTCCACGGTCCACGCAGTCCAGACCCTGCAGCGGGCGGGCTATGAAGCCATTATCATCAACAACAATCCCGAGACCGTATCCACGGATTATACCTGCTCGGACAAGCTGTATTTTGAACCCCTCTGCGTCGAAGACGTGATGAATATCATCGCAATGGAGAAGCCGGAGGGAGTCATCGCTACGCTTGGGGGACAGACGGCGGTCAACCTTGCTGAGCCTCTCCATGAGCGCGGCGTCCGCCTCATCGGCACCGACTGCGATGCGATCGAACGCGCGGAAAACAGGGACTCCTTCGAGAAGCTTCTGGAGGAACTGGAGATACCGCAGCCCAAAGGACGTGCCGTGACTTCGGTGGAAGAGGGAGTAAGGGCTGCAGGACAGATCGGCTACCCGGTCCTCGTGCGCCCCAGCTTCGTGCTCGGAGGACGGGCCATGCAGATCGTCGGCAAGGAAGAGGAAATGCATGAATACCTGCGGAATGCGGTTGAGATCGACGAGGATAAACCGGTCCTCGTGGACAAATATATCCGGGGCAGGGAAGTCGAGGTCGATGCTATCTGTGACGGCGAGACTGTTTTTGTCCCCGGAATCATGGAACTGGTCGAGCGGACCGGCGTTCACTCCGGAGATTCCATCAGTGTCTATCCGCCCCGCAGCCTCTCGGAAAAGGTCAGGGAGACGATCCTTACATATACGCTGAAACTCGGAATGGGGATCGGCATCCGGGGGCTCTTCAATATTCAGTTCATCGTGGATGAAAAGGATGATGTCTATATCATCGAGGTCAACCCCCGCTCCTCCCGCACAGTGCCTTTTCTGTCAAAAGCGACCGGCTTCAGCCTGGCAGACATAGCCACACTGGTAAGCCTGGGAATCACACTGCGCGAACAGGGAATCACGAAAGAAAGCTGTACAGGCGATCGCTCCCGCCATCGCTCCCCGGGTGTCCCGGGGCCGCAGACCTCCGCGGAACCCATCGGAGATATTTCCTTCGCGGCTCCCTCCCCGACTGTCTCAGCGCGGAAGCGCTTCGACATGACAGGAGGGGAGAACAAGAAGGGAGACAGAGCGCTGTATCCACCTGAAAAATCCCGGTATTACGTAAAGGTTCCTGCTTTCTCCTTCTCCAAGCTGCATGGCATGGATGCCTATCTGTCCCCGGAAATGAAATCGACCGGGGAGGCGATCGGATATGACAAAAAGCTCCACAGAGCCATGTACAAGGCTATGATCGCTTCGGGCATGCAGCTGCGCAGTTATGGGACAGTTCTCGTTAGCGTTGCGGATGAGGACAAGCTGGAGACCATTCCTCTGATCCGGCGCTTTTATGACATGGGCTTCAATATCGAGGCGACGGCGCTCACCGGGGAATACCTGAGGAGGGCAGGCGTCCAAACCCGCATACGCCGCAAGCCCAGTGAGGGAAGTACGGAGATCCTGGATTCCATACGGGCGGGTTATGTGAGCTATGTGATCAATACGCGCGCTATTCTGTCCGGCATCCATTACGGTGACGGCATTCTGATCCGGGACTGCGCCGCGCAGAACAACGCTGTCATGCTGACCTCCCTCGATACGGTCCGCATGCTTTTGGATGTACTTGAGGAAATGACTATGGGAATATCTACCATTGACGCAGGATGAGTTCATCAGGTCATCCTGCATCACCCCGACAACCCCGCATTTCGCAATGAAAGGAGGCTGTTCATGGCAGCATATGAACCAATTCTATCCGGTATTCCTGCGATGGATACCGCACTGGACAATATCCGCCTGGGAGACAATGTGGTCTGGGAAGTCGGTTCTCTGGATGAGTTCCGCGCAGTGGCGGTACCTTTCGCGGAACAGGCCCTGCGGGATGGAAGGAACCTCCTTTACATCCGGTTCGCGGAGCATGAACCGATTCTTCCGCCTATGGAGGGGCTGAGGGTTGTACAGGTCCCCCTGTCCCATCGCTTTGAAACCTTCACGGTGGAGATCCACAACATCATCGAGAAAGAAGGCTATGATGCCTTCTATGTGTTTGACTGCCTGTCGGAGCTTGAGGCGGCCTGGGCGACGGACCTGCTGATGGGGGACTTCTTCCATCTGACATGTCCTTTTCTCTTCATTCTGGATACGGTAGCCTATTTTCCCGTGCTGCGGGGCAGGCATTCATTTGATGCTCTGCAGAAGATCCGGAATACCACCCAGCTCTTCCTGGATGTTTTTACGGAGGAAAAAGGACCTGTCTCCGACGGCAGCGGCAGCGGGACGATTCTGTCCATGTACGTCCGGCCGGTCAAGGTCTGGCGGCGGGAGACAGAAGCCATGCTGCAGCCCCATCTGTATGATCTTCGCACCGGTGCTTTTACGGCGGGCGGAGAAGGTGTGCAGATGAGTCATTTTTACCGGCAGCGGAATCTGGCCGGATCTACGGCCAACCAGAATATGGACAGCTGGGAGCGCTTTTTCCAGCGGACCAGGATCAAGTATGAGAACGGACTGGACGTGACTCAGGAATGCAGCCGCATGTGCAACATCATGCTGACACGGGACGAGAGGCTGCGGGAGCTGATCAAGGAACATTTTGAGCCTGAGGATTATTTCGAAGTTCATGACCGCATGGTCGGGACCGGCATGATCGGCGGCAAGGCCACCGGCATGCTGCTGTCGCGCAAGCTGACTCAGAACCTGAGGCCGGATATCTATGACCGGATCGAACCCCACGACTCTTTTTACATCGGGTCGGATGTTTTTTACACCTATATCGTGGACAACGGATTCTGGGAACTGCGGGTGAAGCAGCGGACAGAGGAGGGCTATTTTGCGCTCGCCGCGCAGATGGAGGACCTGCTTCTGCACGGGCAGTTTTCAACTGCCATGAAGGAGGAGTTCCGCCGGCTCCTGGAGTATTACGGAAATGATCCGGTCATCGTGCGCTCCAGCTCCATCCTGGAGGATGGCTTCGGCAATGCTTTCGCGGGCAAATATGAGTCGGTATTTTGTGCCGGAAACGGGACAGTGGACGAAAGGCTGGAAACCTTTGAAAATGCCATACGCACGGTCTATGCCAGCACCATGGGGCTGTCTGCCCTGGACTACCGCAGACGCAGGGGGCTGGATAAGCGGGACGAGCAGATGGCCATCCTGGTCCAGCGCGTCTCCGGCTCCCGCTACGAGCATTTTTATATGCCTGCGGCAGCCGGTGTCGGCTATTCCATCAGTCCCTATCGCTTCAGCGCCGAGCATCCCAGTGAGGGCATGCTGCGATTGGTGATGGGCCTGGGAACAGCTGCCGTGGACCGCCGGACAGGCTCCTACCCGCGTATGGTAATGCTGGAGGATCCTTCCAGAAACCTCCTGACCTCGGCCTCCGACCGTCATCAGTTCTCCCAGCGCCTGATCGACGCCGTCCGCTTTTCTTCGGGAGAAGTGGAGGGTTTTGATCCGGAGTCTGTGCGCAGGGAAATCCCCCCTTATCTGACCAGACTTCTGCTGTCCCACGACTGGGACGCGGAGCGGACCTTTACAGATCGGGGGATCGACAGGAGTATTTTTTATGTCTCCTGTGACGGGCTTGTAAAAAACAAACAGCTCATGGAGGATATGCGGGGGATCCTGCGGCTTCTCAAGGAGGCATATGTGTATCCGGTAGATATTGAATATACGATCAATATCGCCCCGGACGGCGAATATGTGATCGATCTGCTCCAGTGCAGACCTCTCCAGCAGACCAGGGAGGGCGATGCGGTCAACGTTCCCGCACTGCCGGCGGAACAGATTCTTTTGGAGACCCGAAAAGTCTCCATGGGCTTTTCGCGCACATTTCCCGTGGATCTGGTCGTCTATATCGACCCCATCCGTTACTATGAGATGCCCTACCGGGACAAATTCCGGGTCAGGGATCTTTTATCCGCGGTCAACTGGAAGCTGCGCGGACAGGGAAAGCGCATGCTGCTCCTGACACCGGGACGCATCTGCACATCCTCTGCGGAACTGGGCGTTCCCTCTTCTTTTGCGGATATCAGCGAATTTGATATGATCGCGGAGATTTCTGAGACCCGGGCGGGATACGTGCCGGAACTCAGTTACGGCAGCCACATTTTCCAGGATCTGGTGGAAGCAGAGATCCTCTATACGGCGGTCTTTGAGACACAGACCACCCTGCACTTTGCGCCGTCTCTTCTGGAGCCGTTCGGGGCTTCTTTATCTGACTATGCCAAAGATACGGGGGGAATGGAAGGAATCGACAAGATCCTTCAGGTCTATAACACGGAACACAGCGGCCTGACCCTGTACTATGATATGTCACAGGAGCATCTGCAGGTGTCCTTCAGGGCTGAAACATGATACATGATATATAGAACAGGCATCCCCGCGGAGCTTTTATCTCAGTGGGGGATTGTGACCCGCCGCTGAGACAGGCAGGCTGCAGTTTTAATCCCACCGCTTACAGAAGCGGGGTCTTTCCCCACTGAGATCAAACAGGACGACAGAACAGGAAAAGAGGGGGCTTTTGTGCAGAATAGATAATTATTTTGAAAATAGGAATTGTATTATTGTATACAATTCTCTTTGACAATTCTTTGCTTTAGAGTATAATACTCACATACAGCAAAGGCGCTGCGGGTGAAACCTGCAGCGCCTTTTCTGCTGTCAGCCGGCTTGTTGCTGATAACCCCAGACCCCTGGACAAAGAAGTCCGGATCCTGTGAATGCGGGATCCGGATTTCTTTGCAAAAGGGATCATACAAGGAAGAGGAAAATACTATGGATTACAACGTATCAACTGTCACATGGGTATTGATCGCAACTGCCCTGATCTATTTCATGCAGGCGGGCTTCGCCCTCTGTGAAGCAGGTCTGACCAGGGCCAAGAACACCGGAAATATCCTGATGAAAAACATGATGGATTTCTGTATCGGAACACCCTGCTACTGGCTGGTCGGCTTTGGGCTCATGTTCGGAAGCACATCCCCGCTGATCGGCCGTCTGGATCCCATGATCCGGGGGCTTTACGGGGCAGAGAACACGGTCGTTCCGCAGACCATGCCTCTCTGGTGCTATGTGATCTTCCAGACGGTCTTCTGTGCGACAGCCGCCACCATCGTCTCTGGATCCATGGCAGAGCGGACCAATTTCAAGGCCTACTGCGCTTATTCCGCAGCTATTTCGCTTCTGGTCTATCCGATCGGCGGACATTGGGCCTGGGGCGGCGGCTGGCTTTCCGGTCTGGGATTCCACGACTTCGCCGGAAGCGCGGTCGTGCACAACGTGGGAGGTGTCATTGCCTGTCTGGGCGCCTGGATGCTGGGCCCCAGAATCGGCAAGTACGACCGGGAAGGCAAGGTAAAAGCCATTCCCGGCCACAACATGATGGCTGTGGCGCTGGGCGTTTTCATTCTCTGGTTCTGCTGGTTCGGTTTCAACGGCGGATCCACTGCCTCTATGGCAGACGGCGCAGATGCATTCCATGCCTCTCTGGCCTTCATGAACACCAACCTGGCTGCCGCCGTTGCGACTGTTGTGACCATGTTCCTGACCTGGCTGCGCTACGGCAAACCGGACGTCTCCATGACCCTCAACGCCGCTCTTGCCGGCCTGGTCGCCATTACAGCGGGATGTGACTGTGTGAGTCCTTTCGGAGCATTTGTGATTGGTCTTGCCGCCGGCATTCTGGTCGTATTTTCAGTAGAGTTTTTTGATAATATCGCAAAGATCGACGACCCTGTCGGCGCCGTGTCTGTGCACATGGTCAACGGCATCTGGGGAACGATCGCGGTCGGACTCTTTTCCACCGGCGAAGACGGCGTCATGAAGGGCCTCTTCTACGGCGGCGGGGCCAAACTCCTGGGCGTCCAGGCTCTGGGGATCCTTTCCATCGACGCTTATGTACTGATCGTGATGTTCATTATCTTCAAGGTCATTGATGCCGTCATCGGCCTGCGTGTCCCTGCCCAGGTGGAAATCGACGGACTGGATCTGCACGAGCACGGCCTTACCAGCGCCTATTCCGGCTTTGCCATCAGCGACGTCACCAACATGGTCATGGATGTCAACGAGAACACAGACCTTGGAGAGGGCGAGTATGAGAACGCTTCCGACGCCCAGATCAACGCGGCGGTCAAGGTTGTGGACGCAAGCGGAATCATGACAGCAGATGCCGCTGCAGATGCAACCGGATCCGCTTCCGCAAAACCATCTTCCGGCACTTCAGCAGGTCTGACTTCCTCTGCCGCTTCCGGCCCTTCAGCAGGTACACCTGTTCCTGCCGGCGCGATCCCGGATTCAGGCATCTACCGCCTGTCCATCATCTGCCGCCTCAACAAGTTTGATGAGCTCAAGCAGAAGCTCAACGACCTGGGCGTAACCGGTATGACCATGACCCAGGTCATGGGCTGCGGCATCCAGAGAGGATCCAGTGAGCGCTACAGAGGCGCCGTCGTCGACGCCACCCTCCTGCCCAAGGTCAAGGTCGAAGTCGTCGTGGCCAGAATTTCCGTGGACAAGGTCATCGAGGCAGCCCGCAAAGCACTCTACACCGGCCACATCGGAGATGGAAAGATCTTTGTCTACAATGTTCTCCATGTCGTCAAAGTCCGCACCGGAGAAGAAGACTTTGCCGCCCTCCAGGACGTGGAATAAAGAACCGCCCGGGGATTGCTTCAACTGTTGTTTGATTGCCGCCCTCCAGGGCGTGGAATAAAGTGAACCGCTGTGCTTTTTCCATGTACGTCGTATTTGCCTCCCTCCAGGACGTGGAATAAAGAATAAATCTTCAAAGGCATTCCGGAAGCAAAAGAAAGCGCATGCTACGAAATAACGAATAACTCCGGTCGGTAAAGAAGAAAAAACATACGAAAGAATTTTTGTATAATTGTATACAAAATGGTTGACAGATACTTTTCCGTGTGTATAATAAGAGTTCATAAAGCAAAGGCGCTTGAAGAAACGGCATGAGCCCGTCTCTTCAGGCGCCTTTTCTTATGACACGGCCGGTGAAATGTATTTTCCGCCCTGCGGCGGACACGGGCCGGTCGGGGGAAAGAGGGCGGCGCGTCCGCCTCTACCCTGTTTTTACCCGGAAACAGCATACGGATCTGTCCATGTGTAAGCCGCTTCAAGGCAGATACAGGCAGATGCAGACAGATCCAGGTATGATCAGGAGGAAAAAAAGATGATGGATAGCAATGTAAAAGTTCCCGAAATCTATGCCAGCATGGTTTTCAACGACAAGGTCATGCGGGAGCGCCTTCCCAAGGATGTCTATAAAGCAGTCCGCAAGACCAGCAAGAACGGCACACACCTTGAGCTGGATGTGGCAAATACTGTTGCCGCAGCAATGAAGGAATGGGCAATTGAGAAGGGCGCGACCCACTTCACACACTGGTTCCAGCCCATGACAGGACTGACAGCGGAGAAACATGACGGTTTCATTTCTCCGACCTCCGAAGGCAGTGTCATCATGGAGTTCTCCGGCAAGGAACTGGTCAAGGGTGAACCGGATGCATCCAGCTTCCCTTCCGGCGGCCTGCGGGCCACCTTCGAGGCACGCGGCTATACGGCATGGGATCCCAGCTCCCCGGCCTTCATCAAGGACGGTTCCCTCTATATCCCGACAGCCTTCTGTTCCTACGGCGGTGAGGCTCTGGATAAAAAGACTCCCCTCCTGCGTTCCATGGAGGCCCTGTCCGCTGCTGCCGTCAAGGTCCTGCACCTTCTGGGCAACACGGATGTGACCCATGTAGATACGACAGTCGGTTCCGAGCAGGAATATTTCCTGATCGACAAGGAACTCTACAAAAAGAGAAAAGACCTGCTGCTGACCGGCCGCACCCTGATGGGCGCGCCTGCCCCCAAAGGACAGGAGATGGAGGATCACTATTTCGGCGTCCTCAAACCCAAGGTGTCCGAGTATATGCATGCTCTGGACCGCGAGCTGTGGGAGCTGGGAGTTCCGACCAAGACCAAGCACAATGAGGTCGCCCCTTCCCAGCATGAGCTGGCACCGGTCTTTGAGACCGCCAATATCGCTGTCGACCACAACCAGCTGACCATGGAGGTCATGAAGAAAGTCGCCGACCGCTTCGGTTACGCCTGCCTCCTGCACGAGAAACCTTTTGAGGGAATCAACGGATCCGGCAAGCACAACAACTGGTCCATCAGCACGGATACCGGCGAGAACCTCCTCAACCCCGGAAAGACACCGGCTGAGAACCAGCAGTTCCTCATATTCCTTCTGGCAGTGATCGCGGCCGTGGATGAATATCAGGAGGTCCTGCGTGTCTCCGTAGCCACCGCGGGCAATGACCATCGTCTGGGCGGCAACGAAGCCCCGCCCGCCATCATCTCCATTTTCGTCGGTGACGAGTTGGCTCAGGTCCTGGAGTCGATTGAGAACGACACCGTTTTCGACGGCGGCGGCAAAACCCAGATGGGCATGGGCGCCCACGTCCTTCCCCATATCACGAGGGACACGACAGACCGCAACAGGACATCGCCCTTCGCCTTCACCGGCAACAAGTTCGAGTTCCGCATGCCGGGCAGCGCTCTTTCCGTGGCAAACCCCAACATCGTCCTCAACACGGCCGTCGCCGAGACCCTGACACAGATTTATGACAGGCTTAAAGATGTCTCCCCCGACCAGATGGATGATGCCGTTCACGCCCTTCTCAAGGAGATGCTGGCAGAACACAAACGCATCCTGTTCAACGGCAACGGATATACGGATGAGTGGGTCGAAGAGGCACACAGAAGAGGCCTTGCGGATCTAAAATCCCTGCCCGATGCAATGCCTTCCTTTATTGCGGACAAGAGCATCGAGCTCTTCACAAAGCACGGGATTTTCACCAGGGAAGAACTTGAATCCCGCTATGAGATTCTGTTGGAAAACTATGCCAAGACCATCCACATCGAGTCCCTGACCCTGCAGGAAATGGTGCGCAAAGACTTCACCGCCGGCCTTGTCCAGTATATGAAGGATGTCACCAACGAAGCCCTGAAGAAGAGAGACCTTCTTCCTGACAGCCGCTGCAGCTACGAAGGCCGCATTTTGCAGAAACTGGATGAGACCAGTGAGCAGATTCTGGATGCCCTGGATGCTCTTGACGCAGACACGAAGAAGGCAGAAGCCATCGATGACATTCTGGCCCAGGCTGCCTTCTATCAGAAGACCATCCTTGCCGAGATGGAGACACTGCGCAGCTGGACCGACCAGGCCGAAGCCATTATCCCTGATCAGTATCTGCCTTATCCGACTTACGAGCAGATGCTGTTCTCCCTGAGATAAAAAACAGATTTGCCCAGGCCGAGGGACGAGCCTTCACAGCATACATCCTTTGGAGTTCAGACTTTGTTCGCAGGAATTACTAAGGCTCACTGATGCTCAGGGCCGGCCGGGCCAAACTCGTATGTCGCATTGAAGATGCGACATACTCAAACAGAGTGGCTCTAAAACGCCCGTCTGTGTGAGACGGGCGTTTTACCTGCCCTTTGCAATCAGTTTCGCCAAGTAATTCCAAGTGCTCACAAACATTCACTCCGCCAAGATGTATGCAGCTCCGGCTCTGATATTGCTCCTCTGCGAAATATTCAAGACTCGCTCGCGAGTCTTGAGCGCCGAAGAATAAATTCTTTCGCCAGGATGTATGCTGCTCCGGCTCTGGTATAGAGGAGCAGAGACTGTGGAAACAGATTCTCCAAAAACAGGATCATCTGAAACAATTTGTCAAGGGGTGGCATGGATATTTTCAGCCATTTTCTGAAGTGCTTCCTTGCGTATAATCCTCTTCACGAGGTCTTCTGCGTTTACTTTCCCATCGTGAGCAAAGAAAACATTTACCTGAAAGGTTGTCTTGCCATATCGCGTCTCAAATGTACCGTCCGGATCTATAAACCCGGCTGTAGTATTCTCTTTCAATTCTTCCATTTACAATCCCTCCCAGGGACACCAGCGACATGAGAGTAGCACGATGTCCCTGTTTACTTTATTTCCTGTATTTTGTTTCGGGTCGAACCGCTACTGTCACATTTTTGTGACAGGTGGTCTTGGCGTTGTAAGCTGTCCCGTATCTGGGACAGCTTACGGGGAAAAAAATAGCGCCTGGCTCCATCTGCTGTACATTCCGCTGATGAAGCCGGCGCTTAGCCGATCCCCATATCATGTTTGCCGTTATATTACTTTTCCGACTCTTTTCTGCGTTCCAGTTCTTTACGGACAATATTTCTCCAAAAATCCTTTTCAAAGCGATAGGATAAAAACCCCAGTTCCCAAATAACATAAAGAAGTCCGCACGGAATTATCAGGATAATGATTGGATAAACGTTTCTTTCCTGAATCGCTATAACTGTCGCAATAATCATCCCTGTCACAGAAACGGGATGTCTCACGCAGATTCTGAGAAATTTTTTCATGTCCGTTCCTTCCCTGGTTCCATCTTAACTTTCCCATAGGCCAAGTCAAGGTATTCGTAGTTATTGTTTTACACCACCCAGAATTCTGCCCCTTGTCAAAGGACAACATTCAGTGCAATATAAAGTTCCATCTAGCAGATATTGAAGTGCGTTTTTCTAATTAGATCTATCATTATGTCGATATGATTATATCATAATAATCTTTATAGCTGTTGATTACAGTTACAAATAATGGCTTTGTCCGTAGCATTCTCTACAGGTTCCTGAATTCACTGCTGCCTCCCCAGTCTTTGCCTGTCTGCCTGTCTCAAAAATGTGACATGGGCGGCTGGAAAAAATAACGGCTGCCTTTATCGTCTTGACGGTAAAAACAGGCGCTCACCCTATTCCAATATCGTGACTCTTTTTCTTTCCAGCACGCTGGTCCGAAGCCTGGCGGCGCTGGTCCTCGCGCTCCTGTATAGCTTCTTTTTTCCTGTCGAGCCGGTCCAGCACACTGGCCTTCTCGACAGCCTGCTGTTTTCTGGCGGACTGTTTTCTTTCAGGCGGCTCCTTTCTTTCCTCTTGCTCCAGTTCAGAAGATCCTTTCGCTTCTTCCCGTTTTTCTTCCTGCTTCGGTTTCGGTGCTTTTTTCTGTTCCTCCTTCCTTGTAATGTCATCTACGGCGACTCCTGTGTTTTCCGGGTCGAGCTCTGGGAGCAGCTCCCTGACCAGCCACTGGATATCCTTCAGCATGTCGAGTTCTTCCTGGAACGGGATGGTCCGCTCTTCAAGTTCTGTAATCCTGTGGCCTAGTTCGGCCTGCCAGGTCTCCAGTTCCTGCCGATTGTACTGTGAAGGATCCGGAAATTTTTTCTTGGCAAAAAGGTTGAGCTTCGACCATTCGTCAAGTTCAGCTTTATGTTCCCTGTAAAATTTTTCTTTCGCCTTCTTGAAGAAGGTTCTGCTGTACTTGTCATGGAACGGCTGCAGTTCTTTATAACGTTCCATGTTCCGGATAGTCGTTCCGATCTCCCCTGACTCTTTCCGTAATGACCTCGCCCCAGAACGGTAAGTGTTGTATTCCGACTCTATCTTTTCCAGATGGATTTCAAGGTCGCTGACAGTAACGATCCCTTTCTGCTGCATATAGCTGACGGTTTTGCTGAACCGTTTCAGGTCCATGATGTCGGCTTTGTTGATTCTCACTCGGCTCTTCCAGTTCTGCTCCCTCTCATTGCTCCGCTCGTCAAACTTCCGGATGAGAAGGTCGAGGAGATACACTTCCTTCGGCTCAGTCCGGAACTGGCGGATGATCTCCCTGACTGTTTCAAGCACTTGGGAGACTTCCCTGATCATTCTTTTCAGACTGCTCATCAGCGCGTTATGTTTTACAATCTCCCGGTTCAGGTCGCCGATGTCCGTCCTGATCCCTTTCCGTTCAAGCGCAGTCACGGCAGGTCCCATATGCACAGTCGGGATTTTGTCAATGCCCTGTCTTTCATAAGACTTCAGGCTGATCCGTTCCTGGCGGCCGGCGCGTTCCAGATATTCGTTCTGTATCACTTCCCAATCGTGCCGCCACTTCTCCGCGTTGCCTCTGTCGTTCCAGTCCATTGTCGGGATCTTTCTTGTTTTCGGCCTGCCGCTTTCAAGTATGATTGGATTCCCGTCCTTGTCGAGGACCGGGACTTTGTATCCTTTCGGCATCCACTTTCCGTTTTCATCCAGCGGCCTCATCGTGAGCAGGACATGGAAGTGTGGGTTAAAGACAGGTTCCATTTCATAATGGATGGCAAGATCCGCGATCATCCCTTTCGAAACAAATTCTTTCTGAATGTATTCCCTGGCGAGCGCGATGTTTTCCTCCTGTGATAGTTCGCGGGGGAGCGCGATCTTCAGCCTGCGGCAGAGCTGCGAGTTCCAATTCCGTTCGGCGTCCTCCACGGAATTCCACAAAGTTTCGCGGTCGGCAAACTCAGGAGGTGCGTGCGCCGGGAGGAGGATCTCCTTCAAAACGAGTTCTTCCTTAGTTCCTTCGTATTTGACCTCCCTGTCCCGCCTGCTGTAAATATGCTCCCCTGTCTGGTAGGCAGCTGCAGAAACCGCTGACTCGCCTTCCTTCCGGCTGACGATATTGATCCGGTATGTCGGGTTTGGCATTGTCTCCTCCTTGCTGAACCGATAAAAAAGACCGCCTGCTTTTTGCAAAACGGTCTGTTGAAGTACTTATGCTAATGTAAAACCATGTGGGAAACCCACCGGTTAAAATGATACGCGGTGCGAATAGAAGAGGGGTAGCTGGCAAAGCCAGCGCAGGGGAAAGCGTCAGCGTCCCCTGTGACGGAAGTCCGGTGAAAACAAGATTCACCGGACTGGAGTCGGGCCGTCCCGCAGGGACTCCTCGAAGAGCGCAATTCACCCGATCGGGTGTATAATTGCGCCCTACGGGGTTTTTGAAAATAGCGTTTTTAGCAAACGACAAAAAAGTGTGTTATGCTCCCAGGCATTTTGAAAAAAGCTGCCTTCCAGTCACCAGCTTACGTGTCCGCCTGCTTTTAATATATCGACCGCTTTTTCATTTTTCGGATTCCGCAGCAGACCGAAAAGAATCATGTCTATCTGCTCGTCCGTGAAATCATCCGGAGGAAAGTATCGTTCCAGGAGCCTGCCGTGATCACAGAGCCGGTGGGTCATCTCATTTTTTGTCAGCTTCGCTATCCTATACTCAGTGACCCGTTTTTCCTGTTTCAGGATTCTCAGGTCCTCAGTTAATTTTTTTTGCTCTTCGATTAGTTCCGAAAGAGTCATGTTTGAAGGTTTTTTTTGTCTGCCCATGTGGCTACCTCTCTTTTAACTGGCTTGAACGAAATAAAAGCTCTCTACTTTTACAGTTGAGAGCTTTTGCAAAATCTTTGTTGTATATTTTGATATTATTTTTTTGAATTGCTTCTAAAGCTACACAGACAGTACGTCCTGAATAAGCATCTTCAAGTATCTTTACTTCTCCCCATGTTATGTGTTGTTTGACAATGTTGCACTTCGTGCCTTTGTCCACATAACCTACTTCTCCACTTGCAATCATTTCATCGTTGGTGCCCTGATTGTCATTTATCATTGCAGTCGTGAATCTATCCATCGAATCCCTTGAGGAAAACACTACAACAGCACCTGAACCATATTGTAGAGTTGCATCATATGAAATATTGCTTTCGCTCTGAAAAAAATAATTACTCGAAGACGAAACTACTTTCAATATTCGTTTTCGGTTTCTGCCTTTTTATTAATCCTAAGAGAAATCTAGAACTATAGTCAGAATCAGTCGTTTTCTGAGAGCCGTTCGATGATGTGTTTTTACTTTCTGGTGATGTCTCTTTACTTTCTTCAGGAGTATTTTATAGTTCTAGGATTTACAGTTCCGGGAATATTTACAGCAGATCTGTCATACCATCTAACATCGATTCTGTCACCTTTTAAAAAACAAACCGGCCAAAAATCATCTTTTGTCATCTTCCATCCATGCAAACACGTCCCCATCCGAAATATTATATATCCATAGTTCTCCATTGTTCTATACAAAAACGATTGCCAAAAGAACGGGCAGCCACTGATAATAACCAGTAACCGCCCGTTACAAACAGTCAATTTTGCTCATATGAGCAAATTTCATGTGACGCCATTCTATCAAAACAGGGGTTGTCCCACGTTCATTACTTACTGATTTTCACGCTCTTCACCGGACTCCAGGATGAGAAGTACTTCGTGCTTCCGACAGTCTTGTAAGTCCGAATCCGAATGTAATATGTCTTATTCTTAGTGAGGCTTCCGATCACCTTCGATATTGTGGAGGCACTTGTGATACTCACAGACTTGTTGCCGGACTTGAATGTCTTGTCCGTACAGTAGTGGATCTGATACCCGGACGCCTTTGCATTCTTCCCCCATTTGACAGTCATCTTCTTGGAGGCGCTGTTGGTCACCGAGCTGATCGCCGGCCTTGCCACGCAGTAGGTGGTCACGGACTTGGCCGGGCCATTGCCGGTTGAGGCTGTCGCTATGATCTTGTAGGTATACTTCGTACCGTTGGTGTTGGCCTTGCTGTCCGTGCAAGTAACCGTGGATCCGCTCTTGATTGTGGCGATCTTTGAGCTTCCCCGGTAGACAAGAAATCCTGTCGCGCCTGTCACCTTTTTCCAGGTAAGCTTGATACCGGTCGCCTGGTTGGCTGCTGTCAGGGATGCTGTGGCGGCAGGAACCACCTTCACAGTGACAGTCTTGGATGCAGCATTGAAGTTGCTCGTTGCTGCAGACGTCGCAGTGATCTTTACCGTGCCGACCTTCTTAGCCGTGAGTTTCCCGGTGGATTTGTCGACTGTGGCTATAGAAATGTCAGAGGACTTGAAGGACTTTGTTCCCTTCGCTCCTGTGATGGAGACGGTCGTTGTCTTCCCCACTGCGATAGAGGAGGCTGCGGCTTTGGCTGTCATGGTTTGGGCGGCTTTTTTAATCGTAAATGTCGCAGTTACAGTGCCTTCGTAATTGCCAATGCCTGTAATCGTCACTGTGGCTGTACCGGCATATGTGTTGTTTTTGTAGGAAACAGTATAATCCGTGTTGGCTTTCAGCGTTGTACTGCCGATCTTAACGACTGGGGCAGGGGTCTGGGCCCTTCCGTTGTAGGTCATAGTGGGGAGACCTGTCACAATCACACCGCAGATTTGTTTTGAATTAACTTTAAAGGTAATATTATTATTTTTGGCGTATTGCTCTGCATAAGAGCCAATTGTACCATAGATCACAAGAGCATCAGGGCAATCACTAAATGCACCCTCCCCGATGCTTGTCACACCATCCGGAATCGACACACTCGTCAGGCTACTGCAGTCCCTAAATGCACTTTCACCTATGCTTGTCACGCTGTCCGGGATCGACACACTCGTCAGGCTGATGCACCCCAAAAATGCACTGTTCCCTATGCTCGTCACACTGTCCGAGATCGTCACACTCTCAAGGCTTCTGCAATACTGAAATGTTCCAGCCTCGATGCTCGTTACGCTGTTCGGAATCGTCACGCTCGTCAGGCTGGTGCAATACATAAATGCATATCCCCCTATGTCCATCACGCTATCTGGGATATTTACGCTCTTCAGTTTGTAGCACTCATTAAATACACACATTCCAATACTCGTCACACTGTCCGGAATCGTCACACTCTCAAGGCTTCTGCAATTACTAAATACAGCCCCCCCTATGCTCGTCACGCTGTCTGGGATTGTTACACTTGCCAAGCTGGTGCAATTACAAAACGCCCAATCCTTTATGTTCGTCACGCTGTCCGGGATCGTCACACTCTCAAGGCTACTGCATGCACAAAATGCGTGATCCCCTATGACCCACACGCTGTTAGGAACCGTCACGCTCGTCAGGCTGATGCAATTCTGAAATGTTCCAGACTTGATGCTTGTCACACTGTCAGGAATCGTCACGCTCGTCAGGCTGGTGCAATTTTCAAATGCATTAAACCCTATCTCCATCACGCTATCCGGGATAATAACGCTCGTCAGACCGCAATTTTGAAATGTTTCCGCCCCTATACTTGTCACGCTGTTAGGAATCGTCACGGTTTTAAGGGCACTGCAATATTTAAATGCCTCTGCCCCAATGCTCGTCACGCTGTCCGGGATCGTCACACTCATCAGGCTGCTGCATCCGTAAAATGTGTAATCCTCGATGCTCGTCACACTCTCCGGGATCGTCACGCTCGTCAGGCTGGTGCAATCCTTAAATACAGATTCGTCGATGCTCCCCACGCTGCCCGGGATCGTCACACTCTCAAGGCTGCTGCAATCACAAAATGCATGATCCCCTATGCTTGTCACACTGTCAGGAATCGTCACGCTCGTCAGGCTTCTGCAACGAATAAATGCACATTCTCCAATGCTCGTCACACTGTTCGGTATTGTCACACTCGTCAGTCTGCTGCAACCACAAAATACACTTTTCCCAATGCTCGTCACACTGTTCGGTATCGTTACACTCGTCAGGCTGCTGCAATAGTCGAATGCATAATCACCGATGCTCGTCACGCTCTTACTGATCGTCACATTTTGCAGATAGATGCATCCATAAAACGCATATTTTCCAATGCTCGTTACTCCCTTGGTGATTTTTACAGTCTTTATTTCATAATTTTTAAATATACAAGGATGCGAATCATCAGAAACTTCATCACCAGCATTACCATAAACATAATAAAAATCCCACATCTCCCCGGTCCCGCTGATGGTCAGATTGCCTGCATCATCCAGCATCCAGGTGAGATGTTCTCCACACGTCCCACTCTCTATAACTGGACTTTTAGCATAATAGATAGCAGCGTCAGTCAGATTTTCATTTTCTTCCTCTATTGAAATATTATACCACTCCTGTATTGAGCCTGCGTAATAAACTTCTTCCAGTTTGTCACAATTAGTGAACGCAGCGCGCTCTATGCTTGTTACACTTACAGGGATCTTCACGCTCATCAGTCTGAAGCAATAGGCAAATGTATTATTCCCGATGCTCGTTACGCTGTCCGGGATTGTTACACTCGGAAGGCCGCTATAGGCCCCTATGCTCGTCACGCTGTTATCATTCGTCACACTCATTAGGGATTCGCAATGGTCAAATGCATAATCCCCTATGCTCGTCACGCTGTCCGGGATCGTCACGCTCATCAGGTTGCTGCACCTCCTAAATGCACTTTCCCCTATGCTCGTCACGCTGTCCGGGATTGTTACACTTGCCAGTCTGAAGCAATCTGCAAATGCCTCATTCCCAATGATCGTCACGCTCTTTTCAATATTCACACTCGTCAGGTATTCGCAATCTTGAAATTCACCGATGCTTGTCACGCTGTTTCCAATCGTCACACTTGTAAGGTTTTGACAATAGGCAAATGCATAATCCCCTATGCTCGTCAAGTTTTTCGGAATATCCACACTCGTTATACCGCAACCGGCAAATGCATAATCCCCTATGCTTGTTGCGTTGGCAATAAGGTCCGTCACACTCGTGAGGTTTGGGCAAGCATAAAATGCATAGTCCCCAATGCTTGTTGCAACACTGCAAGGAAACCCGTTTGAGTTCACCACGCTCTCTAGATTATAGCAGTCATTAAATGCATAGTCCCCTATGCTCGTCACGCCATAACCGATCGTCACGTATTTCAGGCTAATACAACCTGAAAATGCGCCATTCACGATGTTCGTCACGTCATCACCAATTCTCACATCTGTGATACCCCTTGGCCATGGAGCACTTGTCATCTCCCCTATCCCGCTTATGGTCAGAGTTCCACTGTTTTCATCGAAGTACCATGATACTTTTTCGCCACACATTCCGTTATTCTCGTAGTGGACATAATCTTCGTTGATGGACCCCTCCTTTGCATCATCAGTGACAACCACCTCAGGGATGTTCTGTTCAGAATCAGCGTTCTGCTGCTCAGTGGTTTCGATATCATCTGTGTCTGTATCGATATCCACATCCTCGGGCTCCTGGGGTGCCTCCACATCCTCTATAATGGCCTGATCAGATTCAACATCCGTGTCGGTAGCATTCTGATCTTCTTCCTCAACAGAATCTGTGTCTTCTGCCAGCTCATCGACATCAACATATTCTGTTTCCTGGGCATCAGCAGAATCCTCTCCGTCTATGTCCTCTGATCCCGCTTCTTCTGCAGATTCATCCGAGACTTCTCCTGTGGTGGGATCAGCGACTTCCTGCTCCTCTGCTGCGGTCTCCTCTTCAACTGCCTCTTCCACCTGCCACACTGCATAGATCGTACAGTTCTCGACAGGAACAAACTCCGCCCCAACAATGTCACCATCATGCTCAAGGCTCCAGCCAAGGAACGTTGCAGACTCCTTTACAGGCACAGTCTCAACAGTCCCACCAACGGAAATCACCTTGTTAATGATCTCTGTGTTCTCAATCGTCTCGTCTAGAGCATCATCCCACTCGTTCACGAAGAACCCGCCATTGGCATCGAGAGTGACGGTATAGTGTTCAGCAGACTCTTCTGCAGGCGCATCCGTGGCGCTAGTGAAGCTTTGTTCTTCCGCTACTTCACCTTCAGGAGAATCCGTGGCACCAGTTAGGCCTTGTTCTTCTGTCACTTTTTCTGTAGTCTTTGCGCTGTCTTCAGTATCCGCTGTCTCCTTCGCAGCAACCTCTTCCACCGCCGCCTCGGAAGTCTGTCCGAGCTCTGCTGCAAAGCCTCCCACAGGCGCTAATCCAATGATCAGCATACCGGACAGCAGCATCGCTGTGATTCGTTTTGTAAGTTTACTCATTTTCGTGGTCCTCCGCTTCGCAGGATGAGTTGGTGCCTCTCAATACAAAAAAAGCGCACACGAACTATTCAATGAGAAAAAACTTCTCATCCCAATAGCCCATGTGCGCGTAAGCATTCAGTCAACCGTCATTGCTCTTTGCCTTTCGTATGTTTGTAACTCAATCTTCCCATAAGCAATTAAGCCTGAAACACTTGTTGGACAAGGATTTCAAGAGCTATTTGCCTTTGATTATGCAACAGT
>JBGUNJ010000063.1:0-8075 GCA_045117315.1 Lachnospiraceae bacterium | reverse complement strand
ATCTATGAGTGTTGCGCGGTCCACGACATTGTACTGGACGTGATATCCCTCCAGACGGTTGAAGAAGGCGCGGATCATCAGCTCCAGCTTTTTTGTATTCTCCGCTGTGGACAGCAGGGCGGGAGTGACCTTCTGGTTTAAAAGAACACCTCCGGTGATCTCGTGGGTCGGAAGCTTGGATACCGACTTGAAGACCGCAGTGGGACCGTTCTTGTCCATGGAATGGGCCGGAGAGCAACCCTCTGCCAGAGGCTGGCGGGCGTGACGTCCGTTGGGTGTCGCCATAGTGCCATACCCCTGTCCCACGTTGGCGGAAATCGAAGAAGTTCCGGCGTAACGGATTCCTCCGACAGGTCCCCTGCCGTAACGGGTATTGGGGTATTTTTTCATCTCATCGATGTAAGAGGCATAGGCATCCACCACCAGCAGGTCGGCACGGTCATCATCGTTGCCGTATTTAGGCGCTTCGTTAATGAGAAGTCTGCGGATCTGCTCACCCTCCGGACCGGCAAAATCATTCTCCAGTGCATCCATGAGCTGTCCGGCCGTGATCTTTTTTTCCTCGAAGACCAGGGTCTTGATGGCCGCCAGAGAATCCGCCATATCGGCGATGCCCACCTGCAGTCCGGAGATGAAATCGTAGACAGCGCCGCCTTCTTTGATGGTCTTGCCGCGGCCCAGGCAGTCCCGGGTCAGGGTGGAGCAGAGGATATCAGGAACCTCCCGCTCGCTGGCAAGATCGATGGCATTCTCCACGATCACACTTGCCCGTGTCAGCTCCCGCACAGTATTATCCCATGCCTGCATCAGTTCGTCAAAGCTCTGCATGTTTCGGAAGTCGCCGTAATCTTTTGTGAAGCGTTTTCCGCTGGTCATGTCCACGCCCCTGTTCATAGCCATCAACAGGATGCGGGGGAAGTTCATGTAGCTCATGCCGGTGCAGCGGTAGCCCCACTTGCCGGGAACAGCGGTTTCCACACAGCCGACAGCGGAATAGTCATAGGCATCTTCTTTTTTCACACCCTTCTCGATAAAAGAAGGGATAATCACTTCATCGTTGTTGAAGGCGGGCATGCCGGTGCCCAGCTTCATCACTTCCAGCGCCTCGTCCATAAAAGCCTGGTTGATGCTGCGGTGGTAGCGCACTGTCAGGTTGGGCTGGGGCAGTCGGGTCTGGCCAATGGAGCGCAGCACCAGGAAGGAAAGACGGTTCACAGCGTCCCGCCCGTCGGGGGTCTGGCCGCCTATGGTCACGTTCTGGTACATGGGACTGCCGGCACTGGAAAAAGTATGTGCCTGAGAGCGCACCTTGTTGACGGTCAGGGTCTTGATCCAAAGGTTTGTCAGAAGCTCCACCGCCTCTTCCTCTGTTGTGCGGCAGGCCGCGAGGTCTGCCTCCAGATAGGGCCATGCGTACTGGTCGAAACGGCCATAAGAAAGGGAGTGTCCGTTGCTCTCGATCTGCAGGATCAGCTGAATGAACCAGACGCTCTGCACCGCTTCACGGAAAGTCTCCGCAGGTTCATAGGGAACCTTGTCACAGATACGGGCAATCTCCAGCAGTTCAGCGCGGCGGGGTTCATCTGCAGTTCCTGCCTTCTCCCTGGCCAGGGCTGCGTAACGGCCCGCAAAGGTCCGGACCGCCTCGATCGTGATCAGCACAGCTTTGTAAAACTGATATTTGTCGATGGAGTCAGGTTTGGTCAGGTCCAGAGAGTCCTTGTACTCTTTTGTCCGGCGCTCGAAGTCCTTGAGCCCCAGACGCAGCAGGTCGGCATAGTCCACGACAATGTGGGCATCACCTGCATTGAGTTTTCCCTCCATGCCGAAGAAGCCGGTGTCCATATAGACCTGCATTTCTTCGGGCATCAGCGCCTCGCCGCGGGCACGGAGGTTGTTGTTTTCCCAGAAAGGTGCAATAGCCCGCAGCTGCGCCTTGGTCTCCTCCGTGATGTAAAAGACATCGCCGTCCCGCTTCTCAAAGAGATCCAGCTCATCGAGGATAAATTTCATTGTATATTCCGGAAAAACAGGGGCTCCGCGGTTCACGGAGGACTGATTCCCTGCCAGGATCGTCTCGTCCTCTATATAAATATCCATGTGCTCGAGAATATTTTTGAGCATCAGCGCCCGCTTCATCACCGCCGGCTGGTGCAGATTCTTTTTATATGCCTCCGTTGCCAGCACTGCCCGCTGAGCATCGATATAAGGTTTTTGCTCCAGCACGCTCTCACGATAGGCCGCCATCCTGGGTGTCAAAGAGCCGAAATGTGCTTTGTTTTCCATCAGTTCTTCTCCTCTTTTTTCTACAGAAAATACGATTTTCCCTCTTTGATGAATGATCCCCGGTTCTTCCGGGTTCTTTCTGTTTCTTTTCTTTCGTTTGAAGATGTTTTGCTTTTTGTTTGTAAGCTAATTATAGCATGCGCCCACATGATGTCAAGTATAATTTTTAAATGAACGTTATTTATATTTCATTCGTAATTTTTTATTTACAAATGCTCAACCCTATGTTATTGTAGGATCATCCGGAAAATGATTTCCTGCAGCAGTTTTTCAAAACTCGTCTGCGAGCATTGCGCGCCGGGGCTGCCCGAAGCAGGGCTGCGCGGCCGGCGGGATAATCACTGCGGGGCTCGCGCGCCGGGGACTGCCTGAAGAGGGATGCAAAGCATCGCAATTCCGGGTTTCATACTAATCTGTACACTAATGTTGCATCCACAACAGACGCACCTGATTAGCATGAAGGCTTTAAATGCATCTGCACCCGAATCAGCGGGCAGGCTTTAAACTTATAATTAAAGTAACGATTCAGTAAGGAAACGATTCAGCTTTCCACATCTGGCAATGTTCCGCACTGCCCGCTGTGGAAAGTCCTTTCAACTTAGATGGAGTAAAAGAAAAATGGCAAAGACAGGCGTTGTATTTAATATTCAGAAGTTCTCCATTCACGACGGACCCGGTGTTCGCACCACCGTCTTTCTCAAGGGCTGTCCCCTGCGCTGTCAGTGGTGCGCCAATCCGGAGAGCCAAAGCCCCCGGGTGCAGGTTCTGTATGATATAAAAAAATGTCTGCACTGCGGCAAATGTGTACAGAGCTGCCCGGAGCAGGCTCTGCATATGGATCAATCCGGAAAGATCCATATAGAGCGGGAACACTGCACTGCCTGTCTGGCCTGCACCAGGCTCTGTCCTCAGAATGCCCTGACCAGTGCCGGCGAGGAAAAAACCACCAATGAAGTCCTGCGGATCTGCATGCAGGACCAGCCCTTCTATGAGGAAAGCGGAGGCGGTGTCACCATATCGGGAGGAGAAGGAATGGTACAGCCCGACTTTGTGGAGGAGCTGATCTTACAATTGAAAGAAAAAAAGGTTCACACCGCCATCGAGACCACCGGCTGTGTGAACCCGGATATTTTTCACCGGCTCGCGCCTCTTTTCGACCTGCTCCTTTTCGACGTAAAACACTGGAACAGCCAGGCCCACCGCCGGGGTACAAATGCGGGAAATGAACTGATTGTGGAAAATCTCCGCTGGGCTCAGGAACAAGGCCTGAATATATTGCCCAGGATTCCTGTGATCCCAGGCTTTAACAATACGCCGGAAGATGCACGCGGGCTTGCCGCCCTGCTCTCACAACTGGGACTGAAGCGGGTGCAGCTTCTCCCCTTCCACCAGATGGGGGAGCGCAAATATGAATTCCTGGACCGGGATTATTCCTTGTCCGGAAAGAAGCCTCTCCACAAAGAAGACCTGCAGGAATATCAACAGTGTTTCCTGAATGCAGGACTGGACTGCTTTTTTTAACTTCTTTTAAATACTTTTAACTTCTTTTAAATTTGTCTTTATTGATGATTTCCTTTTTTATTGATGATTTCTCTTTACTGAACGCACCTCGACAGGGTGTGTTCAGTTATAAATGCAGGGTTGAATTTGCATTATCAGGGGCCACATGATAGACTGACTCTTACGAATGAAAGAAAAGGAGTGTCTTCATGCGCAGAAAAGTAAACCGAACCAATCAGATTCTGGAATTGATAACAGAAGAAGGGAAAATAGAGGTCGCTGAACTCGCTCGCCGGCTGGATGTATCCCAGGTTACCATCCGCAAGGATCTGGACAATCTGGAGGAACGAGGCATCATCCGCCGCGAGCACGGCTGGGCTGTCCTTCATAACGGTGACGACCTGAGTGCCAGGCTCGCTTACCACTACCAGGAGAAAGAGCTGATTGCACGCAAGGCCGCGGAACTGGTTCAGGACGGAGAGAGCGTGATGATCGAAAACGGAAGCTGCTGCGCTCTTCTGGCAGAAACACTTGCCCGGACTCATCGTGATCTGACTATTCTCACCAACAGCGCCTTCATCGCTTCCTATATCCGGGACAGGGAACATGTCCAGGTGGTTTTGCTGGGTGGAATCTATCAGCCGGAAGCCCAAGTGATGGTTGGCCCCATGGTCCGTCAGTGTGCGGAAAACTTCTGGATTGACCGCTTTTTCATCGGTGTAGACGGCTGGAGCGAGCGGACGGGTTTCACCAACCGCGACCAGCTCCGGGCACAGGCAGTGCGCGATATGGCCGGACAGGCTGAGCAGGTGATCGTCCTGACCGAGAGCGAGAAATTCGGTATTCGCGGTACTGTCCCCCTGAACTTAAAGAATCAGATCAAAATGGTCATCACGGACAGCCGGCTGGATTCCGGAACGGCACAGATATTGAGTGACCAGGGAATAATAATCAACACTGTCGATTAACAAAAGGGCAGAAAACTTCATTACGCGGCTGTTTCATAAACGAAAAGGGACTGTTCTCTGTCCCCCCGCACAAAGCGGGGAAACGGAGAACAGTCCCTTTTTTTCTCCGGACCCCTCACTTTTCTCAAAGAATCAATTCATACATAATTCATACATGTCGAAATTTCGCCACCCGGTATTCTCATAATACAGTTTGGCCGTCCCGCGGTATTCGAAACCGCACCGGCAGTAAAGCTTTTTTGCCGGTTCGTTTGTGTCCAGAACGTCCAGGCGCACAGCCCTGGCTCCACTGCCTGCCGCAATCCTGACCATTTCCACTCACTTCCAAAAGCAGATACTCTGGAGCAGAAGGTGGATGATCTGCAGACCGACTTTATAAACAATCACATTCAGCGTCTTATGAATAACGAATGTGACCCTGTCGGCGGTGTCCTCTTTACAGATATGGTCAACGACCTGGAACGCTGCTCCGACCACGCGATCAATATCGCCTACGCGCTCTTCGAATATACCGATCCCCACACTGCTCTCTCTTAAACACCTGTTTTTGCTGCGCAGCAGGGAATATTTTTTTACTGCGCAGCAAAGAATAATTTTTTGCTGCACAACAGGGAATAATTTTTTACTGCGCAACAGGGAATATTTTTTTACTGCGAAGCAAGAATAATTTTTTACTGCACAGCAGGAAAATTATATTTCCTTTCACAGCAATGAATAACAGGGTTAATGAATAATAGGATTTTGTATGGCACTTATTTATATCGTAGAAGACGATCTCAATATTCGTGAAATTGAATCAATTGCTCTGAAAAACAGCAATTATACTGTGGCAGATTTTGACTGCGCCGAAACTTTCTTTCGTCACATGGAGGAGATCCTTCCTGACCTGGTGATACTGGATATCATGCTCCCTGACCAGGACGGCTACGAGATCCTGCGCAAACTCAGGAATAATCCCCTGACCGTCAAGATCCCTGTCATCATAGTGACCGCCAGGACTACAGAGATGGATCTTGTAAAAAGTCTGGACAGCGGTGCGGACGACTATATTCGAAAGCCCTTCTCCATCATGGAGCTTCTCTCCCGGGTCCGGGCACTGCTGCGGCGTGCCTCGGAGAGCGTCCCCAAGGTCCTCAGTGTCGGGGATATCCGTCTGGATCAGGAGCGCTATCTGGTATATGCCGGTGAGAATCAGGTGGAACTCACCTTCAAGGAATTTGAACTGCTCCGCTTCCTGATGATCAATCCAAAAGTCGTGCTGTCCCGTGAAGCAATCATGCAGGCAGTCTGGGAAACCGATTATGAAGGAGAAACGCGCACCGTAGATATGCACATCAAGACTCTGCGGCAGAAGCTCGGCTCCTGCGGCAGGCAGATCGGTACCGTCAGAAATGTGGGGTATGTGATCTCATGAAGCAGAAAATCAATCTCGTACTGACTCTGATCGCCCTGGTAGCAGTCTTCTCTGCCACCATCGGCGTTACGCTTTTATACTATAGTCTGTTTCAAAGCCAGGTTAAAAAAGACCTGGCTTTATACACGCGTCTTTTGTCCGATACAGGCGTCTTCCAGTCAGCCTATGCCGGGACCGAAGACGTAAATGCATATGTTGAAAACTCCGCCCTCAGGCAGCTCAGGCACGACAATCCCAGAATCACCTGGATTTCCGCCGACGGCACTGTCCTCTATGATAACGGCGCAGACGTCTCCGGTCTGCCAAACCATATGGACCGGCCTGAAATCCGGGAAGCTGTCCAAAAAGGTTCCGGAGAATCCGTACGGCGTTCAGACACCTTTCAGCTGAACACCTTCTATTACGCACTTCTTCTGGAGGACGGGACCATTCTCCGCACCTCGACGGAAGCCAGCTCCATTTCCAGCGTTTTTGCCCAATCACTCCCTGTCATATTCTCTATCAGTGCGGTCTTTCTGGTAATCTGCATCCTTCTGGGACATTTCCTGACGATACAGCTCCTCAAGCCTCTGGACGAAATGGCAGAGCATCTGGACGGTCCTATAGAGACGCCTGTCTATAGAGAACTGCAGCCCTTTGCAGACAAAATCCGATCGCAGCATGAAAACATCCTGGAGTCGGCTTCCATGCGTCAGGATTTCACCGCCAATGTATCTCATGAACTCAAAACTCCTCTGACAGCAATCTCCGGCTATGCCGAACTTCTCGAAAACGATATGGTCTCCCATGATCAGGTACCCCATGTAGCCGAACAGATCCGCCATAATTCGGACCGTCTTCTGTCCCTGATCAACGATATCATTCGATTGTCCGAACTCGACCACAAGGAACTCCCCCGAAAATTCACAACGATGGACCTGGGGATCCTGGCAGAGGAATGCTGCAGAAATCTCTCAGTCAGCGCCCGGTCCCGCCAGCTCTCCCTTACTTGTAAAGGAGATTCCGCACTGCTCTCCGGAGACAGGGATCTGCTGAAAGAACTCATCGAAAACCTCATCCAGAATGCCATCCAGTACAATCGCGAAAACGGGTCCATTCTGGTCCGGACCGGTCAGGTGGACCATCATTCTTTTCTCTCTGTAGAGGACACCGGCATCGGCATTCCAAAAAACCAGCAGGAGCGAATCTTTGAACGGTTCTATAGAATCGACAAAAGCCGTTCCCGCGAAACAGGCGGAACCGGCCTTGGACTTGCCATTGTAAAACATATTGCGGAAATACATGATGCTGACATCACTGTTGACAGCGAACCCGGTAAAGGAACCTGCATCACAGTGTCATTCTGATTTCTGACAACAGAATCTTATCAAAAGAGACAGGGGACGGTTCTCTGTCTCCTTTCGAAAAGGAAGGAGACGGAGAACCGTCCCCTGTCTCTCGTCCCCTGTCTCTTCCTGTCTCCCCGAGAACTGTCCTCCGCCTCTCTTGTCTCTCGAGGGCAGTCCAATGTCTCCCTAACATCTGCTCTTTTCCACCCCACGGAAAAACACCGGACAAACGGATTTCCACGCCTGCGGAAATCGCGGAATTAAAGCCGGCTCCTCTTTTTATTATCATTCAATCATCAAATAAAACAGCACACAAAAACAGAACAGACCAGACAGAAGTCAGGAATTCAAAGTATTCAAAGTATTAAAAAGTTTTTAAAAGGAGGAGCAAAAATGGCAGACTGGTTAAATCTTGAAGGCAAAGTAGTGATCGTAACAGGCGGCGCTTCCGGAATCGGAAATCACGTCGTGAGCACACTGAAGGACGCGGGTGCGACCCCCGTCATCGCGGACATCTCCGTAGAGACCGGCGAAGAGAGAGACGGGATCTTCTGCACAAAGTGCGATGTCACAAGCAAA
>JBGUNJ010000062.1:0-21619 GCA_045117315.1 Lachnospiraceae bacterium | reverse complement strand
TAACTGATCCCGGAGAAAGAAAAAGCACCGGAATTTCCGGTGCTAATGTTAAAAGATTTTTGGGACATTTTCAAAAATGGTTGACAGGAAGATTTTCGCATATTAATAAAAAGATTTCTGCGTTCCAATAAAAATAATTCCTGATACTTGTCAATATCAGGAATTATTTTTTATCGATCCCGCAGGTCCTGCGGAGCTTCTCTAATCATCTGCCGGTTGTACCTGCTGTCTGTGCCTGCGGTTGTGACTGACTCATCCGGGATACTTGGGGCTGGGTCCGAACTGGTTGGGTCCGCGGTCGCTGTCTCTGCACATAAATATCAGCAGCACGATCCATCCGATAAAAGGAACAAGAGCAATCAGGTACCACCATCCGGATTTTCCTATATCGTGGAGACGTCGAATGGCCACTCCAAGACCGGGCAGAAGCAGCGCGATCGAAGCGAGAGCGGACAGGATGTTGACATCTCCCTCAGAATGTACAAACAGAGCGCTGCCTACTACAGAGGTCACTAAAGAAACCAGGATCGAGAACAGGGTATAGTACCAATATTCGCTTCTGCGGGCTCTTCCGCTGAATGTCGCGTACTTTTTGGTAACGCAGGTCTGAACTGCCTCGACAAAAGACATGCCCGGTGTAGGCGCTCCGCCCATGGAACTGTAGCCGCCCTGGCCTGCGCCATAGCCGCCCGCTGAATCGTAATTATTCTGGCTCATATCATAACCTCCCGCCGAATTGTAACTGCCCTGGCCCGCGCCATAGCCGCCCTGGCCCGCATTGTAGCTTCCCTGGCCTGCGCCATAGCCGCCCTGGCCCGCATTGTAGGTGTTCTGGCCTGCGTCATAGCCGCCTGCTGAATTGTAGCTGCTCTGGCCTGCGTCATAGCCGCCCGCCGAATTGTAACTGCCCTGGCCTGCGTCATAGCCGCCCTGGCCTGCACTGTAACTGCTCTGACCTGCGTCATAGCCGCCGGTATACGAGTAATCAGTTCCTGATGCACTTCCGCCATAAGATGATGAATACGGTGCAGCATTTTGCTCAGGTGACTGCATATGGGTTGTCTGTGAAGCTCCGCAGTTCGTGCAGAAAGACGCTCCGTCAGGAATCTGCTGTCCACAATTAACGCAATATGCCATAATAATTCCTCCTGTAAAAAATAAAAAAACAAATAACCGGATGCCCGTGCTATTATACGTGAAATCCCGCCGACAGGCATCCACGCCAAATAATATACCACTTTGGCATCAGTATCTCAATTATTATCATAATAACAATTCATTTTTCAGCGTTTTTAACCCATGAAATCAGAAAAGATTGAAAGTGGTCAGAATTACTTCCATAAAATACCGCTTCCATAAATCAAGTTTTCATATACTGTGCCTAAAAAAAGAACGTTACGTGAAAAATACTGTGGTATATTATATATTATGAGTCGCCTTATTGAGTCTGTTTTACCCGTTTTACTTTTACCGGTTTTTACCATTATACCTGTTTTACTTTACAATTATGCCTGCTTTAGATAGAAGGAAGGCGTTCCTTGATCAAAAACCGGGGGGTCCCATATCCGCATTCTTTGAGAATGGCACTAATATGGTCCTGCTCTGCATAAAGCAGCCCGAGCTGATCCGGTGTCACCTCGATCACCGGGGTCTCACCTTTGTGCCGCACTCGAAAATCCGTAAATCCGAGCCGGTGCAGTGATGTTTCAGCGCGCTCTGTCCTCTCAAGGATCCGCGCAGTCAGCATTTCTCCCGCCGGAGTCCGGGTTGCCAGGCAGGCGTATGCGGGCTTATTCCATGTAAAAAGTCCCGCCTCCCTTGACTTCCTGCGGATCTCCTCTTTTGTGAGTCCGCACATGCGGAGCGGTGAAAGTACGGAGAGTTCCTTCAGTGCGCGCATTCCGGGGCGGTCGGAAGCGTCATCACTGGCGTTGGTGCCATCCAAAAGAACGGTATAGCCATCCGAAAGAGCGCGCCGGCTGATTGTCCCGAAGATCTGCTGTTTGCAGTAGTAGCACCTGTCAGGAGGATTGGAAACCACTTCCCTGCATGACAGAATATCCACTTCGAGGATCACGGGATCGATTCCCAGGGATCTGGCCAGACGAATTGCGTCCCGGCGCTCAAATTCCGGCTGGAAGGCAGTACTGACATAATACACACCTGCCTTTGCCCCGTAATGGAGCGCCGCCCACAGCAGATAGGAGGAATCCACACCTCCGGAAAATCCCAGGGCGACATTATTGTATTTTTCAAAAAAATCTTTCAGCGTCATAATATTTCCTCAGTCAATTTCTGATGCATTTATTTACGTCAGCTTTCCTAAATGAACCTCCACCCCCACGCGGTGCTGAACCGCGTCACTGGGAGGTGGTACTCTGCTGCTTCGAGTTATAGAAAGGATATCACATGAGCAAAACAAAAGTGTACATCGATGGACAGAGCGGCACGACCGGTCTGCAGATTTTTGACCGGATCGGGGCCAGAGATGATCTGGAACTTCTGCGGATCGACGAAGACAAAAGGCACGACAATGATGAGAGGCGGAAATTTATCAACGCCGCAGACATCGTCTTTTTGTGTCTTCCCGATGACGGAGCCCGCGAAGCGGTCTCTCTGATCGAGAATCCTGATGTGCGCGTGATCGATGCCTCGACCGCCCACCGCACAAATGATGACTGGACTTACGGGTTTCCGGAGCTCTCCGCACAGCAGCGCGATGCCATTGCTCACAGCAGGCGGGTCGCCAATCCCGGCTGTCACGCCACCGGCTTTATCTCCTGCGCCGCTCCCCTGGTCCGGATGGGCATCGTTCCGGCGGACTATCCTTTCACCTGCTTTTCACTGACTGGATATTCAGGCGGCGGCAAGAAGATGATCGCTTCCTATGAGGCCGCTGACAAGGCACAAGCCCTCAATGCTCCCGGCATCTACGGCCTGACTCTTCACCACAAGCATATTCCGGAGATGCAGAAAGTCTGCGGTCTTCCGACACCTCCCGTCTTCCTGCCCGTCGTGGATGATTACTATAAAGGCATGGCCACAACGATCATGCTCCACAACCGCCTTCTGCCCGGTTCTCCTTCCGCGGAGTCAATCTGCGCGAAGCTGCAGGATTATTACAGCGGATCTCACTTTGTAAGTGTCCTTCCCTTCGGAGAGAACGGTTCCACGATTTACGCCGCGGAGCTGGCCGGCACGAATCACCTGAAACTGGTGGTGTGCGGACACGAAGAACAGACCACTGTCACTGCCCTCTTCGACAATCTCGGCAAAGGCGCCTCCGGGGCCGCTGTCCAGAATATGAACATCATGCTGGGCATCGATGAGGCAACAGGCCTCGAATAAGTCCCGGCCCGTTCACTCCGCTGAAAACCGTTATAGTATAGTTGTTTCTAAAATAGTTTCTTTAAAAAACATCAAAGGTCTGCCTGAACTCTTCTGTTCCGGGCAGACCTTTTTTCATGTAATTTATCCGGTAGTTTTTTCTTCCGGCATGCCGTATATATTCCAGCCTGACCAAGCTGTCCCGCGAAGCCGCAGCCCGGCAATGTCCGCTGTCCACGGAAAAAGAGCCTTTCGGCAGGAATACCTTATTTATATCCATTCTTTTTCAGCCAGTTCGATGCATACGAGCAGGTCGCACGGACCTCTCCTCCCTGATCGCGAATCTGGTCAACTGCCATTTTTACCAGCCTGTCGGCCTCGCCCTGACAGCGCAGTTCTTCACAGACATATGTGTGATCGATGGTGTAAACGCCCGGTCTTTCTTCCGGGAATGTAATCTCCGCCAGGATCTTTCCATTTTCATTTTTGCTCTTGATGCTGTGCGGAAGTCTGATATATTCCATCTCTATTTCCTTTCCGGAACATCCTTCTCACATGAGTTCTTCATTATATACCGCTCTGCAGCCGCCGACAAATTTCGGACGGCGGCGGGCGCATATTATAGATGCCTCGCCAATCTTTCTCATGGAGATCCGGAGCGGGACCACAACGGGATGAATGTGCATGCCAATCAGTGTTCCGCCGATGTCAATACCCGCGGACGCGGACTGCCGCAGGTCTTCCACAGCCACGGGATCCCTGAATCTCTTCCAGGCTGTCGTCCCGAAAGATCCGCCCGCTTTGGGCTGAGGAATCACATTCACTTCCTCCAGCCTGAATCTGTCACAAGCTTCGCGCTCAACGATCAGCGCGCGTCCCAGGTGTTCACAGCACTGGGCTGCAAGAAATATTCCCCTCTCCCCAAGGGCCTTGTCAATTCCTTCAAAAAGAGCTCCTGCCGCATCCATACTGGAATAAGTTCCGATCTTCTCACCCAGCACTTCGCTGGTGGAACATCCTACTACAAAGAGGTCTCCCGCTTTGAGCTTTGCGGCCTCACACACCTCTGCCGCAGCCCTGTAAGCCTGGCTGCGGATCGAGTCCAGATTCTGCTCCTCTACATGTATCAATTCCATTGTCATTCCCTCCGGTGTCATGTCATCTGTCGGCGCGATTTTTCATTCTTGCGGACGCTTTCCTCGCTGCTTTAATCACTCTTTCCGACCATGCCGCTCGCCAGAGCGGCAGCCTGAAGCGTTTTCGCGCAGGCGAAAACGGCGAAGGATCACAGGATGTTTGCAGCCGCCTCGCGGCACAAACATCCGGAGTGAAAAATATCGTATCGACGATATTTTTCACTCTTTATTCCCTCATTATCCTGCTGAAGGAATCCAGGATTCCTCCGCGGAAGCACAGCAGCATTGATCCTGCCATTCCGAGAATGGCCTGTGCGATTTCATAGGGAAGCTTGATCATCGCGTACTCGAACGTGCTGTAGACAAAAATCTTTCCCAGCGTGTAAAGCGTTACCATGATCACAGCGCCTACCGCAGTGGAAATGAATGCGGACAACCTGCGATGGCCCGGAAACAGACTGTGGAACAGCATGGAGATCACGGCTGCCTGCAGGCCGTGCGCAGCCAGTGAAACAAACATGGGGACGGGATAAAAAATAAAGTCACCGAGAAATGCCCCGATTCCTCCGACGATGAAGGCCCCCACGGGATCCAGCAGAAGAGACGCGGTGCAGATCACCACATCATTCAAATATAAATGGCCTCCCGGAACGGGAATCCCGAAGGCGCAGAGGGCAATATTCATTCCCATAAAAACAGCAGTCGCCGTGATCCATTTTGATTTATTGATCTCTCTAAGGGACAGGTTCGCTTTTTTTCTACTGGTAATCGACGTCATTTTTATAACCTCCGAATTTATATCTGCATCTACCATGCATTAGAGGAAGATGGTGCCTTACGAGGGTTTGCGGAACAAAGAGCTGTATCTCGCAGAAGTAAATCCATAAAGCACATGAGGAGCGCAAAGGCTCGTGTGCAGAACCGGAATACGGGCTCTCCGCATTTCATCAGCGGGATAGACAGGTACAGATGCGGGAAAACAGCGTAAATGTTCCATAAATCTTTAACGAGAAAAAGTATAGCACCAACTGGCCTTGTTAAAAGTGCCAATTTGAGAGTTTTAATGCATGCCACTTATCTTTTTCCAAAAAACCTGAAGCACAAAGGTTCCTCCTCTGCGCCTCAGGTTTACAGACGGATCCATCTATTCATGCACATGACCTTAGTTCCCGGTTCACAGACATGATTGTGAACACGAGATCATAATCACAGGTGTGTTTCAATCTGCGCGCTGCTGCTTTAATCTTTTCGCTCCATGAAGATCTTGCGCGTCACAAAGTTGTATACCATGACGATGCCGGTGGCGCCGATCTTGGCCAGGATTTCCGCTGCCCGGGGATGCATAAGCGACTGCAGCCAGGCCCAGTTCCCGTAGATCAGATCCACGCAGACATAAAGGATCAGTTCATTGAGGCACAGCCCGATCACACTGAGAATCAGGTAGATAGTAAATTCCTTTTTCCTGGACAGATCGTCGCGCCGCGCAAAGACATACTTCATGCTGAGCAGATAGTTGACGACCACGGACACGGAAAAACCGATCACGCCTGAGATCAGATAGGGAATGCCTATTAAATTACAAATCGTGTAGAGCCCGGTATCTATAAAAAAGCAGATCACACCTACTACGCCGAATTTTAAAAACTGCTGAATCAATTTTTTCAAAAAAATCACCTGCCGTAATTATTCAAATTCGCTCGCGAACGAGCTTCCGGTCCTTTGAAAATATCATTTCCAAAGTGAAAATACTGTCCAAAAAGAAAAATACTGCATGGGCAGTATTTTTCAGCTTTCCGCCATTTCCGCCAGCGGTTTTTTTACAAAGTTCAGGGCTGTGGCGGGCATGAGTTTACAGCATCGATATGCTGTCTCAAACCTCCGCCATCTGCATCTGCAGCTTCTTCACAGGCTGCAGAACCGCAGCCAGCATCAATGTGTTGACCGGGATCATCACCAGTTCCTTTACGATTCTGGCAGTCAGGACCGGTATAAAACCGTTTCCGTAGAGCATGGAGAGCCACAGGCTGTTGAGGAGCATGCCGCAGATCACCGTATACACGATCTCCGCGGCCAGAATGCGAAGCAAAGTGGGTCTGCGCTTATAAAGCATGCACCCGAAAATCACACCTGTGATGACAGAGGTAAGTGTAAAACCAGGGAAAAAGGGTCCTGTGGGGCGCAGTATGTATCCCCCGATATCGGAAACCAGTCCCACAGCCCCTCCAACCACAGGGCCGAACAGATAGGCCGCGATCGTGACGGGAAGAACCGCGAAGCGGATCTCGATCAGCTGTGTCACAGGAATCTTGAAAAAACCCAGGACAATGGCAATGGCAGATAAAATACCCGCGCTGGTCAGCACCCTGATATTGCTGAGGGGAGAAAAAACATTTCTGCTGCCGGGTTCTTTGCCGGATTCTCCGGCGGAACGATTGTCAGAAGTCATGTTACCGGTATATTTCTTTTCAGACATAAAAACACCTCCTTTGCAGTTCTTCTCCATTACTACATCGGAGGCGTTTTTTACGCTCGGGACGTAGCAGCGGGATGCGGCAGCGGAACCGCAAGGAATCGCAGGATCTGTCATGATCTGTACCGGTCTGTCATAATCTCTCATGATTTTATCGATCTGTCATGATCTCTCATGATTCTATCGATCTGTCATGATCCGTCATGAATTATCTGATCTGCCATGAATTTTCTGATCAGTCCTTTCCCTCACAGATTCCGGCTGCTGCCGGTTTTGATCCGTAAATGCCGGAAAGGAGAACCTGCTTTTTCCTTTTCGTCCCGATGACAACTCCCTGTTCACCGGGCACTTGACGCTCCACCGCCTACTCTGCACGAATAAACATCAGTTCACAATTGTGTGACTGCCCTTTTACCAACTTTTTTCTGCAATTACTTTGGGTCGTTCTTCTGTCAGTTGAATTACTTCTCGGTCCTGCCGCTCTCTCTCTGAATGACGTCATGAGCGCCGCCCTCTACGATACTGGTCGCGGAGACAAGTGTGAGTTTGGCCTTCTGCTGGAACTCCGGAATAGAGAGTGCTCCGCAGTTGCACATGGTGGACTTGACCTTGAGGATGGTTTTGGCCACGTTCTCTTTGAGGGGACCTGCATAAGGGACATAGGAGTCAACACCTTCCTCGAAGGTAAGCCTCTTGTCGCCGCCCAGGTCATAGCGCTGCCAGTTGCGGGCGCGGTTGGAACCCTCGCCCCAGTACTCCTTGACGAAGGAGCCGCCCACGAGCAGTTTTTCTGTCGGGCTCTCATCAAAGCGGGCGAAGTAGCGGCCCAGCATGACAAAGTCAGCTCCCATGGCCAGCGCCAGCGCGATGTGATGGTCATAGACGATTCCGCCGTCGGAGCAGACCGGAATGTAGATGCCGGTCTTCTCAAAATATTCGTCTCTGGCCTTGCAGACTTCGATCAGGGCTGTCGCCTGACCGCGGCCGATTCCCTTGGTCTCGCGGGTGATGCAGATGGAGCCGCCGCCGATTCCGACCTTGATGAAGTCCGCCCCGCACTCCGCAAGGAAGAGGAAGCCCTCCTTGTCAACGACGTTGCCGGCTCCGACCTTGACCTTGTCGCCATACTTCTCACGGATCCAGGCAAGGGTCAGCTTCTGCCACTCGGAAAAGCCCTCGGAGGAATCGATGCAGAGAACGTCCGCCCCCGCCTCAACAAGCGCGGGGACGCGCTCTGCGTAGTCACGGGTGTTGATTCCGGCGCCGACCACAAAGCGCTTCTGAGCGTCGAGCATTTCGCCGGGGTTCTCTTTATGGGCATCGTAGTCCTTGCGGAAGACAAATGCGACCAGGCGTCCGTCATCACTGATAATAGGAAGCTGGTTGATCTTGTTGTCCCAGATGAGGTCATTGGCCTCACTGATGGTCACGCCTTCTCTTGCGGAGACGACCTTCTCGATGGGGGTCATGAACTCGGAGACCTTTTTGTCAGGATTCATGCGGCTGACACGATAATCACGGCTCGTGACGATACCCAGCAGTTTTCCTCTTGCGGTGCCGTCGTCTGTCACGGCGACCGTGGAATGCCCGGTCTTTTCTTTCAGATTAAGGATGTCCTTAAGAGTCGCGTCAGGGCAGATATTGGAATCACTGGGAACAAACCCTGCCTTAAAGCCCTTGGCGCGGGCTACCATGGCTGCTTCGCTCTCGATCGACTGAGATCCGTAAATAAAAGAGACACCGCCGCTCTGCGCGAGTGCCACAGCGAGACGGTCACCGGATACGGACTGCATGATTGCGGAGACCATAGGTATGGTCAGCTCGATGGCAGGCTTTTCACCTTTTCTGTACTTTACGAGAGGAGTTTTGAGAGATACGTTTGCCGGCATGCATTCACAGGATGAATATCCAGGAATCAGAAGGTATTCGTTGAAGGTGTGTGAAGGTTCGTTGATGTAAATTGCCATATAGTACTCCCTTTCCTTTCTTTAATATAAGCAGGGCTCACAGTCTCCTATGAAAGATACCGGAATTTCCCTTTCTGATATCGAAATCATAGCAGAGACAAGTGAACAATCGGTGATAAAAACTAAACCATTATATGAGTTCGCGTCGGCCCGGGACAGAACACACCTTAAAAAACAAGGAGATGCGGCACATGGGTGCTCCCGGCACAGCGATACTGTACTCCTGGGGCAGAACGGGCTTTGAGCATATGTACTCTAAACACGCACTGTTCCTGATGTCCTGTAAACACGCGCTGTTCCTGCATTTATCAGGACTGTTTTCATTTTATCAGGACTGTTTTGGGGTAGATTTCAGCCAGTATACTATTCAATACTCATAATTGCAATACCTGAATTTTTGTTAACTCAAACTTTTATGATTTTTTGTTATCATATATTTTTATGATTTCTTGTTATCTCAACCTTTTTTGCTGTCTCGGGCTGCTGTCTCAGACTTTTCCATTTTCTTTCCCTCTCCTGTAATCAGTTTCTGCGCCGGAGCAGGCGGGGAAACTCCCCGGATCCGGCGGCGGAAGGCTGGCCGGGCGCCGTACAACCCGGGTTTTCCGCGAAAAAAAAGCACTGCTTCGCATTGTAAAAGCGTCGCATTTTCGCAAAAAACGCCTCGAATGTCGTGCCGGTCTGAAAAGTAACAATTACTATATAAAATAACCAAAAAACCCTTTGAATCATCTTTTATTTTCAGGGATTTCAATATATAATAAACTGAAGTGGCTGAACTGCTCACAGCATCTGCTGTCTGCCGGTTTTTGCCTTACGATCTCAGAACTCATTTTATGAAGGAGGATTTCAAAATGTTAGTTTCTGCAAAAGAAATGATTCAGGCCGCTTATGCCGGACACTATGCAATCGGTGCATTCAACACCAACAACCTCGAGTGGACAAAGGCGATTCTGCAGGCCGCAGAGGAAATGCGAGCTCCCGTAATCGTTCAGGTTTCCGAGGGTGCCGGCAAGTACATGGCTGGCTTTAAGAACGTTGCTGACATCGTCAAAAACGTTATGGAATTCCAGAAGACTTCCGTTCCTGTAGCACTTCACCTTGACCACGGCACATACGCCGGCTGCAAGGCCTGCATCGAGGCTGGTTTCTCCAGCATCATGTTCGACGGCTCCTCTCTTCCTTTCGATGAGAACATCGAGAAGACCAAAGAGCTCGTTGCCATCTGCAATGAGAAGGGCATGTCCATCGAAGCTGAGGTCGGTTCCATCGGCGGCGAGGAAGACGGCGTTGTAGGTATGGGCGAGTGCGCAGATCCCGAGGAGTGCAAGACCATCGCTGATCTCGGCATCACAATGCTGGCAGCAGGCATCGGCAACATCCACGGCAAATATCCCGAAGGATGGCCGGGACTTCGCTTCGACGTTCTCGATGCTATCAAGGCTAAAGTCGGCGATATGCCTCTGGTTCTGCACGGCGGCTCCGGTATTCCGGATGCTATGGTCCAGGATGCCATCAGACGCGGCGTCTCCAAGATCAACGTCAACACTGAGTGCCAGCTCGCTTTCGCAGAGAAGACCAGAGCTTACATCGAGGCAGGCAAGGATATCCAGGGCAAGGGCTATGACCCTCGTAAGCTCCTCGCTCCCGGCGCACAGGGCATCGTTGACATGGTCAAGTACAAAATCGAAGTTTTCGGCTGCGCAGGCAAGGCCTGATCGATCTCTTCATAAGCCTTTCGGGCTGCTCACAGCCGCCTGAGAACATAGCGGCACCACATGCCGCGTGATTTAATTTCATATCTGAAATTATCCAGGAGGCATTTCCCCGAGGGGAAATGCCTCCTTTTTCTTTTATCTCAGGGCTGGGGCATCCGGCTCCTTCAGGGGAAAAAAGAAGGCTCTCCCTGGCCGCCGTCACCGGCAGCAACAGGGAGAGCCGTCTCATAATCTCAGCAATATGATCCTATACCGGGCAGATCGGGCAGTACTGCCCTGAATACAGGTCATATTGTTACTAAGAATCTACATGAATAAACTTGTCAGTTGACTCATCAGCCAAGCTTCTTGTACTCCTCAAGAATCTTGTTGTACATGCGGCTGTCTTTCTCGACGCCGGTATACTTGACGATGGCAGCCTCAACGCCATTGTCTGCGATATACTTCTGAAGCTCATCCGCCTGAGGATCGTCCTCAGCCTTGAACTTCAGTGCGCATGCCACGCCCTTGAGCAGGTAGGAGTTGTCCAGTCCATATGCTTCGCAGTTGTTGGCAGGGCCCATGATACGGTCGTTAGGGGAGATCTTGCGGATCGGCTCGCGGGAAACGCGGGCAATGGGATCTACGACGCCGGGAGTGGTGAAGCGTTTCACCATCATGGTCTCCATGTAATCTACCAGGGACTCATGAGTGAATCCGTACTTCTTCTCCAGAGCGGAAGCGGATTCCAGCATGGCGGCGCGGATCTGGGGAAGCAGATCGGGATCGCGGAGAGCGTCCTGAACGATCTCATAGCCCTTGAGCGCCTGGCCATAGTAGCCGGCAATCGCGTGGCCGCAGTTGATGATATAAATCTTTCTCTGCAGATACATCATAAGGTCATCGACATACTCTGCGCCCTTGATCGGCTCGGAGTCGGGATCGATAAGTTTGCCTCTCTCGATGGCCAGCTCGAAAGCGTCGCCAATCTCGATACCTTCTTTGCCGTTGTGTACGCCGCCGAAGACCATGCGGTCGACTGCAGTGTTGGGATAAACGGCGATCTCATCGATCTGCTCCTCGGTGAGGATGCCGGTCTCGATCATGGCCTTCTTCAGGATATCTGTGCCCATGATGGCATTTTCGCAGGCCATGACAGTGGTCTTGCTGCCACCCTGCTCCAGTCTCTTCTTGAGCCCCTGGGTCAGAAGGGGAGCGATCTTGGGCAGGTTGGTTGCCATAACAGAAGTTGTGATGACTTCAGCTTCACAGATCGCATCGATGATCTTCTCAGGCTCTTTGATATTGGAATAAGCGATAACATGGTCGATGATCTTTTCCTGATAATCGTGATCGATCAGGAAGAGGGGATATTCGTGATCCTTGTTGACGATATCTACCAGAGCGTCAACGACATCGCCGAATACGATTTCATATCCGCTGTCATGCAGAAGCTCTGCAATAAAGCCGCGTCCGATCTTACCTGCGCCGAAATGTACTGCTTTTTTCATCCTTTTCCTCCTGTTTTTTTCAAGTTTTTTAAATCTGCCCGCCGCGTCTCCGTTTCCGGAAGCGGCAGGCAGAACCATTTCCCTGTGTCATGACCAGGTGCCGGTCAAAGGCACATGGTCAGGTTTCAGCTGTATGATCAGCTATTCATTTCAGACAGTCAGACTGCCATTATGCGAACAGATCATAGATTTCATCGACGCTCATGTGGATGATGCGGTCGACTGCTTCTTCAGACTCGCAGGTCATAGCGATCTTGCCAAGGGTCTCGACATGGTCGTCGCCGGCAGATGCAACTGCGATGACCAGTTTGACGATCTCACCATCGCCCCAATCGATTCCATCGGGATAGGTCATGATCGCGAGACCGGAGTTCTTGATCTCACCGATGACGCTCTCGATACCGTGAGGGATAGCCAGGTTGTTGCCGATTGCAGTGTTGAAGACGTCTTCCTTGGCAACCATGCCGTCGACGTACTTCTCTGTGACATAGCCGCTGTCAACGAGGACTTTACCGATTGTGCGGATCGCAGTCTCTTTGTCAACAGGTGCGTTGTTGAGGATGATGTTCTTCTTGAGCAGGACGCCGCCGTGGAAGTCATGGCCGCCAGCGTTTGCTGCGTTCTTGTTGGACTTGGCATCCAGGATCTCCTGAACGATCTGATCGTACTGAGGAGCATTCATGAAGTTGCTGATTGTGACGATCCTTGCGGAAGGAGCGGACTTTCTGGCGCGCTCAACCAGATCCTGGTGGCAGACGACGAACTTGATGCCTGCGGGAACTTCGGATACGGAGAAGTGCTGGACCTTGATATTGCCGAGGCCGGCAGCTTCGAGTTTCTTCTGAAGGACTGCAGCGCCCATAGCGGAGGAGCCCATGCCTGCGTCGCATGCAAAGACGATCTTGTCAAGAGTTCTGAGGTCGACTTCGCCGCCGTCAGCTGTAGCTGCATAAGCGCCGCCCTGGCCCTTGGAAGCAGCCTTCATATCGGACATCTGGGACTGAGCGTCCTCGAGGCTTGCGCCGCCGTTGGACATCTTGATGATAGGAGCAGCGATCAGGAAGGAAACAGCCGTGCCGATCAGGAAGCTGATGATGACCATGATCTGGCCGCCTCTGGGTGCCACTGCCAGCATAGCAAGGATGGAACCGGGAGATGCAGGGCTGACAAGACCAACGTTGAAGATGGTGTTGAAGAACATAGCTGCCACAGAGCCGCCGATGGTGGCAAGCAGAAGCAGGGGGTTCATCAGAACATAGGGGAAGTAGATCTCGTGGATACCGCCGAGCACATGGACAATCAGAGCGCCGGGAGCGGAATCTCTTGTCATCTTATCCTTTGCGAACATCCAGTAAGCGATCAGGACACCAGCGCCTGCGCCGGGGTTGGTCTCGATCATGTAGAAGATGGACTTTCCGATCGTCTCAGCCTGCTGTGCGCCGAGGGGTGTGAAGATACCGTGGTTGATCGCGTTGTTGAGGAAGAGGACCTTAGCGGGCTCAACGAAGACGGAAACCAGGGGAAGAAGTCCCATGTTGACCAGGATATCAACGCCGCCCTGCAGGAAGACCAGAACTGCTGCCATGATAGGTCCGATCAGGTAGAAGCCTACGATCGCGAGGAGCATGCCCAGGATACCGACGGAGAAGTTGTTGACCAGCATCTCGAAACCAGCGGGAATCTTGCCTTCGACTGCCTGGTCAAATTTCTTGATCACCAGACCGCCCAGAGGGCCGATCAGCATGGCGCCCATCAGCATGGGATAATCGGGAGCACCACAGACAACACCGACGCAGGCGATCGCGCCCATGACAGCGCCTCGGGCGCCGCCCACCATCCTACCGCCTGTATAAGCGATCAGGATCGGGAGCACGTAGGACAGCATAGGGCTGACCATGGTTGACAGCTTCTCATTCGGAACCCAGCCGGTCGCGATGAAAAGTGCTGTGATAAGTCCCCAGGCGATGAATGCGCCGATGTTAGGCATGACCATGCCGCTGAGGAACCGTCCAAATGATTGAACTCTTTCTTTCATCATTACCTCCTTTATGTAACAACAGTTATTTTTGGAATGAACAGGTGGTTTTGCATATCCTGTTCATCACCTCGTTGAACCCATTATATGTCTGCACAATAACATAATGCAATGAATAGTAAATCGACTTTGTCACTTTCAAAAGTGACAAATGCTTCTTTAATGTCAGACACGAAAATGGACAAACATAAAACATCAAAATCATCCTATTGATTTTTCTGTTTCCACATTTTAATGCGTAATTTATGCGTATTATCTTTATCTTCTATTCCATAGCAGGTCAATTTTGACCTATTCAAAAAGTGAAATCGTTATCATTATCCTACTCTAACGTGACATAATTGCCATGCAAAAGTGACATGATGAATCCGCCCGTTCAGGGCAGCAGAGTCAGTTCCTTGACACACAGATTACAGCGCAAAACCGATAACATATCGTGACCGCAATCATCCCGACCGGCAGAGTCCGCTCTGCGCCGCACACTTATATCCGCAAAACCGATAACAAATTCCCTGGCTGCCCATATCTGCGTAAAGAGAGCAGTCAACTCACAAAAAAGGAGCAGGACCAGCAAGACGACCTGCCGATTTCCGCATTTATTTTTCAGATAATATGGGGAATTGTTGTCAAATCTGATATAATATGACTTATCGGAAGCACTTCGTGCTTCCGCGGATTTTGCGGAGCAAAAGACGCAGATTCCGAAGGAATCGATAAGTCAGCGAGCAAAAATGCCATGCATTTTCGCGAGCCTGTTCCATGACTGGTTCCAATGCCTTAACTTATCAAAGCAGCACAGCTGCCGGTTTTTTTTGCAGAAAGAGGTGCTCTTATGTTAAAAGATTTTGTCAAAGCCAAACGGCCTGAAGACGATGTTATTTCACAGGAAGTGAAGCAGGCCAGAGAAAAGCTCGCCGTATATCAGACGAAGATCAAAGAAGCAAAGCTACCTGTCATGGTCATTTTTGAGGGATGGGGCGCCGCCGGAAAGGGAAGCGTGATTGGACGTGTCATCCGCAGCATTGACCCCCGCTTTTTTGTTGTCAAGACCATGGCGCAGCCCACGGCAGAAGAGCTGCGTTATCCCTTCCTGTACAGGTATATGAAAGAAATTCCCGAAGCCGGAAAGTTTGTCTTTTTCGATGACTTCTGGATGGAAGAAGTCGTCACGCAGAAAATGCAGGGAGAGATCGACGAGGCGACCTACGCCCGCCGGGTAAAAAGCATCAATACAACAGAGCGGTCACTGACCAACAACGGCTACCTGGTCATGAAATTCTTCTTCCATATCAGCAAAAAAAAGCAGAAAAAACGTCTGCGTTATCTTCTGGAGAACAAAAATACCCGCTGGCGGGTAAACGAGGGCGATCTACACGAAAACGAACATTATGATGAATACCTGGAAGTATATGACCGCTATCTGGAAGACACCAACCGCTCCGCGGCCCCCTGGTATATCATCGACGCACAGGATAAAAAGTGGGCCGAGCTGCAGGTGCTGCGCTTCCTGAATCAGGGAATCGACACAGCGCTCAAGAATCACGCGCTCGCCGCCCCCATCCTGCAGAATACATTCCGCTTAAACCGCACTCCTCTTCTGTCCGAAATCTCACTCTCAGATAAGACCATTACCGATGAGGAATACAGAAAAGAGCTGGACCGCCTGCAGAAAAAACTGCGTGATCTGCACAACGAGCTCTACCGCAAAAAAATCCCGGTCATCATAGCTTATGAGGGATGGGACGCGGCAGGCAAAGGCGGCAACATCAAGCGTATCACCGCTGCCCTGGATCCCCGCGGCTACCAGGTCCTTCCCATAGCCAGTCCGGAGCCGCATGAGAAAGCCAGACATTTCCTGTGGCGCTTCTGGACACGTCTGCCAAAGGATGGTCATATAGCCATCTTTGACAGGACATGGTACGGCCGCGTCATGGTCGAGCGCCTGGAGGGCTTCTGCTCCGAAAATGACTGGCAGCGCGCATACAACGAAATGAATGAATTTGAGAAGGAACTGGCTGACTGGGGCGCAGTCGTCATCAAATTCTGGGTACAGATCGACAACCAGACACAGTTGGAGCGCTTCACAGACCGCCAGAACACTCCGGAGAAGCAGTGGAAAATCACCGACGAAGACTGGCGCAACCGCGAGAAATGGGACCAGTACGAAGAAGCTGTCAACGAAATGCTGCAAAAGACCAATACCTCCTTCGCGCCCTGGTACATCCTTGAATCCAATGACAAGAAATATGCCCGGATCAAGGCCCTTCGAATTGTGGTCGAATCTCTGAAAAAGGCCTGCAGGGAGAAGAAATAAAGCTGCCGGATTCAGGTTCGATTGCCCCATAATATCACGGAGTGCAATTTCAGTTGAACCGTAATGTCCCGGGTGTAATTTCAGAGTCCCCTGATATTTTGAAATGTCTCCGTGAAAACCGGTTTTTACATAGCAGGTCCCGCCAGGTCTCCTGAAACGGGTCTGATTCCTGTTTTTCGCCTTGTAGACAAAAACATTGCTGTTAAAAACATTACTGGTTAAAAAACATTACTGGTTAAAAAACTCTCCTGTTGAAAAAATCTCCTATTGAAAAATCTCCTGTTGAAAATTCAAAGATTAAAATATCAAATCAAAAAAATCCGGCTTTTCGGCCGGATTTTTTTGACAGCTGCTGTATGCGGCAGCGTCTCATTATTAATTATTTTTGACAGCTGCTGTGTGCAGCAAAGTATCACTATTAATAACGATTGATAATAGAGAAACAGAACAGCTGACTGTCCCCGTTTACACAGTCCGTTCCTGTGCAGGCGGCTCAAATTTTCTCTACGTATTCGGAGAAGAATGTGCGCAGTTCGTGAGTGAGTTCAGTGCGGACAACGTCCTGTTTTCCGTTCTGGACCGCCTCAAGGAAGGCTTCATTCTTGATAAAGGCCGAACTGATCCTGCCCAGCACTTCCGCATGTATGCTGCGATGGTCGTCGATGGGCATGAGCATCAGGACAGCCGCACGGATTCCCTTTAATCCCTTGTCCGAAAAATGATCATGTCCGCGCGGGGAACAGCTCACAAATACTGTATCCCTGACAGCGTCCGTCCTGCAGTGAAGGAGGCAGAATCCCAGTTCCGGGAAAATCTGAGAATTGAGGCGTTCCCTTTCCGTCACTGCATCGATGACCTTTGAGGCCGCCGCCAGGCTGTCTGTCACCTGCATGGAGAGCACGCGCAGAAGCTCCCGGAAGCTGACGTTGGGGGCAATCTCATAATGGCGGTATTTGCGGATCAGGGAAGACAGGTCTCCCGCGATCACACCGACTTCGTCCATCTGGCGGACAAAGTTCGTATCCTGGCGGCGGCGCCGCACCTGTCCGTATCCCTTGATGCGGTACTCGATCTGGGACAGGTCGCTGGCAGTGATTAGGGGGCTTACCCTCACACAGTCGATACCCAGCGAGTCCAGATTCAGGGTGGAGACAAAGAAGTCTGTGTCCGCAATTACATCCGGGGTAATCTCGTCCTTGCCGTAGGCGCGGAAAGTGGCCTTGTCTCCCAGGTGATTGCTGAGCTTGGTCAGCATGAGCCTGGCGACGCCGAAACCGCTTGCGCAGATCACACCGATCACGACCCGCCTTGCAGCTTTCTGCCGCTCCAGAATCCTCTCTTCAGCAGCGCCGAAATGCATGGCCAGGAATCCGATCTCCTCGTCGTGGACCACTTCCCTCACTTCCCTCTCAATAACCTTGGAGGCAAGGGCGCAGCGCCTGAAGACATCCGGATATTCCTCCCGGATATCCTTGAGGATCGGATTAAAAATATTCATATGATTATACAGGCGTATGATGACCGGCCGCAGGTGGACCAGCAGGCCGCGGACGAAATCCTCGTCGCACTTGAGTTCATAGGAAATCGAGGGATTGAAGATTTCGATCATCTCGTCGATGATATCCAGCAGTTTTTCCTCATCGATACCCCTCATCTGCCTGATCACGGCGTCATCACCGGATTTTTTGTCTCCCGCGGTACCGGAATAGGCGATTTTGGATCCCCGCAGATGGAGAAGTATATAGGAGAGCTCCACTCCGGGAATCGTGATTTCAAACTCCTCTTCCATCTGCTGCAGAATTCTGGAGGCAAGATCATAGCCTTCCCAGGAAGCCAGATCCTCCAGGCCTTTCTCATTGGCCTCCAGGACCGCGCCCTTCTGCACACGGTCAATCGCGATGGCTATATGGATCGCCAGACCGGTCAGGGCATTGTCGGCCAGCTGATGCAGCATGGGCTCATCCATATTGGCCAGAACCCCGTACACCCTGGTCAGAATATCATTGTTTAATAATGAATAGATTCCGCTGTCCGCCGCGCTCAGAACGATGTCCGTGACCGCTTCTTCGGCATCCCGGCTTCTCTTTGCGTTCCCGCCATAGATCCTCTTCTCGGATTTCTGCCATTCACTCTCGTGAATAAAGCGCCGCATGGCTTCGCGGTAGTCGCTCTCCGTTCCGCCCAGGACTACACCGTAGCCGGGTCTGCGGATGACTTCCAGATTATTCCTTGAAAACCAGTCCCCGAGAGCCTCCATATCATTGGCGACAGTGGTCTCACTGACCCCCAGCATCTCGCTGTAATAATAGAGCTTTCTGGGTTCCCGGTCACGAAGCAGCTCAAAGAGCAGGTGCCTGCGGCGCTCTTCGCGGCCGGCCGCCTCCACTCCGCTGTTCTGCTCAATCTCCCGGCGAAGCTTTTCAATATTCTGCAGTTCGCCCGCTATGACAATTCCCTTCCCCTTCCTGTTTACAAGGCGAAGTCCGTACTTTTTAATATCATTTTCCAGGAAACCGAATTCCCGCTGGATCGTCCGTTTGCTGACCCCCAGAGTGTCAGCAATTTCCTGCTTGGAAACAGGTCCTTTTCCTCCCAGCAGAATCTCCAGAATCTGCTGTGTTCTCGGCGTAAAATCCATGCGCAGTCAATCCTTTCCAAAATTTGTACCTGCAGCCGTGTACCCCATTTACAGGCATACGGAACAGACTGCATGTTTCAGTGTTCCCTCCAGACTCAAAACGCGGACGTCATATTATATGTATTACCGGATATGATAGATATAATCCATCCTTTGTATTACCGGATATGATAGATATGGTTCATCCTTTGCAGTACCGGATATGATAAATATGGTTCATCCTTTGCAGTACCGGATATGATAAATATGATCCATCCATTTGCAGTGCCGGATATGATAGATATGGTTCATCCTCTGTAGTACCGGATATGATAAACATGGTTCATCTTTCGCATAATCCGATACATCAAATGATTCTATCATATCCTTCAAAGTTTATCATCTCGTTATACTGATTTTCGTGCTTTTCGAAAAGATTCCCAGGGTCGATCATCCCGGATCTGAAGGCAGCTTCTCGTGATATACCAGCGGAGTTCAGGCCTGCCTGATTCCCGGAGCGCGTATTGTTTCCAGCATGCTGTAAGTCCAACAGACAGCTTACAGGTCTTCCACGGATTACACAGTACCATTTTCCGCCTTTTCATCGTATAATATTTTTCAGGAACCCACATACCTGCATGTTCAGTAAAGCGGCTCCGAAGCCGGCCTCCTCAGGATCCGCGCCTGAAAAAACCGCTTGCTGATCCGGCAGCCTTTATTATCAGAATAATATAACGGGAGGTTTACAAATGATCCGAAAAGGCAGCGCTTGTGAAATCGAATATCGTGAACACATGAGGGACGGAGACGGAACCGTCCAGCTCACCAATTTTATCACAGGGCCCGAAGAGCTCTGTCAGAAAGGCAGACTTTTCTCCAAAATCACTCTCAATCCCGGCTGCGGGATCGGTTATCATGTTCATGAAGGTGACTCAGAGCTTTTCTACATCCTCAAGGGAACCGCGGAATACAGCGACAACGGGACTGTTGCCCAGGTCACCGCAGGTGATGTCACAATCTGCCCGGCAGGACAGGGACACGCTATCGCAAACTGCACAGATGAGGTCGTCGAACTCATCGCCGTGATCGTTTATGCCTGAATCATCCTGAGCAAAACCGCTGATCACATTCGGAGATAATCATGGCTAAAGGAAGCAATCAAAAGCTGAAACTTCTTTATTTGATGCAGATTTTTTCCAGAGAGACTGACGAGGACCACAAGCTCACCATGTCGGAGATCGTCAGCCGGCTGGCAGACCTCGGGGTCAGTGCCGACCGCAAGACACTCTATATGGATTTTGAAGAGCTGCGGCACTTCGGACTCGATATCATCGGTGAGTCAACCGGGCGCAGCTTCTATTACTATCTGGGCGCAAGGGATTTCGAACTCCCGGAACTGAAGCTGCTGGTCGATGCAGTGCAGTCCGCGAAGTTTATCACGGACAAAAAATCCAAAGAGCTGATCGGAAAACTCGAGTCGCTTGTCAGCCGCCACCAGGCCTCTCAGCTTCATCGCCAGGTCACAATCTCGGGGCGGGTCAAAACCATCAATGAAAGCATCTATTATAATGTAGATAAGCTCCACGAAGCCATCGGAAAGGATGTCCGGATCCGTTTCCAGTATTACCGCTGGAATGTGAAAAAAGAAATGGAACTGCGCAAGAACGGCGACTGGTACAATGTCAGCCCCTGGGAGCTGATGTGGGATGATGAAAATTACTACCTCGTGGGCTTCGACGCGCTTGACAGAAGGATCAAACATTACCGTGTAGACAAGATGCTGAAGATCACCCTGACGGATGAGCACAGGGAAGGAAAGGAAGAATTCCGGGAGTTCGATCTGCCCCGCTACACACGAAGCCTCTTCGGAATGTACGGGGGTGAGGAGATGTACGTCACCCTGGAAGCGGAAAACGACATGGTCGGAGTGCTGATTGACCGTTTCGGCAAGGATATTCCCATCATGCCTTCTAAAGACCCCGGGCATTTCCGCACATCCGTCAATGTCGCAGTCAGCAACCAGTTTCTGGGATGGATCATGGCCATAGGAGGGGGTGTCCGAATCACAGGTCCGGAGACCGTCATCCAGAAGATGCGCGATGAGATCCACAGACTCTCCGGGGCATACGAATAATCTTCCCCTTCCGGAGAGTCCGCTCCTGAAGACTGTGTATTCCGGTATAGAACGTAAAAATATCTGCTCTGTTAACATTTTCATCAAGTGTTAACGGAGCAGTTTTTTTCTCTTTATTTCTTATCTTTATTTGATATCTTTTCTGTCCTTTTTTGTTCTCTTTTCATGTTCTCTATATGCTCTTTTTTTGTTCTCCTGTCTTGTTCTGTTTTTGTTTTTGCGGTTATGGGCCGGTTATGGCCATAGGTTACAGACACATTTAAATGATTTTACGCCCTGTTTTGCCAGTCACGCCCTTCAGCGCTATTATTAGTTAAATCCAGGGTTACAGTACAGCCCCCCTCGAATTCGAGGCGTTTTTGCGCGATTTTCAGCGCAAAAACCCGAGTGGAACGGCGTTCGCCCCATTCG
>JBGUNJ010000061.1:0-3132 GCA_045117315.1 Lachnospiraceae bacterium | reverse complement strand
ATTGCCGCAGGTGCTGTCATCGGCAGCGCCGACAGCAAAGAAATCCTGCTGCAGGCGCAGGATGTGTAAGGGGGGACAAAAAAATGGCAAAAGCATTTGGTATCGTAACATCTTCACCTGAGCATAAGGTAGAGGGCATGCAGGATTACCGCCCGATCGGCGCTTTCTCCTTCCTCGGCAGATTCCGTATTATCGATTTCCCGATCTCCAACTTCAGCAACAGCGGAATCAACAATATTCAGGTTTATATCAGCTCCAAGCCCCGCTCGCTGGTAGCCCATATCGGCACCGGCCGTCATTACAACATCAACTCCAAGCGCGGCAGGATCCAGATCATCGTCCCCAACGAGGACATGGTCAACCCGATCTACAACACCAACATCAATGCTTTCTTCTCGAATATTGACTATATCCGCCGTCAGAGCCGCGAGTATGTTGTGATCGCTCCCAGCTGCATGGTCTTTGCGCAGAATTATGATGAGCTCCTCCAGGATCATGCGAAATCCGGCGCGGACATCACTCTTCTGTATCACAAAGTATTTGACGCGAAGGAAGGCTATTCCACCTGCAACGCCCTCACACTCGACGGCGAGAAGGTCACCGGAATCTCCAGGAACCTTGGCGACGAGGATACCAAGGACATCTTCATGGAGTCCTTCGTGATGAAGAAAGATCTCCTGCTCGACCTGATGTTTGCCGCACGTGAGACATCCTCTGTCTACACTCTGGCCAACATCGTAAACGCAAAGTGCGGCGAGCTCAATGTCCGCGCTGTTGAGCACCATGGCTTCTTCGCTCCTATCACGAGCCTGAAGACCTATCACAAAGCAAACCTCGACCTGATCGATGTCGACGAGTCCGCTACTCTGTTCGGCACAGACTGGCCGATCTACACCAGGACCTCCGATTCCTGCCCGACCCAGTTCTACGATGAAGCAGATGTCAAGAACTCTCTCGTCTCCAACGGCTGCGAGATCAAGGGATCTATCGAAGATTCCGTTATTGGCCGCGGCGTCACGATCGGAAAAGGCTCCTCCCTCAAGGGCTGCATCGTGATGGCTTATGCAGAGATTGGCGAGAACGTCGTCCTGCAGAATCAGGTTGTCGACAAATATGCCAAGATCGTCCATGAGAACAAGATTCTGGCAGAGGCCGACACTCCCGGCTACATCAAGCACAGCGATACGCTGTAAAAAGCAGCGCTCCCGCAGACATACAGATAAATTTATGTTTATTCTATGAATTCTTTCTGTTTACAATGGGAGCATTTCCATAGTATAGTGAATAGAAGGGGCAATAGCGCTTCCTTGGGACCCGGTTTTTACCGCGCGTCCGCAAAGATTCTTATTGACCGCGCATTTTATTCACACCGGCCTGTTGCAGAGCCGTTTTCAATGTGTAAAAAGGAAGCCCGGTCTTTTGGCCGGGCTTCTTTTTCATGTGAATTCATGTGAATTTGGCTTTTCATATGGTTTTCGGCTCTTCATGTGAATTCCGGCTTCTCATTTGAATCTGGCTTTTCATGTAAATTTTGTCACAGGACGCAAAATCAGGAGATACCATGAATATTCTTCCCCGCAAATTGATCAGTGCAGTGCTTCTCATCACCCTTATCACAGGCATGACGGGCCTTTCCGCGTCCGCGTCCGTGCGGACAAAAGAAAGCAGACCTGCCCTCTCTCTGACCGCCTCCTCCGGAGAAACAGTCTCCGCTTTTGTCGATCAGAAAAAGGCGGAAGTCAGTGCGGCATCAGGAGATAACCTCAAATGGGTAAAGTTCGACGGAGGATACCGTATTCAGGCCCCCAACGGAAAGTACAGGAAAGGCTTCGTCAAATATAAAAACAAGGTCTATTATTTTGATTCCAAGGGTTATCTGAAGACCGGCTTCTTCAAAGCTGACGGCAAGGTCTATTACGCCAGCGTAAAGAAGGGCTACAAGGGAAAGGGAGAGATCCTGACAGGCCTGTGCAAAATCGGAAAGTATTACTATTATCTTGATCCTTCATCCAAACCGCATGCGGGAGCCCTCAAAAAAGGCTTTCAGAAAATCAAAAGAAACCTGTACTATTTTAACTCCAAGGGCCATATGGTCATCGGCTGGTTCAAGGTTTCCGGGAAAAAGTACTATTCCAGCTGCAACAAAGCCCAGAACACCTACGGTCAGGTTCTGACCGGCGTCTGGCGGATCGGCAAAAAAAGATATCGCTTCGATGAGATCACCGGTCAGCTGCTGGGCAGCGCATACAATAACTCCAAAAAATACACGCATATGATCGATGTGTCCGAGCACAATGGAAATGTCGATTTCAAAAAAGTGAAGGCTTCCGGCATCAAGGCCGTCATCATCCGCGCAGGCTTCGGAAACAGCGATGTAGACAAATACTTCTATTCCAATATCAAGAAGGCCAAGGCTGCAGGACTGAAAGTGGGCGTATACTGGTTCAGTTATGCTTACACAAAACAGCAGGCGATTAAAGAAGCCAATTACTGCCTCCGCGTTATTAAAAAATATAACCTTGACCTTCCGGTCTATTATGACTGGGAAGATGATTCCATGAGATACGCCAGAGAACATGGCGCAAGGCCCAACCGCTCCAGCATCACCGCCATGACCCAGGTCTTCTGCGACACTCTCACAAAGGCGGGACGTCGTGCGGGCTACTATTTCAATCTGTCTTATCTGAGATGTTACTATGACGCATCCAAGCTGAAAAAATATTCAACCTGGTACGCCTTTTGGGGAAATAACATCTTTGACAAAAAGATCTGGCTCCGGGCAGATATGATCTCTCCCCCCAAACAGTATGATTTATGGCAGTTTTCCGCTGTGGGCACAGTCTCCGGCGTGAACGGCATCGTGGACTGCGATCTCCTGCTCGATTCGTCGATCCTCAAATAAGGTCGTTCAATTGATCATTGAGTAAATAATCACGGAAATAAAAAATCATCAATATAAATTTCCTTTGCTCCTAAGCCTCCGCCGCGCGGTTATTACCTCCGCGGCGGAGTTTTTAGTTCTTTGCATACTTGTGGTTATGAGCATGGCTCACAGACTCACATGTAAGAAGCTACGCGTGCTGTCGCGTCTTCGACGCTCTCAGCCCGCTCCAAACATTCGGAATCCCGCCC
>JBGUNJ010000060.1:0-5276 GCA_045117315.1 Lachnospiraceae bacterium | reverse complement strand
AGTAATTATTCAAATGTACTTGAGGTATCTTTTTTATGTCAAGGCAGTTTCCGGTAATGTCTTAAACAATACAGGAAGCTGTCTCCTCGCTGTCTTCTCCTGTCTCCTCAAATCAACCCCGGTCCTTTTTGCTTCCAATCACAAAATCCGCCACAGCCAATGCAATGAGCAGAATGGCGAAAACCATTGCGCCGGGTTTCATGACTGCGCGGCATTTCATCTCCGGCATCATGCAGAGATGGATGATATTGCCGGGGACCACGATGGAAGCGATGCCGAGGATGATCAGCAGGATATCCGCAATCCGCGCAAAGGTGCGCCGGAACAGGGCTGCAGCCGACACGATCACGGCTGCTCCAGAGAGGAACCGCAGTGCCAGTCCGGCCCGGTGGCAGCTCATAAAGGTGCCGTCATCCATGGGACCGCAGGGGGAGAGGAAAGACATCATGCCGATCAGAAAGAGGATACTCACCAACAGGGCAAGTATTTCAGTCACTGGTTTCTTTGCTTTTGTATCGTTCATAAAAACTCCTGAAATCAATTGAATCTTATTTCCGGATCCAGCGGTTCCACACCGCTGCCGCGTTGGAGCGTGCGAGAAGCTCGTCGATCTCAATCCCTGCGGGACATACATCCCGGCATGCCAGGGACTTGCCGCATCCTTCGAATACCCTGCTGCGGTAAGTATTTGCCGCGTCCTGCCTCTCCGAGGGAGCCATCTCCGCCAGAAGTCTCGTCATCGGGATGGCGGCTGCCATACCTGCGAAATTCCCTTCCGGATCAAAATTCGGACAGACTTCCAGGCAGAGGCCGCACTGCAGACAGCGGGATCCCTCATAGCCGATATCCACCGCCTTCTCGTTAAGCTCAGCCTTCTCAGACAGCCAGATCCGCATCTGTGAGAGATTCTGCATCATGACTGTCCGGTCTACGATCAGATCCGCGACCACCGGAAATTTCCGGAGCGGCTCCAGCCTGATGAGATGCTTGTATTCTCTGATCGGCGCGTTGCAGGCAAGCTTTGGAATGCCATTGATCACCATAGCGCAGGCACCGCACTTTTTCTGCAGGCAGGAACATTCCCAGCGGATCGGGGCCGCTGGTTCTCCCTTTTCATCCTCCAGCTGCTCCCTTGCATTGAGGCGGGTGAGCGCCGTCGCCACCGTGTCCGCAGGTCCTTCCGGCTCATATTGAAAAGTCTGTATATAGGGGCGCACATGCTCCTGCGCGCGGCGTTTGATCTCAATTCTGATCATTTTTTTCTGTGTCCCGGACGGCGGCTGCCGTCTCATCCAACTATATCCGAAGCGCTTTCTTCCGGCTTTCTGCTGTTTTCGGTTTGTCTTCTGTGGTTTTCGATCATTTTCTATTGTGTGTGTTCGGGTGATTCCTGTCCCGGGATTTCCCGGAAAGAAATATGTATTTTCCCTTCTTTAAAGACCGCAGCCGTTGTCTTCTGCCAGTTCTTGTCATCCCGGACGGGAAAATCTGCTCTTGTGTGTGCTCCGCGGGATTCTTTGCGCGCACGGGCGCACAAAAGCATGGCCTCAGCGAGTTTCAGCCGGCGTTTTTCCGCCTCTGTCCGCTTTCCGGACTGCTGCACCTTTTGTCCAAATGCAGCCAGTTCTCCCAGAGCCTCATCGATTCCCGCTTCATCGCGGACGATTCCCAGGCCTTTGGAAAGAATCCGTGCCAGCTCTTCTGCCCCCGCGGCGGAAAAATCACTGCTGTCTGCGGGCAGTGTCTCTGGATCTGCAGAGATTTTAGCCATTGTTTCAGCGGAATTCTGCGCCGCAGCGCCAGGGGTCTCAACCTTTTTTTTCACTATGCTCTGAGCACCAGAGCCCTGAACCGCAATACCCTGTTTTGCGATGTCCTGGGTCGCAGAGCCCTGTTTTGCGATGTCCTGGGCCGCAGAGCCCTGTTTTGCGATGCTCTGAGCCGCGACGCGTCCTCCGTAGAGAGCACCCAGAAGAGAATTCCCGCCCAGGCGGTTTGCGCCGTGATACTGGCAGGCACACTCTCCTGCGGCATACAGATTCGGTATGTTTGTGCGGTGCTCGCGGTCAACCAGGATTCCACCCATGAAAAAATGGATTCCGGGGCTGACGGGCACCGGCTGGCGGGCGGGATCAATATCCAGATAGTGGCGGATTTCCTTCCGGAGATCCGGCAGGCGCTTCTGCCATGTTTTTTTGGGCAGACCTGTGAGATCCAGCAGGACAGGAGGCTGACATTCGGGGTCACGCAGGATCGTGTACATTTCCCGGGAAACGACATCCCGGGGCATCAGATTTCCCAGCTCCGGATATTTTTCTTCCATAAAATACCATTTCTGGCCGCCTCGCATGACATAGAGCCTGCCGCCCTCGCCGCGGGCTGCCTCGCTGATCAGCATGCGCTTTCCGGAGATTTGTACAGTCGTGGGGTGATACTGGATAAACTCCAGATTTGCCAGTTCGACTCCCTGTGCAAAAACCGTTGCCAGGCCGCCCGCATCATTGGCGGTCGTTCCGGTCGTCCTGCCGGGAAAGAGGCCGTTGGGGCCTCCGAAAGCCAGGATCACCGGTCCGGCAAGATCGATCCATTTTTCCGTATAGGTGTCCTGCAGCCGCACCCCTTTGCACACTCCGTTTTCCAGGATCAGTTCCTGGAAACGGTGGTGGGGATAGCGCAGAATGAGCGGCTGTTCTGTATTTTCATATCTGCGCGCGGCGTCGATCATGGCTGTCATGAGGGCTTTGCCTGTGCTGCTGCGCGCATAAGTTGTGCGTGTTTTCTTCTGCCCTCCGAAGCGGCGCTGCACCAGCGCATCGCCCTCCATGTTAAAGGGGACTCCCAGATCCAGGAGTTCCTGCACAATCACAGGCGCCTCCTGTGTCAGTCCCCGCACGGCCGCGGGATCGGCAAGACAGACGCCGCCCCGCATGGTATCTTCAAAGTGCTCCTGAGCGGTGTCATTTTCTCCGGAGACATTCATGGCGGCGTTGATCCCGCCCTCTGCGAGCACAGACTGCGCGCGCTCTGAGGTCTGTACCGAGATCAAAGCACTCGCGATATTCATTTGTGCGAGGCGGACGGCCGCCGACAATCCTGCCAGCCCCGCGCCGATGATATTGACACGCATCATACGGGTTTCCTTTTTTGACAAAGCCCCGGAACTTTAAATTCTGTTCCAGCGCAGATAGTAGATGATCATGGCCGCCGCCATGAAGAGGAGCAGTACCGACAGGGCAAAGAGGATATGCCCTGTCTTTTTCTGCAGGCCTTTGATACCGAAGGTGATCAGGGTCGGGCGTATATTGGAAATCAGGTGCACGGCCAGCGCAAGGATCATCAGCAGCTGGGTCACCAGTTTTCCGCTCGTAAACCATTTCAGACGATATGCGCCCGCGTTTCCTGCAGAAAAAGCTGTCATGTGCAGAACCAGGAAGACCAGCAGCGCAAAGCCGCTCACTCTCCTTGCCCAGAATAAGAGGTTCTGCCGGATGTAAGCGACGCCTGTTCTGCGGGCATTACGGATCGTGTCAGCTGTCAGCTTTGCCCCGATCAGTCCGTGGAGGACCACAAGTACCATGGCTGCACGCGCAGTATGCTTGAGGGCGTTGCTCCCCACTCCGTAGAGCTGAAAACTTCCCATGATACCGTGGGCAAGAAAGAGGACCATTATGAGGATTGTCAGTATTCCATTCCATTTTCTCATCAGACAGGTAACACCTCATTACAGACAGACTGGAAGATCCGGATGATTCTATTCTCCATTGCACAATACACGTGACTTCAGGTGTGGGATACGCTCGTAAAAAGGGAAACGCACTTCGTCGTGGGTACAATGAGATTCCCGGGGCAGCCCCCGGCTTGTACAGGGCCTCGCGACAGAAATCAGAAATCCATTTACCGCAGCCCTGCCGCTGTTGTGTCTTCAGCAGCGCTTTCTGCAGCATTTTCGGAATCACTTACTGCAGAATCAATCTTCTGTGGCACTTTTTGCTGCGGTTTCTGTTGCATTTTCTGCTGCATTTTCTGCATTTCTTTCGGCTGCGCCCTCGACCATCACAGCCGTGACGTCCTCCCGGGACATTGCCTTCTCATAATCCTGCAGGTCCGCCATCTCTTTTGAAAGAACAATGACATCAAAGAGACCGTTCTCCGCCTTTGAGACCAGAAGTGTTCCGTTTTCCTTCGTGACGGTCATCTGGTTTTCCGCCAGGCGGAGCCTGTAGCGGTCCGCCGCTTCCTGTCCGCTCATATCCGCCTGGTCCACGAAGCAGTGCAGATCCTCCATGATGACACCCACCGGCTGTTCCGTAAAAAAGTCGGTCCACTCACCGAGAGTATCCTCATGCAGGTCAGATTTGATCAGCACAAGATAAGAACCGGATGGCTGGTCCGGAATCTCCATGGAGGCACTGGATACAGCATCCGCCTTTCCCGCAATTCTTGCGGGCAGATCTGTAAAAAAATACCCCGGCAGAATAATGCACAGGAGCACTGCCGCAGCCGCCGCGGCCAGATGGGCCGCCAGGCTGCACAATGCTTCGATCAGTCTCTCTTTCATTATTGCTCTGCGTCCTTGAGAGCTAGTCCGACGGCTTCATTGAACTCGTCAAAAGAAATAGTGGCGCCTGAAACAGCTTCCACATCTTTGAGATTTCCCTTTTCGACGAGCTGCTCCGCATATGTCCGGCTGCCCTTCACGGCGCGCTGCGCCTTATTGTAATAATCCTGGTTGGCGATTTCGCCATCCTCTTTGCCGTACTCTTCATCCTTGACTGTGCCGTCGGGCATATAAGTAGTGAACTCGCAGTCAGTGATCACATTGTCCTTGAGGGTGATGGTCACTACACCGTAGCCTTCGCCTCCCTCGTCCTCATCTTCATCGGACATGGACTCGTAGAGACTGCTCTGTGCCGTGTACGTTCCGTCCTTATAAGTCTTGCTTCCGCCTCCGCAGCCGGTACAGACGGCAGCCGCAGTCAGAGTCAGCAGGATCGCCGCAATTGCTTTTTTCATACTTGTAGTTATGACCTCCTGTTCACAAACATGTATGAATAAACTACGCGCTGCTCCGCTCTTGCGAGCTCTCGCAAACCACGCAGTGGTTTGTTATCGCCCCACACATTCGCACCCCGCCCCGCTGCAGGCGCGTCTCGCGCCTTTGCGTTGCTCTGATGGACTGCGAAGCAGTACATTGCTCATAGGGTGGGCGCTCGCAAATGTCCGCAAGACCGGATATGCGAGCATATCCGTCTTTGCGGCCGCTTGCTCGCTGTTTA
>JBGUNJ010000059.1:0-8193 GCA_045117315.1 Lachnospiraceae bacterium | reverse complement strand
ACGCTGACGCTGTAGCAGTAATCCTTGATCTCATCGGGAGCATTCTCGCCGAAGATAATGAACATTCCTGCATCCTTGAACTCTTCTACACACTCGCCTGCTGCCTTGACCTGATTCTCATAGATAACCTTCATTTCAAATATCCTCCTTTAAATTGCTTTTCTGTTGTTCTGTTTTTTGTTATTTGGCGGTCTGCCTGTTTTCCGGTTTTGTTTTTGATTGAATTTATGTTGTTCTCTCTTTGATGATTGTATGATAACAGTTTGCCTGTCATCTATTAATGCAATGTTTTTCTGCCTGATGGAAATCAAGTGTCCGCAGGAGGATTAAAAGGATGCTGCAGGAGGATTAAAAGGATGGCGCAGGAGGATTAAAAGGATGCCGCAGGAGGATATTGAAAAAAACCGGTTTGTTCTCGTGACTGCGGGTGACGGCGGGCTTCAGATCGTGTGAAGCTTCACAAAGCGGGAGACTTTGTCACCTGTACAGCCCTATGCTGAAGACCAGGGCAACGAGGATTCTGATCCAGCCGGTCGCAAACCGGGACAGCGTGACGGAGGTGACGCCCAGCTGCATGGTCTCAGGCTTCGATTCCATCATGCCCAGTCCGACAGGGATGAAGTCGCATGCGCACTGGCAGTTGATGGCGAACAGGGCAGGCAGAGCCAGAGCGGGAGCGATGCTGCCCGACAGGATCAGATCTCCGGTAACAGTTGAAAAAATCTGGGCGGCGACAGCCCCGGCTCCCAGGATGGCGCTGAGGCCCGGGACGGAGCAGAGGATACCGATCAGGAAAAGACCGGGCAGACTTCCGCCCATGGGTTTGATGAGCTCCGCGAGAAATTCAGTCAGGCCGGAGCCGCGGCAGATACCGATAAAGAGGGCGGCAAAGCCCATAAAGGGGAGCAGCATGTCCAGGCAGGTCCTGACGGCGTCCCTCGCTGACTGATGAAAAATACTGATCACTTTGCTGATGAAAGAAACGGGTTCCAGAATCCTGCGATACAGGTGATGGGACTGACTGCCGCTTCGGGAAACAGAGCTTTCTTTTTGGGATGAGGAAAAGCCTGCACCGGCAGCTTCTGACGCGGACATATCATTCGCGGGCGCCTTTTCCGCGGTTATATCTGCTGCAGACATCTCAGGCATGGACATATCTGCCGCGGGCATATCTGCTATGGGCATATCTTTCGAGGCCGTCTCTGCTGCGCTTAACGGAACAGCATCTATATGGTTATGTGATGCTCCGGCCGCAGCGTTTTGAAAGGCGGGAGAAACCTGGCCGGAGGTGACTGCGGAGACATATAAATCCTTCGTCATGTACTTTGCCAGGGGGCCGCTCTTTCCTGTCGCGAGAAGGTTGAGGGTAGGAATCCCCTTACCGGGATAGATGCCGCACCGCAGGGTGCCGCCGCAGTCGATGATAGCGAGGGCTACTTTTTCGTCAGGACAGGTCTCCAGATTTCCGTTGACGGCGGTCATACCGGAAAGAGCGATGATCTTTTCGAGCGGTTCAGGCTCTATTCCTCCCCCGGTCATATAGAGGACGATATGGCGGTCTTTGGTGGGAGTCACGGTCACAGGACCGCCGTAGCCCCCGTCTCCCCGTGTAATTGTAATACTGTGATAAGGAGGATCTGCGGGATCAGTGTCCTGCAGAGCGGGGACTGCCTGATCTGCGTTCTGCCGTGGCAGGACTGCCTGATCTGCGGAATGCAGCAGCAAGTCTGCCTGGTCAGAGGCCTGCTGCTGCGGGACAGCCTGGTCTGCATTTTGGATGTCCTGCAGAGCAGAGGCTGCCGGAACAGTGGTCTGCTGCGGCGGATCAGCCTGATTGGCAGAGTCAGCGTCCTTTTTTCCGGAATTACTCTGGTCACTGTTTCCACTGTTTTCACTGTTTCCCTCATTAACTCTGCCGCTGTTCTGCGACCGCAGAAGATCCAGAGTCACTGCGAGGCGGATGTGCTGCTTTTTTTCAAGCCTGCGGGTGATGATTTCTGTGGCATATCCGGAGATAAAATTGGCGACCAGGCCGGCGCACAGGTAACGGACCGCAAGCGGAAAGAGATTCAGCCCGCGCCCGAGGACTCCGTTGGCGATCCCGAGCCAGAGAAACAGCTCCGCAGGATTGATATGCTGGAAAATACCGCTGTTGGTGTGGCAGTGATAGCTTGCGGACGCAAAATAGGCGGGCTTGTACTCCTCTGGGAGATAGCGCCCCATAGAGATTGCCATGGGATTTCCCAGAATAACTGCAGACAAAAAGGGCAATACCAGATATCGCAGCAGGGGGTTGGAACCGCACCGGACAGCCAGTTTCTCGACGCGTGAGCGTCCGACCAGCCTGGTGACGGCGTTGAGAAGGATCAGGAACAGAAAGATCTGCGGGAGCAGCTGTGTCACCCACTGAACCAGCTGCAAAGTACCCGCATCGATAATATTACTGAAGAGATTTACAAAAAACATTCAGAACCTCCGGGTGTGAACGAATCTTTGTCCATTTAAATATAACATGGACAGGGGCACTTGCGGGACATCGACATCATCCTTACCTGGTGAACATTTGTCTTGTGAACGTCTAATAGATGAATATCTGCCTGATAAACATCTGCCTTGATGAACATCTGCCTTGTGAACATCTGCCCTTATGAACGTCTGCCTTATGAACCGCTTAGTGGAAGCGGCATCATTCCGGACCTTCCGGTCTGTTCATATCCAGCTGTCTGCTTCTTCTCCATGCGAGCGGAGACATTCCCTCTGCCTGTGAAAACAGCTTTATAAAGCCCTTCAATGAAAAACCTGTTCTCTCCGCAATCTTACTGACCGGCCACTCCGTCCGGATTAGAAGCGTTTTGGCATAATCCAGTTTTTTGTGGTTCACGTATTCGACAGGAGAATAGCCAGTATCTCTTTTAAACCTGCGGGAAAAATGAAAACTGCTCAGGGAAGCTGTCTCTGCAAGTTCTTCCAGTGTGATTCTTCGCTCGATATTTTCATTAATATATGCCGTGACCTGATCTATATAGGAAGCTCTTCCTGCGTCCTGTGCGCTGCCGCCATGCAGATAGTGCAGAATCTCATATACCCTGAGCGATTCCTCGAATTCTGTCTCCGTTTTCCCCTCTTCGTAAAACTGCATCGTTTTTTCAATAAAGGCGGAAAGAGCAGCTGCGTTCTGCTTTTCAACGACTGCGCCCCGAAGATTCAGGATATGCTGGCAGATCTCATGGGCATTGGACCCCTCAAAATGAAGATAATAAAACTCCAGCCCGTCCATATCCGCGTAGTAATAATGGGGCTCCCGGCAGTCGATCAGAATGGCGTCTCCGGCCATCAGACGGCTGGATGTCCCCCGGTAATCCACATGAAGGCAGCCTTTTTTGACGCAGATCACGAGAATCGGGGAAAAATAATCTCTTCGGATCTCGTACTCGGCGATCTTTCCACCCACACCTTCTACATGAGCGAACTGATCTGCCCCGAGCTGAAACTCGATGAGGTGCTCTGCTTCCGCCAGGCCTTCGTAGGCAGCCGCTATCCTCTGGAAGACAATGCCTATGTCCTCATGAAATACGAGGGCGGCGCTGTAGGCCGTTAAAGGAGCGGCAAGCGAAAAATATCGTTGCTGCTCCTTTTTCCTTATATCAATGAAAAATATCAATGAAAAATATCAGTGAAAAATAACAGTGAAAAATGCTGTCGAGCTTTTTTTCACCCTGGTCAGCTCAGCGAACTCGGCCCAGGATTGTTTTCAGATCCTCTTCCGGAGTGCTGATCGGGGCAATGTTGTAGTTTTCAACAAGGTAGTTCAGCACATTCGGAGAGATAAATGCCGGGAGCGAAGGACCGAGCCGGATATCCTTGATCCCAAGATAGAGAAGGGTAAGCAGGATGCATACTGCTTTCTGTTCGTACCAGGAAAGGATCATAGAAAGCGGAAGTTCATTCACACCGCAGCCAAATGCATCTGCAAGAGCAACTGCAACGCGGATGGCGCTGTAGGCGTCGTTGCATTGTCCCATGTCCATGATACGGGGCAGCCCGCCGATCGTACCGATGTCCAGGTCGTTGAAGCGATACTTTCCGCATGCCAGAGTCAAAATGACAGTATCTGCGGGAGCCTGCTTCACGAACTCGGTGTAATAATTCCTGCCGGGCTTAGCGCCATCGCAGCCGCCGACCAGGAAGAAGTGACGGATTGCACCGCTCTTGACGGCATCGATGACTGTATCCGCGACGCCGAGAACAGCACTGTGGCTGAAGCCGGTGGTGACAGTCGTGCCGCCGTTGATACCGGTAAACTGCGTATCTTCGGCAAAGCCGCCCAGTTCAAGGGCTTTCTCGATAACGGGAGAGAAATCTTTATCCTCACCGATATGTATGATCTCCGGATAGGAAACCACCTCTGTGGTAAACACGCGGTCCTTATAGCTGTCTTTCGGGGGCATCAGGCAGTTGGTTGTGAAAAGGATCGGAGCGGGAAGGTCCGCAAACTCCTTCTGCTGGTTCTGCCAGGCAGTACCGAAGCTGCCCTTAAGATGAGGATACTTCCGAAGTTCAGGATAAGCGTGGGCAGGAAGCATCTCGCCGTGTGTATAGATGTTGATTCCCTTGTCCTTCGTCTGTTCAAGCAACTGCTTCAGATCATAGAGATCGTGGCCGGTAATCACGATGAAGGGACCCTTTTCAACCATCAAAGGCACAGTGACCGGAGAAGGATTTCCATAAGTCTCAGTATTCGCCTTATCCAGCATCTCCATACATATGTAGTTCACTTCACCGACCTCCAGTACGACAGGAAGCAGTTCAGTCATATCCCAGTCCTCACCAATGGCAAAGAGTGCCTTGGCAATGAACTCATTGACCCGCTTGTCGGTATATCCAAGCACCCCGGCGTGATATGCATAAGCTGCCATACCACGGATTCCGAACAGGATCAGAGATTTCAGGCTGCGGATATCTTCGTCAGCATTCCACAGATCAGCCATATCATAATCGTCGTTTCTGCCGCAGGGAGACGCACAGGTTGAACAATCGGGCACGAGATTCTGTTTTTCCGCATGTACCTCATCAATCAGAGCCTGAATGGTGGTTTCATTGAAGTTTACATTGGTGATGGTCGTGAACAGACCTTTGATCAGCAGCTGATAAGTATTTTCGGTCGGCTGCGTACTGCCGTCTGTCGTACGGGCAAGACCGATCAAAGCACCTGTCAGCTTGTCCTGAAGGTCTGCAACATCTGCCTTCTTGCCGCATACACCGGCAGCACCGGTACAGCCTTTACATCCTGCTGTCTGCTCACACTGAAAACAAAACATTTTTCTTTCCATAACAGCCTCCTCGCATTATAGTGTCATAGCCTCTTTAATCCAGAATGCGTCCGTCCGTGGAGATCGTTACGACCTGCCAGGGAATAAATTTACCGCTTGCCTTAAGAGCGTTTTCAGCAGCCCTCTGCAGTCCGCCGCAGCAGGGCACTTCCATGCGCACTATGGTCACACCCTTGATATCATTGTCGCGGATGATCGCGGTCAGTTTTTCGGTATAGTCCACAGCGTCCAGTTTGGGGCAGCCGATCACGGTGACCTTCCCCTTCATGAAATCCTCGTGCATGTTTGCATAGGCATAAGCCGTGCAGTCCGCAGCAATCAGCAGTTTCGCGCCGTTAAAGAAACCGGCCTTTGTGGGCAGGAGTTTAATCTGGCAGGGCCACTGGTTCAAACGGGAAACCGGATGATATCCCGGTTCAGCGGCTTCGGACCGGACCGCTTCTTTCCGCTCAAACAGCTTCAGCCGGGATCCGGGGCATCCGCCGGCAGGATGATCTGCAGCGCCAGCCGGATGAGCCGTCATTACCGTCACTGCCGTCATTGTGCCCTTGCGCTTTGCCAGGTCTGCGGTCTGTATGATTTTTTCCTTTTCCTCGTTTTTTCCTTCCTGCTGAGCTGCCTTTACAGCAGCTTCATCATAAGCCGGAGCTTCACGCTCTTCAAAGGTGATCGCGCCGGTAGGACAATTCGGCAGACAGTCGCCGAAACCGTCGCAGAAGTTTTCCCTCACCAGTCTGGCCTTGCCATCTATGATATCGATGGCGCCTTCATGACAGGCTCTGGCGCAGAGCCCGCAGCCGTTGCATTTTTCTTCATCGATTTTTATGATTTTCCGTATCATGTTCTGCTCCTCCATGGATTATATAGATTCTGTGTATGCTATGTATTCTGTTTACGTTATGTATTTTATTTACGTTATGTGTTCTGTGAATATTTTGGATTCTCTTTGGATTCCGTGTATTCTTTTACTTGAATATAGTATGATAAATCAAACAGGTCTGTTGTAATTACAACGAAAAGGAGATTTTATGAAAGATTTTGTTCCTGTGTTGAAGAAAACAAAGCTGTTTTCCGGTGTGGGTGATGAAGAGATCAGCACAATGCTTTCCTGCCTGGGAGCAAGCCTTTTCACATACAAAAAGGGTGAGTTTGTGCTGCGGCAGGGTGAACACCTCAGTGATATCCTTGTCCTTGTGGAGGGCAGCCTGCATATCCAGAGAGACGACTACTGGGGCAACCGAAGTATTCTGGGACATATCGGAATCGGAGAGATTTTTGGTGAAGCTTATGTAGCACCGGATAGTGGAACTCTTCTGAATGATGTCATTGCTGTAGAGGACAGCTCCGTCTTTTCCTTTGATGTGAAACGTGTGATCTCAACCTGTTCGTCAGCGTGCCGTTTTCATACCATGGTCGTACAGAATCTGTTCTTTGCAATCTCTGAGAAGAACAGGACCCTCGTGCAGAAGTTAGATTATTTATCAAGACGGACGACCAGGGAGAAGCTGATTTCTTATCTGTCTGAAGAAGCAAAAAGGCAAAACAGTCCACAAATCACCATTCCGTTTAACAGGCAGCAGCTGGCTGATTACCTGTCTGTTGACAGAAGCGCGATGTCCAACGAACTTGGCAAGATGCGGGATGAGGGGCTTTTGGAGTTTGAGAAAAACCGTTTCAGGCTGTTCTGACCATCATGAACCTCCCCCTCATGCGGTGCACTGGCTCCTATGGATGTGGTACTCTGCTGCTTTGCTTTATAGAGATAACCGGACATGATGAAGAGGGGCAGGCAGGTTCCTCTTTTTTACGCGTGTATCTAATGCCTGAAGTCACGGGTATAGCCCAATGAAGAATAAAGAACCTCCTTACCGGGGCAGAGGCGGCCTGACCGCTTCTGCCCTTTTTGTTATACCAGAGGTTGAATGACAAGAAAGAAGAAAGCAGGTATTTTAAAAACGGAAGTAGTTATGCAGCTTTGCGCTGCAGTCAAGACGAGGGGCTTTCGCGCGAGAAGTGCCGGAACCCCGGGGGAGGTGCAGAATGTACAGAAGCCATACATACGGGAACCTGCGCATCGAGCAGATTCCCGACAAGATCCTGATCTTTTACAAGGATCATCTGCAATACGGAATGCCGGTACATATCATTGTCGGCACGGATTCGCAGAACTTTGACGACACTAAGATCGTATCGGTGATTGCAGTGATCTGTGAGGGACACGGTGGTATTTTTTTCTATGAGGTCACCCGCCGCGCCCTGATCCGGGATGTCAGAACAAAGCTTCATGTCGAAACAAACGACAGCCTGAAAGTGGCTGAGACCCTTGTCGGGATCATGGAGGGAAATGTGATCTACGAAGAGATGTTTCTGAACTGCCCGATCGCCATCCATGTCGACGCCGGCAACAGCAGGAACGGTAAGACTAGAGAACTGATCCCCGAGCTGGTCGGCTGGATCAAGGCCTGCGGCTACGACTGCAGTGTCAAGCCCGACAGCTTTGTCGCCAGCACGATTGCGGACAGGATTTCGAAGTAAACAAAAGGAGACGGGGGACGGTTCCAATGACATTAAGCTAAGCCCCCCCTGTGTCCAAAACAATAGTTTCATATTCAATCAGAGGTGAAATATCCTCTGATTTTTTTTGCTTTTTCACCAAAAAAAGCTTGACAAAATGATCAAAAAATGCAGCGCGCCTTGAAAAATATATATTTTTTTGGAGGTGCTGCTATGCAATATAATCCTACTACCCCCGGCCAGATCAGGGAGTCCCTGATCTTGTTAGCGTCGGGCGAGAAGGGCCATTCAGGGTCGGGTAAAAAGGGCCAATTAGTAGTCGGATAAAAAAGGCCAATGCATCATTTAT
>JBGUNJ010000058.1:0-49755 GCA_045117315.1 Lachnospiraceae bacterium | reverse complement strand
CCCCCTATGCCTACTTGAAGTTCACACCTCAGGAATCCTGCACCTACGAGTTCTATTCGATGTCAGATGGAATTGACACGTATGGGGAGTTAATGAGTGACAATGTGGATGAGGGCGCAATTGCATTTGATGATGATGGAGGCGATGACAGTAATTTCAAATTGCAGCTCTGGCTGGAAGCATCAAAAACATATTATATCCGGACCTATGAACGCTACAAATCGGATGCTGAATTTGATGTTTATGCCGAGAAAAAATATATAACAGTAGATGAATCGGGAGAGTATGGGGAAGGCGTTTTCTGGTCTTTAACAGGACCTGTAAAGGATTTGACGCTCACGATAAGCGGAAACGGAAGAATGGATGATGCCCTGGGCTCGACAGATGCGGATGATATACCGTGGTATAGCAGACATGAAGACATCCGCCATCTCATCATAGAAGAAGGCATTCAATATATCGGAAAAACTGCGTTTTATAGCACAAATATAAGCAGTGTGGATATACCTGATACTGTGACTGAGATTGGAGATGAAGCATTTTTCGCATGTTTTAACCTTAAAGATGTGGATATACCCGACAGTGTAAAGAGAATTGGAGATAGAGCATTCGCGTGGTGCGATATCGACAGTATTGAAATTCCATATGGGGTGGAAAGTATTGGAAGACATGCTTTCGAGGATTGTAAAATGGAAGAGGTTTATCTTCCGGAAAGTATTACAGAAATAGGAGGCGCTGCGTTCTGGGGTATAGTGCCCCTGCGAAAAATTGTCCTTCCCTCACAGTTAACAGAGATAGAAGAATATGTCTTTAGTGATTGTGAAAATCTCACAGAAATAGTGATTCCTGACGGTGTAAAAACAATTGGTGTAAATGCTTTCAGATTATGCAGCAGCCTTACAAGGATCGTTATTCCGGAAGGCGTTACAAATATCGGTAATTATTGTTTTGGTGACTGCAGCAGTCTCACAGAAATAGTTATACCGGAGAGCATTACAGATATCGGAGAATTCTGTTTCACGGATTGCAGCGGTTTGACAGAAATTAAGATCCCGGATGGTGTTAAAAATATTGAGAGAGGAACTTTTTCGGGCTGTACTGGTCTTAAAAGCGTGGAGATTCCGGCAAGTGTACAGAGTTTTGAAAGTGCTGGCGAGGGTGTCTTTGATCGCTGTGACAATCTTCGCGACATCTATTATAAGGGGACCAGAGCAGACTGGGATAGCATTTCCGGCAATGATTTCTTATCAGATTTGCCGAACGTGACACTCCATACCACCGGCGATATTTATGCTGAAAAGATTGCGCTCAACAAGACTTCCGCCACCATCATTAAAGGGAAGTCCCTCCAGCTCAAGGCGACAGTTACACCGTCAAACGCAACGAACGGGAAAGTGACCTGGAAGTCCGCAAATACCAAGGTGGCAACCGTATCAGGTAAAGGGCTGGTCACCGCAGTTTCAGCCGGCAAAACTACGATCACGGCTTATACAGGCGACGGAAAGCTTACGGCAAAGTGCAGCGTCAATGTAGTTATTCCCTACACAATCAAATTTAATAAGAACGCCACAAAAGCAACTTTGTCGACTACATCAAAGAAGGTTAACTCAGGCAGTGCCATTGGGTCGCTTCCAACCCCGAAATATTCAGGATATTATTTCCAGGGATGGTATACGGCAAAGACCGGTGGGACAAAAGTGTCTACATCGACAAAGCCTTCCAAGAGCATGACGTTGTATGCGCGTTGGGTGAAGAGGATTTCTATAAGTAAGGCAATCGTGAAGGTTGCATCCTGCGTATATAATGGAAAAGCACAAAGCCCGGCGGTAACTGTTACCCTGGGGAAGACGACACTCAAAAAAGATACGGACTTTACTGTGGCGTATTCAGGAAGCCGTACTAATGCAAACGGCAAGGCCTATGTGACGATTACGGGGAAAAACCGCTACAGCGGCAATGTCAAGAAACAGTTTACCGTTAAGCCGAGGTCTATTACCTCCGGTGGTGTGAGTTTGAAGCTGAAAGAGACCAGCTTTAACTACGACGGAAAGGCCAAAAGGCCGGGTTGTGTCGCCGCTTTTCTTTCCAGGGCACTTAAGATCGGGAAGGATTTTAAAATATCTTACTCATTTAATATTAAAGTTGGAACAGCGCAGGTTATTGTTACCGGCATAGGAAATTTCTCGGGTTCTAAGAAACTGACATTTAAGATAGTCGCAAAGAAGACGGCGACTCTGACGCTTGACCCGGGAAGCAACGGATATTTTTCTACAGGCGGGAAGAAAACTGTAAAGATTACTTCGAATGAAAAGATCGGAACGATCCCCACTCCGATAGCAAAGCGCGGTTATAAATTTATTGGGTGGTATGAAAAGAATAACGGCGGGTTGATCGTATCTAATAAGACAAGATTTCCATATTCGGAGATCAAGAACTGTACGGCAGTAGCGAAATACGAAAAAATAGTATATAAAGTTACTTTCAATGCCTATGCAAAAGACAAAAGCAGTTTTCCTTACACCCTTCCTTCGCCCATAACATTCACGGTAGATACAGCTTCCAAGGTTGTTCTTCCAAAATTGGACATGGTAGGCTGCACTTTCCATGGATGGCAAAATGTGGTGAAGAGCAGTGATGGAAAAACCATAACAAAAGATGTGACCAGTCTGGCAGGCTTAACGGCAAATGTTAACCTGTATGCTAATTATAATATTAATCAGTATATCATCGTTTTCCAAGGAAGTGATGATGGGACGGTTCAAAACGAGGACCTCATTTGTTATGGACCGGAACCATCTTTCAAGCTCCCGAAGGCCAAGTTTGTTGCTCCGGAAAGAAAAACATTTGACAAATGGAAGTGCGTTGAAACAGGAGCGTTTTATGAAAACGAAGCCGTGGCTTCGCGCCTGACAACAGAAAATGGAAAGATTTACCATTTTGAGGCTGTTTGGAAAGATTGTACATGGATTACAAGGATGAAGGAATTCCGGAATGATTCACGCTGGCAAAATGGTGATGATTGGAACTATTATAAAAAACCGATAGTGTCAAATAACGCAACAAGTGCAATAGGATGCGCGGCTTTTGTAAATGATTTTGTGGCATACGTATACGGGCGTAGAAATACAAAGGCTGATCCGGTTACAAGGATTGACACAACTTATAATGGGGGTAAAGAGCCTAAGGATTTATCGCTCAATAATGTACGCGTAGGAGACGTTGTTGCATTTGGAGGCACCGTATCGGAGCCGGACCATTTTTTTGCAGTACTTGAAATCAATGAAGAAAACGGTCTAATGTATACGATGGAAGGAAATTATGGAGATAATGGTGGTTCTGGTGGAAAGATTCGCGCAGGTTATGGCTACCAGATCGTAGATGGTGAACTTCGTCAAATAAATGAGAACTCTGTTGTTAAGTTACAATTTACGTGGACGAAACATTTCGATTCCTATAAAGAAGAATAGCTTGATTTGCTTTAAAATCGAAGAATCTCTATGAAATGAAACGATGTCAGGAGATGCAAGACTGGAAGTGCCATACAGCGTTCATAATTGCATCGAGTTTGTTGCTGAAACTGGCGGTCTTATAAGAGTCATAAGCCCTTTTTTACTATGACATAGCCCATGTAATGCATGCTGTTGTTTTACTGTGGACAAGAGCCAGTCATGTTATGTATTTGTTCCGCTTTACAGCGGGCAAGAACCAGTCAGGGCAGAGGCGGCTGAGCCGCCTCTGCTTTTTTGCGCTTATGACACGGCCCGTGCAATGTATTTTTCCTCCTTACGGCGGACGCGAACCGGTCGGGGGTAGAGGGCGGCGTGGCCGTCTCTACCCTATTTGCAATAATGATTAATGCGTCAATGTTCAAATGTATAGGGATTGAAACCATTGACGGCCATGACGAACCAGGCGGTAGGTGCCAGATGGGGGGCAGTGCTGTACTCCCAGGGCGAACCGTCGAAGAGGCCGAAGCCGGTCGATAGATTGTCAACTGTCGCCGCGGGGAAAAGGCCGCTTTCCAGCTGGATCTTCTCCAGTGCCTCGAGGGCTGAATCCGCTTTTTTCTCATCGCCAAGCAGGTGGTACATCAGGGCTGTATAGGCTGTTCCCTCGGCCCACCATCCGCCGTTGACGTTGGTAGCACAGAAGGGGTATCCGCCTTCTTTTGTTTCCATCTCATCCACGATTTTCAGCGCATCCATATAGGGTTCAAATCTGTCTTCCAGGGCAAGCCATGCCCAGACCTGGGCATCCAGGACTGTGTTGTCTTTGCTGGGGGTGACGCCGTCGTCCTGGGTCCCGGTGTAAAAGAGACCCTTCTCCTCGTCATACATGGAAGCGATCAGTGCAAAAGCACTCGCTGCCGCCTCTTTATAGCGCTCCTCGCCTGTTCTTACAAACAGGCGTCGGAAAGCCGCGTAGGCATCGATGTTGTGCTCTATGGATTTGTAGGTGAAGGGATAGGTGGTCTCACTTCCGCCTTCCGGCCAGCCGTCATAGCCGCCCGTAAAGCCATATCCCGAATCGCTGCAGTTCTCGATCACCCAGTCCATCAGGGCTTTAGCCGTCTCGACGTATTTTTCATTTCCATACAGGGCATCGTACTGCAGGAGGGCAAGCGCCACGTAGGAGGTGTTGCCTACATTGGAGCCGGTCTGATAGCGGTCTTCATACCATTCTCCGGTCTTGTTGTCATACCAGCCCGGCAGCCTTGCTGCATCGTTCCAGCCGGGAAATGCCGTAATATCCCCGGAGGCATAGGCATTGCGCACACGCCCGGGCAGGTAGCGGTCATTTTCGACTGCATATACAAAGGAATCCAGGAGTTTCTGCGCTTTCTCCGGCTGTTCGTCAGAGATGAAAGCCATGGCCGCCAGCGCATTGTCATAGGAAAAGGCTGCATTTCTGATATAGATATTGTCTGTGTCGTAGGAGCGGAGCATATAATGGCCGTCACTTTCAAAGTCACCGGTGAACGCTATGTCATCCAGGTAAAAGACGTTTTCTTTTTCCCCGGCCTCTCCTCCTGACAGAACATAACCAAAACCGCAGACAATATTACTCAGGTTGTATCCCGCAGTCAGATCGAGCCTGTATTCCTGCCAGTCAGTGGTCAGTTCTATTGTTCCCAGGCTGAGCTTTTGCGAACTGTCCGGATAGGGAACCGTTCTTTCCCCGGGCTCCGACTTATAGCCAAAGCCGCAGGTGAAAAATTCAACTGCTTCTCCCCCTTCTTCTCCCCTGGCATAAAAGCGGAGTTCTGTGGCCGAACTCAGATCCAGCCCCTGACCTTCAGTGCTTCCGTCGTTGAGCTGAGGCTCTGAGCTTCCCTCCGGGAGAAAGCCGTTCAGGAACAGCCAGCCTCCCCAGTCCCCGGGAAGGGTCGTCTGTTCGCAGCGGATGCAGCTGCTGCCCCGCCAGGGATTGTCCGTCCAGTTTTCGTTCATGTCCTTGACCAGAAAGTCGTCCCGTCCGAACATCTTTGCCTTCTGCGTGAAGTGGTTTTCCGTGTCCCCGAAATCCTTGTACACATAGACATAATGACTCTCATCGGAAAAAAGCTGCTCCATTGCGCCGCGCGCGAGGTCCGCCGCAGGGCGGTATTTTTCATAAATATCAGTCTTTGCCGCGACCTCAGCGGGACCGCCGGTGGAAGCTGCCGCAGCTGCGATTTCAGCGGGACTGCCGGTGGAAGCTGCCGCAGCTGCGATCTCAGCGGGACTGCCGGTGGAAACTGCTGCCGTGTTCTGCACACCGGCCGGTTCAGAAGATCCTTCTGTCTCTGTTTCTGCAGCTGCCGCGATTTCTGTCACCTCTGTACTTTCTGCCGTATCCAGGCTGCCCTCTGCTTTGGCACCTGCTCCTTCTGCTTCGGTTTCGGAAACAGGATTTTGTGTGTCTGCCCCGGCTGAGGGAGATCCTGATCCGCCTCCGCAGGCGGTCAGAGCCAGGAGCAGCAGACTCATTCCAATAGACAGAAGCTTCTTAGAATGTCTCTTCCTGAATTTCATTTTTCCTCCTTCCTTCTTCCTCCTCACTTCTCACTCTTTCCGACCATGCCGCTCGCAAGAGCGGCACCCGAGGAAAAATACGCGGAGGCGTTTTCTCCGATGGGATCACTCTTTCTGACTTTCCCGGTATGTCTAACACTTAATAACAGTAGTTTACCATAAGATTCATTACCGGCATATTGATAAATCTGGTCCAACATTTCAGTATTTCAGCGGGAACATTCCAGCAGGTGACAGAAGGACAGTAGATAACAGATCCTCCAGAATACGCATCCAAATCTCCTAAGGATATAAAAATATTGTATAATAATGTCGGAAGGGTCAAAAGGCAGGCAGTCGTTCTGCCTGCTGTATTTATTCTTCATCGCGCAAGACCCGTGACTTTAGTCGTGGGATACGCGGGCAAAAGTCTTCGACGGAAACTCACTTCATCGTGGGTACAATCCCGCGATGAAGAATAAACGCTCCGACACACCGAAGGTGTGTTGGATGCAGCACGAAAGCGTTAACACATGCTTCGCATGTGCGGAAGATGTTGACATGTCTTTGAAAAAAACAAGACATGTCAACATCCTTCGGACGCATCCGGCGCGCAAGACTCGCGAGCGAGTCTTGAATTTGCGGCTATGGCTTCCTGCCTGTAAAAAATAATGATCAAAGCACGTGCTGCTCCACCGGTTTGTTCATAGTTCAGTCATCGAATACATTAATCATTAATGAAGGAGAAAAGCGGAATATGGCGAAAATGCTGATTATTCAGTTGATTGCTGTTATAGTGCTGTCGGTCTGTTCATGCGCAGGCAGTGACGTCAAAAAAGCGGAAGAGAAAAAGGTGGAAGATAATAAAACAGAAGCTGTGCCCGAAATTCATGCGATCGCCTATGACGAAAGTATGGATACTCTGGAGGACGAAGGAGGAGCGGACGCGTTCAACCACACGCTGGATCATGCTGACAGCAGATATTATAAGATCATCGATTTTTACAATATGGAAAGCGATGAAACACTTCATATTCTGCCGCATTTTGAGACTTACCAGCAGACGACAGAGTATTCCTGTGCATGTGCCTCTGCCATAATGGTCCTGAATTATTTCGGGAATCATGATTACAATGAACTGGATATATGTAAACAGGCGGAGACGGATACGAATAAAGGAACCCCGGTAGAAAATATCGCGCATTTTTTTGATTCCATCGGATGGAAGACGACCAGTCATGCTGACACCAGTCCGTATTTTGATTCTCTCAGTGAATTTGAAACATTTGTCCTGGATTCTCTGGACAAGGGCATGCCGGTCATGGTGGACTGGCTTGACTGGGGCGGACACTGGCAGGTTATCATCGGTCTTGACAAGGTCGGCACGGATATTCCCGATGATGATGTCCTCATCATGGCGGATCCCTATGATACAACAGATCATTTTCAGGACGGATATTACATTGTCCCTTTGGGCCGCTTCTATAACATGTGGCGGGAAGGATCCGGCGGCACGCACGACCCCTATGTGCAGCCTTTCGTTGTTGCCGCACCGTAAAAAGCTTAGAATCCGCTGCGTTTTTCACGGAGCGGGAGCGTCCCGACGAAACAGCGATGTACAAAAGGCGCATTGTTTTCAGCAGGGTCTGTAACTACCAGGGAGCTGACAGGGAATCCTGAAGACCGGATTCTTGACATCCGATAGGCTGCAAATTACCATAAATTACAGATATTCACGGAATAACGCTGTTTTGTTTATGTTCAGTTATGTTTGGTAATCTTCAATTTTTCAGTTTAGAAAGGAGCCGCAGATGTATAAACTCTGGGAAGCATTGGAAAATGCAAAGAAGATGAAATGGGTCGAACTCTCCCACAGCCTGAATAACGACAGTCCTTACTGGACAGGAATTCCCGAGGGCAGCGTGGAACTGTGCAAGGTGGTATTTGACTGGGGCAATCCCATGCTGGACTGCCGGATCCATACCTTTAAATTCCCCGGTCAGTTCGGGACACATATTGATTTCCCCGGTCACTTCGTCAAGGACGGGGCACTCTCTGAGGAATACGGTGTAGAGCAGGGAGTTTATCCGCTCTGTGTAGTCGATATCACCGATAAGGTGGCGGAAGATGTTCACTATGCAGTCACAGTGCAGGATATAAAAGACTATGAAGCCAAATACGGCGCGATTCCGGACGGCGCTTTTGTGGCGCTCAGGACCGACTGGTCCAAGAGATGGCCGGACATGGACGCACTTTCAGGCATTGCGGAGGACGGCAGCGAGAACTTCCCCGGCTAGTCCATGGAAGCGCTGAAATATATTTACGAGGAGCGAAATGCCGCGGCCAACGGTCATGAGACTCTTGATACCGATGCTTCCGCAGAGGCGGCAAAGGCTGGTGACCTGGCTTGCGAGAGGTATGTTCTTGCCAAGGGCAAACTCCAGGTGGAAGTCCTTTGCAATCTGGATCAGGTTGCGCCTGCAGGCGCGGTCCTTTTCGCTGTCTGGCCCAGGATCGAAGGCGCCACGGGACTTCCCGTCCGCTGCTTTGCCATCACTGAATAACGCTCTGCAACTTCTACAGGTGAGAGAATATTCCGGATCGTGATCCCGGGTATTGACGCTCTGCCCTGAAACTAACCCGTTGAAACCAACCAGCGCCGCTGACCAAAGCGGCGCTTTTTATTTGCCAGGGTTTGCATTATACTGGATATGTATGATTAATCATCGCAGAAGCGCTGAAGCGCAAAGCAATGTGTGGTTAATTCATACGTGTTTTTGAATGTGAGATCATATGCACATGTATGATGCGGTTATTAAAATTTGAAAAAATCCCATCTCCGAAACCAATTTTCAAATATAATACAGGCCCGGATCCCGGGACAGAAAGGATACCATGACTAAAATACCATTGCTTTTTCGCAAGACGAAGACGGTCCGCAATTTGAAGACGTATATGGACTCTTCTTTTGCGGAAGTGCTGCACACCACTCTGAACCCTGACGGACCGGGCGCGATCCGCATCCACCTGATTCCGCCCAAGGCGGAGGAAAATGTCTTTCATCCCAGCATTGCCATCATTAACGGGACGGATATTCTGCCCGTCAATTTCATATGGGCGGTGATCCTGGCCGAGCTGATCAGAGAGACCAACCAGTATGATGGCAAGGAGATTGGGGAAGAGGATATCAAAAACATCCAGGAGCGCACGGTGGACAGTATGAAGAAGATCGTTCCCGTTTTATCCCGCAAGCGGATCAAGAGGGACATAAGGACTATCTACACGACGATCCGCCAGATTGCCTACCGCGAGGAGGTGACCACGGATGTTCATTATATGAACATCGGTGATTATGCTCCCTTTATGCAGGCTCCCCACCGCATGGACCTGCTGGTCAGCGCCATAACGAAAAACGGCAGCTGGCACTGCAACCAGAAGTGCGTTCACTGCTACGCCGCCGGGCAGAATCTCTCCGAGGAGGAGGAACTCTCCACGGAGGACTGGAAAAAGATCCTTGATCTGTGCCGGGCGGCCGGCATCCCCCAGGTGACCTTCACCGGAGGCGAACCGACCATGCGGGATGATATCTTTGAGCTCATTTCCTATGCCCGCTGGTTTATTTCCCGTCTCAACACCAACGGGATCCGTCTGACTCCTGATTACTGCAAAAAGCTGAGGAAGGCAGAGCTGGACAGCGTACAGATCACTTTCTACTCCGCGGACCCGGAAGCCCACAACCGCCTGGTCGGCGCTGCCCGGTATGAGGATACCCTGGCGGGGATTAAAAACGCTGTCGCCCAGGGCCTGTCAGTGAGCATCAATACCCCGCTCTGTACGATAAACCGGGATTACGTTAAAACGCTGGAGCTCCTGCACGGACTGGGTGTCATCTATGTGACCTGTTCCGGCCTGATCACCACCGGAAGCGCCGCCCAGCCTGAATCGGAATCCCTGCAGCTGAGAAGTGAGGAACTGGAGGAAATCCTGCGCCGGGCCGTCGCCTACTGCCACCAGAACGGCATGGAGATCGCCTTTACCTCTCCCGGCTGGCTGGACGAAAAAGTATTTGAAGAACTGAATATTCCTTCCCCTTCCTGTGGGGCCTGCCTCTCCAACATGGCGGTCACCCCCGGCGGAAACGTGGTGCCCTGCCAGAGCTGGCTCTCCGGTCAGCCTCTGGGAAATATGCTGACCGATGACTGGAAAGACATCTGGAACAGCGAAGCCTGTCAGGTAAGGCGTGACTATTCCGCGATGCTGACCGGCGAGTGTCCCCTTAGGAGGTATTGCTGATGAGACAGGAAATACGTATACAGAAAATGCACCCCGCGAAAAGGAAATGGGATGGAAAAAAATCAGAGGGAAAACACTCAGAAGTAAGACGTTCAGAGGGAAAATACTCAGGCAAAAAACACTTTGAGGAAAAGCGCTTTTCCGGAAAACGCCTGGTCCTGTTTCTGACGGCGGCCCTGCTGATATTCTGCCTCTGCTTTGCCGGCCCCTTTTCAGTCTTCACGATGACCGTCAGGGCAGACAGTCCTACTGACGAGATCGAACACTTCCTGATTACCGTGGATGTACAGGAGGACGCCTCCCTGCAGATGACCTACCACATAGACTGGAAGGTTCTGGACGACCAGCAGTACGGTCCCCTCGACTGGGTGGATATCGGCCTGCCCAACTCCAACCACTCTGAGGTCACGGCGCTGGGAGACAGTATCGACCACATAGAGGATAAGGGCTCTTCTCTGGCGATCTATCTGGACCGCAGTTATTACAAGGACGAAGTCGCCAGCTTCGAGTTCTCTTTTGTACAGGACCACATGTACCAGATCGACCGCTTTGTCGAGGGAGAAACGGTCTTCATGTATACACCGGCCTGGTTTGACGGGATGGAGATCAAAGACCTGACCATTCGCTGGAACGCCGATAAAGCCGGAGCCTGGCAGCCCGAATGCCTGCAGGAGGAGGGATATCTGGTCTTCTCATCCAGCCTTCAGCCCGGTGACCGGTACTCCATGACAGTGGCTTACCCCAACGACGCCTTCGGCTTTTCCCCTGACCGTCAGGCTTCTGACGATGTAGACGGGGGAGGGGACGATTCCTATGATTATTCCGATACATATGAATATGAAGACGGCTCCTTCCTCTTTGGCCTCATAGGCTTAGTGTTTTTCTTTTTTATTTTCATAGTGCTGCCCGTGCGGTTCTTGATGTGGATTGCCAAAGGATTTGGCTTCGGAAGTGATTCCGAAGGCCCGGAATACCAGAAGAAGATTACCAGAACGAAAATCGAGTACTATGAGAACTGCCCCGGCTGCGGAGCCGGACGCGAGGAGGGCAAGGACAACTGCGCCTACTGCGGACGCAGCATGATTAAGAGCAAGGAGATCGTTGAAGAGAAGGATCTGGAAAAGCCGGAGAACTACAGCAAAAACGGTACTTACAGATACGGCAGCAGCCCCAATACCTTTATCCACGTAAATGTGATCAACGTGCCGGTCAGGACTTCCTCAGGCAGCCGCCGCTCCGGCGGACGCAGTTCCGGAAGCGGCCGCAAATCGCATTCCTCCTGCGCGTCTTCCTGCGCTTCCTCCTGTGCCTCCAGCTGTGCCTGCGCCTCCAGCTGCGCCTGCGCCTGCGCTTGCGCTTCCTCCGGACGGGCGGGCTGCTCCGTCAAGGACTTCTTTAAGGACAGCATCCACCGCGGCAGAGTCCATGTGGAGAGCAAGTCATGAATTCATCCACCGCGGCAGGGTCCATGTGGAGAGCAAGTCATGATTAGTTAGAAAGGTAAATATCATGCAGACATACACATTTAAACCGAATGATGACGGACAATCTATTGTTGTCATGTCTTATGAAGGAGATGAAACTCATGTCGTGATACCGGACCAGTATTGCGCAAAACCGATCACAGTTCTCTACGACAAGCTTTTTGCCGGACATGAAGAGATTGAGGACATCCGTTTCCCTGATACAGTTACAGATCTGGGGGAGTTTGTCTTTGATGGATGTACAGCATTGAAGCATATAGAATTGCCTGCCTCACTGAAGTATCTCTGGGGACAGACCTTTGCCAGATGCGAGGCGGAGGAGATCATTCTTCCGGACAACATCTCCTCGATTCCTCCCTATGCCTTTAAGGAATGCAAAAGCCTCCGCAAGGTGGTCTGCGGATCCGGTATGAGAAAGATTTATGCGGGTGCCTTCAGCGGGTGCAGTCTGCTGACTGAACTGGTCTGTGGAAAAAATGTTGAGATCAGTGACGACGCCATGATTCCTCCCGGCGCAATAACATGGAAGGAAACCATATGAGCAGAGACATAACTTTTGAAGGATTCCTGCAGAACGATCCAAGGTGGAATGAGCAGGAGGCATGGCCGGCTGATGAGTTCCCTGACGCGGACTATCATTATATGCGGGAATGCGGCTGTCTTGTATGTGCCATTGCCGATCTGCTCCGCTTCTATGGAATCGAAACGGAAAGAGATGAGAGGCGCTTTAATCCCTTTATCCTGAACCGGAGACTGATTCAGTGCGGAGGTTTTTTCTCAACTGCCAATCTGGATGTTGGTGCCATCAGCAGTCTCTATCCGATTGAATATCGCGGATCTGCCCGCTATTCCAGAGAAAAACTTGCAGAGTTGATCGGGAAAGGAATGTATTGCCTGATCACGGTGTCTGGAAGACTGAGTGCGGTTCACTTTCTTGCAGTGACCGGGCTGACTCCCGATGACGCGGTTGTCATGGATCCCCATACCGGGAAACGGTATCTGAGCGAATATAGTCAGATTTACGAAATTCGTTTTTTCAGCCAGAAAGGCAATAAACAGAATCCGACAGCTTCATTGCAGGATCCTGACGCGCAGGAGGCAGAGGGTCTGATACTCAGCCCCGGGGAGTTAGCAGGCATGGCGGGTTTTTCTGTGCAGAGCGCAGGAGGGGCTCCGCCGCGGATTGCGCTGACCTTTGATGACGGCCCCTCCGAAGAGACAACGGGCAGGATCCTCTCGATTCTGGAAGAGAATGGCGCCAGGGCCACCTTTTTTGTTATCGGGAACAAGGTGGAGAAACACGCTGCCCTGCTCCGGCGCATGGTGAGCAATGGCTGTCAGATTGGCAATCACGGCTGGGACCATGACTCCCTGCGCCGTCTCACCCCGGAGAAAGGGCGCCTGAATATTGAGAAAACTTCTGATGCGATCCTGCGCGCCTGCGGGACGGCACCTGTGGTCATGCGTTCACCCGGCGGGGAAACAGACAGTGCTGTATTAAAGACCGTGGAAGATCTGGGCCTCTCCTGCATCAAATGGAGCGTTGACCCCTGGGACTGGAAGACACGGAATGCGCGCGAAACATTGGAGCGTGTTCTGAGAGAAGTGTCGGACGGAGATATTGTACTGCTCCATGACATCTATACCGAGACTGCCGATGCGGCCCGGTACCTGATCCCGGAGCTGGTGCGCCGCGGATTTTCGCTGGTAACATTGGAGGAACTGGCATCAGACCGCGGCGGTCTGGAGCCGGGGAGACTATACCGGCATCTGTGATCGTCATCCTCGCCTGCATACCCTATGCTCCTACGCGCGGCAATCCGATCCAGCATCCGCAGACATTTGAGACCATCCGGAACAGACAGCTGAACAGTTTTAATGTCCGGAAAGAGCTTTCAGCAGAGGAGTGGGAGGGAATCAGTTCCCACCATGCGGACTGCCTGTCCCGGGTGGATGTGCATGTTCAGCCCTCTGAGTACAGAAACTCGATGACCGGATTCGTCGCAATATGAGAAACTGATATTGCGCAGTTCAATCTCACCGCTCACGTGTTTCAGATGTTTCGTTCCAAATATTTCCTTGGCAAAATCGCGGCTTCTGAACAGCTGGTTGATCAGCTCGGAAGACAGAGACAGGCTTTCAAACGTTTCGATCAGGTTTGAAAAAGAGGACAGGCAGGAATGGAATCTGATGTTGTAGTTGAACAGAACCAGTGCCACAGACGGTGCCAGACCCACCTTTATCATTAGAAGGGCAAGCAGTGCCATATAAAGAAAATTGGCAACACTGACAAACTGGGTTCGGGCCAACTGGAAATTCATGCTGTGTACACGTTTCTGCGTGATCATGTCGGCCGTTTCCTCTACAGACCTTTTCTGCTTGCTGAGAAAGCTGTCTTCGCAGTGAAGGAGTCTGATGTCGCGGTGGGCCCGCACCATTTCCCCGGAAATGCTGAAAAGCTTCTCATTGGAGGCGGTACAAAGGCGGCTGTCTTTATTGAAAACTCTCGTCTCGGCCCTTTGAATGAGACTGTAGATGACAAAAACGATCAGTTCAAACAGCAGCATCTTTGGTGAGACGAATGCAAACGCGATCAAAAGACTGATTATATTGAGCAGATTCGCATTCTCGGAAAGCAATTCATCGATTCCATCGATCACATTTGCCTTTTGCTGTGGGAAGTTTCAGTAATTGGATCTTAACTCAGGAGTCTCCCCGGTCTTCTTCAAAGACGATCGCCAGTTCTCTGCCGCTGTGAGTTGTCGTCTCTGTCATTTCTTTTATCCAGGGACCATAGTTGTAATTCCATAAGGCCTGTATCATCAGGTTGTAAGAGGGGTCGTTTTTCAGTTCCTGAATATGATCCGCAAGTGAGCCGTTGTTGTAATACAGAAAATACCTGTTGATCAGATCCAGGACTTTTTCTTATTTTGCTCCCCGCAGGTTTTGCTGATCCAGAAGTGAGGAGAGCACTTCATTCATATAATCAGAACTTTCCCTGTCCAGCTTTTCCAAATCTTTTTCGATGGCAGGATCATAAGAAGCAAAATCGATCGATTCGGCATAGTAGAGGGCTTTGTCTCTGCTGACAGCCAGGTTTCCGACAAGATGAGTACCGGAGAACGGCATACCGCTGATAATTTCCCACAGCTCGTCTTTCTCCAAAATGTACTGGAAATGCATATGGCCTGTCATGGCCAGTCGGACGCCGTGCTCATTTAAAAGGGCAGGCAGTTCGGGGTTCTGGATCAGGTTGGAGAAGGGATTTTCTCCATCCCGGCCATAGAGCACATTGTGATGCGACAGGAAAATGATCCTGGAGTCCCGATATTTTGTCAGCATTTCTTCAAGCCACTGCATGGTCTCAGCAGAGTATTGGCCCTGTCCTCCGGGATATACGGCATTGTCGTCCATGGCAAAAAAGACAACATCTTTCACGATCGATGTATAACTGAGGGAGGCCGGGTCCCGGTCGACAGGGGAGAGCAGGCTGAAATATGCCTCCTCGAATTCTTTGGCATCCATGCTGTCAAAATCGTGGTTGCCTGTCGTCAGAATGATTCCGATTCCTTCGTCTTTTATCCGCTGCAGCCTGGCCGTGAGTCCGGATACTTCCTCCGGATACCCGCTGTTGGTATTGTCGCCTGTCATGATCAGGACGTCAGGATGTCTGTCGATCACCTCATCGACCAGCGCGTCTGTAATCTCCCGGGCCAGTGCCAGACCGGGAACCAGAGAATGATTCAGGTCTCTGTTTTCTGTGTAATGAAGGTCAGAGACGACCATGGCTGTCAGGCTGTCCGGATCCGACCACAGGGGATCCTCTCTCAGAGAGGCCGCCTCCTCAGTGGTCGAACCGGAAGCGGATCCGACAGCGGATTCTGTTATAGCTTTGCTATTGCTTTTTACTGCAGCAGATTCTGCGACAGCTTTGCTATTGCTGCTTGCGGCAGCGGATTCAGTTATAGCATTGCCATTGCTGCTCTCGACTGCGGACTTTGCTATAACTGTGCCGTTGCTGCTTCCGGCCGCGGATGGAACAGTCCCGGGAGCCGGATCTGACGTTTTATCCGCGGCGCCGCAGCCTGTACACAGAAACAGGCACATGAGCAGCAATATCAGAATGATATAATTACTTTTTATGCGGTTTATTTTCATGATTCAGGCAGATTTTTTGGCAGTGGAATCGGCTGTCTGTCCTGTCTGATCAGAGCTCATAGAAAAATTCCGCCCCAAAGGACTTCTCACAGAGATTTCTCAGCTGCGGTACAGTTCCGGTAAAATGAGGAGTAGCATTGTGGAAGTCGATCGCGGCCTGGTCCTTCCAGCACTCGATGAAGGCGAAGACACGGTCCTCATTCACACTCCGGTTGATGGAGTAGAAAACATTTCCTTCCTCAGCCCTGGATTTTTCCACGAGATTTTTTGTAAGCTCAATAAACTTGTCGACACACTCTTCCTTCACCAGCATCTTTGAGAAAATTTTGATCATGTCATGCTCCTTTCTTTTGAAGTGCCTTTTCGCACCCGGTTATGTAGTTTCATTACAGTTATTTTATCAGAAACAGACACTTTTTCCCACGGCTGCAAGAGCATAATGCGCGCATTTGGTGTATAATAGGACATTGTTATAGAGAGTAGAATATCATCGATCAGGGATCATCAATCAGGAAAGGAGAAAACAAGGAATATGAAAAAGATTCATACAGAGAAAGCACCTGCCGCAGTAGGACCTTATTCCCAGGCTGTTGTGATTAACGGATTGATCTATACATCCGGCCAGATCGCTCTTGATCCGGTGTCCGGAACGCTTGTCGGGACAACGATTGAAGAGCAGGCGGAGCAGGTCATGAAGAATCTGGTGGCTGTTCTTGAGGCGGCCGGGACAAAACCGGAAAACGCGGTCAAAACACTTTGCTTCCTTACAGATATCAATGATTTCGCAGCATTTAACGAAGTCTATGCCAGATACTTTACTGAAAAGCCGGCCAGGTCCTGTGTGGGTATCCAGTCGCTGCCCAAAGGCGCGCTCTGCGAAGTGGAAGTCATTGCCGCGGTCTGACCGGGCAGATGACAGAAGGATAAACTGCTGAAAGACATACAAGCTGCCGGCAAAACAACAGCTAATGGCAGAAAAGCTTTTAGCGGCAGAAAGGCTGCCGGCGGCAGAAGAGATTTTAGCGGCAGAAAGACAGCCGACGGCAGAAAAACAGCCAGTGGCAGAACTACGATTGGTTGTAAAAATGGTTGTAAAAAGACAACCGGTGCATTCCCGTGACTATTAAGGGTCCGGGAATGCACCGGTTTTCCACATCTATTTTACGATGCAGCACTTCCCTCCTCAACAGTCCCCACATTCAGCGGTCCGGGTTCAGCAATTCCCCTCCCCGACAGTCCCCGCATTCAGCGGTTCTGATTCAGCAATTCCCCTCCTCAACACTCTCAATATAGTCCCGATTTTTGCATCCATATACAAAAAAGTGACAGAAATCACGGTTTTTAGGAAGTTTATGTCAAAAAAGACCTAAAAACCTATCTGTTGTCATGTCTGTTTTTTCATGAAAGCTGTCCCGAAACGTATTTCTCCAGCAGGTTCTCAATGGTATTCTGTACACAGATCAAGGGAAACAATCTGATCGAAAAAACTTAAAAAACCCCTGACAGGGAACCTGATCACCATTCACATCAGGGCATATAGAGGTAAGAAAACATGCCGCGAACACGAATGATGGAAGATCAGGAAAAAGAATTTGATGAAATCCGGTAAGGAGGAAAAGACCATGAAAAACAGAACAGAAAACGATGTCAGAGAATTTAATGAGGCAATTGCAAAGTGTGTGAGACCCGTCTGGCTGGTCTCTCCCGAAGGAAAAACATATAATATGAAATCTGCGGAAGAACACGATGAGGCGATGGCACGCTGGATCAAGGACACCAATGACGAGATGGAGATCTTCACCTGCGGTTATGAGGATGAAGCGGTGATGATGAATTTCTGGAGACAGCAGCACGCAGCATAAAGACAGAAAAGAATTCCACAGACCAAAGAATTCCATAAAGAATGCCACAGACAGTTCCAAAGAAAAGAATGAACTAAATGAATGAACTGATCTGCCGGCTTATAGAAACTGGAAAAAGGAAAAATAAAAGATAAAAATAAAAAGATTAAGAAAATAAGCGATGCATTTAGATGCACGAAGGAGATATAGAGACATTATGAAGATCACAACAGGAAATGAAATGAAAGAGTTCAACGCGGCACTTGCGAAATGCACAAAGGAAGTCTGGCTGATGGGCCCCGATGACGAGTGCTACAACATGAAGAACCCGGACGAGTACATCAACGGCATCCTCAAAATCACTGAGGGCAACGGTGATCAGTTCGGCATCTTCACTGCTTCCTACGAGGATGAAGCCCTTATGACCGGAATCTGCGAGAAGCTCGCCGCATAAAAATACAGAAATCCCCCTTTTATAATAATACAGAGATCCCCCTTTTTTTAATACAGTTGGTCAAAAAGCCGCCGTATCGGACAAAGCACCAATTTGGTGCATGCCGATATGGCGGCTTTTGTCTGTCTCAAAATATCCTGAACTATCTCAGGATATCTTAACAAGGCCTTAACAAGGCGCTTCAGCCTGCGCCTGAACCTGTGTCCGGGCTTCAGTCCGCACATCCATCCTCAATTCCCTGAAGGTCCGGATGATCAGAAACAGGGCAATGACAAAGGTCAGGATATCCGACAGGGGCATGGAATACAGAACACCGTCGAGCCCGAAGAAAACGGGCAGCACAAGAGCGAACCCTACGCCGAAGACTATCTCACGGATCATGGAAAGAACCGTAGAAGATACCGGCTTACCCATGGCCTGCAGGAAAATGAAGCAGGCCTTATTGACGCAGGCAAAGACCATCATACAGAGATAGATGCGGAAAGCCCTGATGGCAAAATCCGTATAGTAGGCGCTCTCATTTGCGGCGCCGAAGATGTTGATCAGCTGACGGGGGAACAATTCCACGATGATCAGACCGACCGCCCAGACGGAGGCTTCAGCGATCAGAAGCTTCCGGAAGAGTTCCCTGACACGATCCCATTTCCCGGCACCCATATTAAAGCCTACGACGGGAATGCATCCCGCAGCCATGCCGACGACAATTGGAATGACGATCTGGAAAAACTTCATGACAATTCCGACAACCGCCATCGGGATCTGCGCGTATTGCTCCTGTCCGAATACGGGGTCAAGCGCACCATATTTGCGGATCATGTTGTTGATAGCTGCCATAGCCGCAACCAGGGAAACCTGGGAGAGAAAACTGGTAGCTCCCAGCACCAGGGTCTTCCTGCAGATCTTGCTGTCCATACTGAAATCAGACTTCGCAGGCTTTACGGATTTCATATTTACAATATAACCTACGGCAAGAATGGCTGTTGCCACCTGTCCCAGAACGGTGGCGATAGCGGCACCCATCATGCCCCATCTGAAAACGAAAATGAAGACCGGATCCAGAATGATATTGATGACCGCTCCCGCAAGTGTGGAGGCCATGGCAAAACGCGGGCTTCCGTCTGCCCTGATGATCGGATTCATGGCCTGCCCGAACATATAGAAGGGAACGCCGAGCGAAATGTAAAAGAAATACTCCCTGGAATGCCGGAAGGTTTCAGCGTTCACGGTTCCTCCGAACATGGAGATGATCTGGCTGCTGAAAACAAGATAGACTGCACACAGGGCCAGTCCGCTGGCAAGCACCATGACAATCGAATTTCCGACGCTTTTCTGCGCCGCCTCCGGTTGCTTTTTGCCCAGGCTCAGACTGACAAAGGCGCAGCAGCCGTCACCGATCATGACAGCAATTGCCAGCGCGATGACCGTCAGCGGTGCAGCAGATCCGGGCGGTACGACAGTTTCCGGCATTACAACTAATCATGACAGGCAGGAATGGATGCCAATTTTGTCTACATGACCTTCCCGGATATCTTGTTTAATGAAAACAGATGTAATTATTGTCGTTTTTATTACATTATATGCCACTGAAAAAAGTACATTTACTGATTTACATGAATTTTTTGCTGAAATAAGGCTGAGAATAGATGTCTGTATTTTTATATTTTCTGTCCGTTATCGGTCTTATTTACAGAGGGCCGGGATGATACTATTTACTCAGATCAAGGGAAAACCCAATCAGAAAAAACGGACTTAAAAATCTGGAAAAATCTGATTGAAAAAATAATCATCCATTAAGGAAATCCAAAAGGAGGAAAAGACCATGAAGATCAGAACAGGAAATGAAATCAAAGAGTTCAACGCAGCGCTTGAAAAATGCACCAGCATCGTATGGCTGATGGGCCCCAACGATGAGTGCTACAACATGAAGAACGCAGATGAGTACATCGACGGAATCCTCAAGATCACGGAGCACAACGGCGAGCAGTTCGGGATCTTCACTTCTTCCTACGAAGATCAGGAGATTATGACCAACTTCCTCAGGACGCTTGCAGCATAAATAAATCCTGCTGGATAAGAATCAATGCCTAATATACTAAAATAGTTACCCACCCTTTTATATATATACAGGTCAGGAGACCGCCTTATCGGATAAAATCGCCGGTGAGGCGGTCTTCGCTTTTGTAATTTGAAGCGCATATGCGCGAACAACGCAAACAACCGCCCTGACAATTTCCAGGCACAGACTTGCTGCAGAATCATAAGGATCAGCACCGGATTCAGAGCTGAGATCAGTGTTTTGTCCAGAGCCGGGATCAGAATCAGAATCAGGCTCAGAATTCATATACAAGTCTCGAATGAATGATGAAAACGTAGTATAATATTTTCACTTTAATGAAGCTCGCGACATGAAACACGGGACAGGTGAAAATAACAGGAAACTGTGAGTAATATTCATAACCACAATTATGAGCAACAACATCACAGGAATCTGTGAGTAATATTCATAACCGCAATTATGACCAAGAACAGTAATATCAAATATTTAAAAAAACTGTCCGCCCGTCAGCTGGAGGAATTCTGCGCCTATTGGAATTCCGGGCCTGTCCATGACGGCAGTGAGCTGAAAGCAAGAGGAATTAAGGCGGGAAGCAGTCCTCAATATCAGGAGGGCCTTTACGATCGGCATGAACTGTCTGACGGCTGGTCCCTCTACGATCATAAATATGACAATCTCGTAATACTCTCTGATGAGGACGACATAGTCCGCCTGAAGGGGAACGGAAGCGGGGTCGTGGGCCTCCTGCTCAACATTGTCAATACACAGAAGACACTGAAGAAGGTCCCGGAGAGGGAATACGGACTGGTGCTTTCCGGGGGAGGCGCAAAGGGCGCCTTTGAGATCGGCGTCTGGAGATGGCTGGAAAGGACCGGCCTGATCCGGAAGATCACCGGGATCTCTGGCACATCCGTCGGGGCGCTCAACAGTGTCCTCTTCGCATGTTCAACGCTGGAGGAGGCAGAGGAAATCTGGCGCTCCGTACAGCAGGATGACCTGACCCATATCAATAAAGAGACAGTGAAAAAGATGGCGGTGGTCCTCACGCAGACTATCGTCATGACACCTGTGCGGCCGGTCAGCCTGCCGATGGTTTTAAAAGACCTGCTGCCTCTTCTTGGAGAATCATTTTTTACACAGGAAAAACTCTCTGAGATCGCGGACGGTGTTCTGGAAAAGGGGATTCCCGAAGACCGGATCGTCTTTTCCTGCGTGGCCAGGCAGAGCCTGCAGGTACAGATGGAGCCGCCTCCGGAGCTGATCCTGGGAACCTTTCATAACGCGGATTATTATTGTCTGAATAATATGAAAAAAGACAGGATCAAAGACTATGTGCTCGCATCGTCGGCTCTCCCCGGCGTCTATGATCCTGTCACGATCCATCAATTTCAATACAGGGACGGAGGATGCAGAGACAACACGCCCTATATGCCCCTTGTAAAGTGCGGCTTTAAAAAGCTGATCGTTGTGCATCTTTCCGGACGCAAAAAGAATGCCCCCACAGTGGAAATGGCGGGCAATTCCATTCTTTTTCATGTATATCCCACGATTCACGCCAAAACCATCATTGATACGATCCGTGTGGATAAACAGATGACGGAGGACTGGATCAATGACGGAGAACAGTCGGCGACCGAACAGCTTGGGCCGCTTTTTAAGAACGGAGACCTTGTTATTCCCGAAAATATTGTTAAACAAGCATATGAGAACAGCGAGGAAAAAGAGATGAATATATTTGATTATGAGAACTTTGATTACAATGAAGAGTTCAGGAAGGTGCAGGAAGGCGTCAGCAAACCCAATATTCTGATCTGCGGCGCGACGGGCATCGGCAAGAGTACTTTGATCAGGGACATCTTTCAGCTCAGCGACATTGACGGACCGGAGATCGGAGACAAGGGAAGAGCCAGGACAGCCGGCGTCCATGCCTACAGCCCCGAAGGCGCGTCCATCACCCTCTATGACAGCCAGGGCTATAACATCGGAGCGGACGAGCAGAAATACGTGAAAGACGTGCTGGGTGTCATCGGTGAACATTTTGATCAGAACCCCGGTGAGATGCACGAGCATATCCATGAAGTCTGGTACTGCGTCTCGGCGGCCAATAACCGCTTCTTTGAAGCGGATGAGAAGATGATCCGCGAGATCCGTAAAAAGTACACCACGCCTGTGATGATCATCCTGACAAAAGTGGACTGTGTGGACGAGGAATCGATCGGCTATCTGAAAAAAGCCATTCTGGACAAAATCCCGGATATCGATATTTTTACCTATGCCTGTGACGCCAAGACCGCGGACTGGGACGATGAGACCAGGGCGGAATATGTGCAGAAAAATGAAATCATCGACTGGGCGCTCCGGCACCTGGATGAATCCCTCAAAGCAGGCTTTATCCCATCGATTAAAAAATCCCTGGAGATGAAGCGCAAATATATCGCGGGAAAAGTGATCCCCAAATATGCGGCTTTGGCAGCCGGTGCTGTTGTGACGACATCTGTTATCAATGTCCCCTTCACCGATTCCGTGCCCCTTATGGCCCTGCAGCTTAAAATGTCTTATGAGATTATCAAGGGATACGGGATCAAGGCAGAGACACAGAAACTGGCAGCAGACCTGCTGGGCACCTCCGCCGTCACAGTCCTGGGAAGGACCCTGGCGGGAAGCCTGATCAAAGCCATCCCGGTGGCAGGAAATGTTTTTAACGCGACAGTCAACACGACTGTTGCCGCCAGCGTCACAGCTGTCCTGGGCTTTGCAGTGTCCATCGTCTGCGAGCAGTACCTGGCAGCCTGCGTCGACAATAACGGGGCCGAAAACCTTCCCTTCACCCAGTTCATGAACAGCGCCAGACTGAAAGAAGCCGTCAAATATGTGACAGAGCATAAAAATGAATTCAACATTCAGGACTTGCTGACTCAGATTATCAAGAGCGGGGAAGCTACGCAGATTCCGGAGAAAGAACCGGAGGTCTGACTTGGTCTCAATCCTAAAAAGTGGGGAAAGGCGGAGAAAACCCCTGAAATCTGATCCAATACCGGTTGGACTGTAAAAGGGGGAACCCCTGAGGTCTTGATCTGATATTTGTTGTAAGAAACAGGCTCTCAGCGGCCTGATCAAAATCCAGGTTGAATTCAAAAAAGCGGCCTGATCAAAATCCAGGTTGAATTCAAAAAGATAGAAAAGGACCGGAGGCCTGAACTGATATGAGCAGAAAATTAAATAAAGAGCGCACCAATGTGCTGATCATAGGAAAATCAGGAGTCGGCAAGAGCTCACTGGTAAATTACATTTTCGGCTGTGAGCGGCAGGTGGTCGGAGTCGGCGCTCCGGTTACTCCCAGGGGCATTAAAGAGTTCGTTTACAAATATGATGAGCATTTTGATATTCACATTTATGATACCTGGGGACTCGAGCCGAGCGCGCAGAAGGCAGAGGACTGGAAGAAGACGATTTTGAAGGAGATTGAACTTCACGACAAGCAGGAGATCAGCGACTGGTTCAACACCATCCTTTTCTGCCTCAACGCCAAATCCTCCCGCGTCGAGGACTTTGAACTTGATATCATGGAAAAGCTCCTGAGGGAGAAAAACCATCTGACCATCGCCGTGACCCACTGCAGATCCAAAGAGGATCCCGACGGCACAATACTCAGGGACAGCATCAGGGAGGAGATGGAGAAAAGGGGGATCGATACCCTGGAAGACAGCAGCTTCGTCTTTGTCAGCAATGTGAAGAAGAAACTGATCGGGGGTTCCGTAGAACAGTTCGGCAAAGAGGAAATCTTTATTTCTATCATCCGCAACGTCTGGGCCTCTCTCAAGAGCAAGGTCCCCTACCAGACCAGAAAACGGTTTGAAAAAAAGTTTCAGCTGAAGCGGGAGGAGCTTCTGAAAAAACCCGACCGGATCAAATGGATCGTGCCTTTCATGAAAATGTCCATGATCAACCGCCTGGAAAAGGAAATCAATAGAAACTGCGACGAGTTCGTCAGGGATCTCACCAAAGATATCAATGACATGTATGTAAATGCCGTTGAATATTATTCCGAACTCTCCAGAAAATACGCGATCATCGGCTTCCGGATGAACCCGGAAGATTACGAGACGGCCTCAAAACTGCACTTTGATGCCATGGAGACCGTAGAGGAGCAGGTCGCGGCCGATTTAAGACTGCTGAAGAGAAGAATGCAGTTTTTAAATGACATTCTCAGTAACAAAAAGGTGGAATCCACGCTCCGGGATACAGTCATGAATGTGAAAATACTGCTGAGGGACAGCAAACAGATCCGACAGGATCTGAAACGTGAACTGGACCGTTACATGGAAGCAGTCAAACAAATGCTGGAGGAACAGCTCGACGAGATCGAGCAGAACCTGAACGCCCTGGAAATCGATGATCTCTACACATTCCAGACCAAAGAGACCTGAGGAGACAGGGGGGCAGTTCCGATAACCGGAACTGCCAGAAGGCAATTATAGTGAACTGACAGAGAGCGCAGGAGAGAGCAATGACAAATCTGGAAAAATACGATAAGGCTTTTATAAACTTTTTAAAGTAAAGAAGGAAGACCTTCCCAACATGAAATACATGGGAGACAAGAGATGGGATTCCATGGCGCACATGGACCTCATGAGAGATCGGGAGGATATTTTTGATATTCAGATCGGCACAGTCGACGTTCTGGATTTCGCTGACTATAATAAGGGGAAAATCGTTCTTGGACGTTATGGCGTCGAGATTTGAGATATGAATAAAACGGCACTGTGAGTGAGATGGTCACGCGAAGCAGAGCATAGTTTTATTCTTCTCACACACAGGAGGAGTGAACCCTATGCCTCAGATGGTGATTTCCGTAGACCCGCTCACGGAGAGCAATTGCTATATACTTGCGGAAGAAAAGAAATGTGTCGTAATAGATCCGGGAGAGTCCGGGCGCCTGTTTCGCACGCTTGAAGAGCGCGGTTGGGAGCCGGAACTGATTCTGCTGACACACGAACACTGTGATCATATGGCGGGGCTGGATGCCCTGCGGGAACGGTACCCGCATGCCCGCTTTGCCGCTACAAAGATCTGCAATGACGGAATCAGGAATACGCGCCTGAATATGTCGCGGATCATGGAAGTGTATCTGTATTTCAGGGGAAAACCGGGAATCCACTACGACCCCTTCGTCTGCAGACCCGCGGATGAGATCATCGGAGAAGACGCGCAGATTCTCTGGCGGGGACATATACTGCGCATAGTTTCCATGCCCGGCCACACACCCGGCAGTACCGGGATCTTCCTGGATGAAAAAGTGTTTTTCAGCGGAGACTATCTGATTCCGGATGAGGAGCCCCTGCTCCGTTTTCCAGGGGGAGACGCGGAAAGCTACGAAAAGATCACTGAACCGTTCCTCCGCTCTCTACCGGCAGGAATCCGTATTTGTCCCGGGCACGGGGAGCCCTTTGTCCTGTAGTTTTTTGCCTTGTGAGTTTTTCCGTCAGATTGTCTGGTGTGATCCAGTATGCCGTTCGTGAATGTATTTACCATAACAGTTTTCTGAGCACTCATCTTTGCCTCCTCTCCTGAATCAGAACCATCACTGACAAAATTATTTCAACAATTATCGGGAACCAAGGTGTAAACAGGTCTGTATTATTCTTTTATAAGGTTTTTGATGACATGCTGACCTGGACAGCGATATACCCGCGGGCAGCCTTGCAGACAGGGGCGCACTTCACGGAGCGGTCAAACATGTTTGCCGGAAGACGGACAGCCTTGCAGACAGGGGCGCACGCTGTTTCGTTAATTTCATTATACAATTTTAGACAACCGCCTGACATGGACAATAACCCGTGTTTAGCCATACATCCATCGGGACAATACATTGGGACAGTGCTTTTGTTTCTGTCCCCGTGTTTTGAACAAAGGGGCAGGAACAAAAGAATCGTGCCCGTCTGTGTGTTTCGACAGGCTTTTGTTGTTTGTCTTTTCCGGTTGCTTTATAATTCTTTATGAATAGTCTGGTCAGCGATGTATTTTTAAAAGCTGCGAACACATTTTACAAAATTTTACAAAGAGGACGGCCTTCCGAAGCGGACACCTTTTACAGAGCGGACGACATTCCGAAGCAGGCAGCATTTAAAAGCGGACAGCATTTTAAAGCGGGCAGCCTCCAGGGCGGAGGATCAGAAAGGCACAGTATATGGCAAGGGCAAAGTGGTATGAACTTGACAATAACGCGAAGATTGTCCCCTCGACAACGAAGGGCTCCGATACGCGTGTTTTCAGGCTCACTTGTGAGTTGAAGGAAGAAGTGAACGGCGCGCTGCTGCAGCAGGCACTGGACAGGACGGTTCCGGATTTTCCCCATTTTGCGAGTGTTCTGCGCAAGGGGCTGTTCTGGTATTACCTGGACAGCAGTAATATCCGTGCCGTGGTGCAGCGGGAGAACAAGCCTCCCTGCGCGGCCATCTATTGGGACGGGCGGCGCAGGCTCCTTTACCGGGTCAATTATTACCGCAGGCGGATCAATCTGGAGATGTTCCACGTACTGACAGACGGGACAGGAGCATTTGATTTTCTGCGGGCGATCGTCTGCAATTATCTCAAACTGGCGCACAACCTGGAGGAGGAGATTCCGCGGGATGTCTCCAGCGTGAAGGAAAAAGAAGATGATGCCTTTAACAGGTATTACAGTAAGGAGACAAAGGGAAAGCCCAATGAGCAGAAAACCCTTCCCCGCCGCGCCTATCACCTGCAGGGTGAGCGGGATGAGTACCTGCAGATGCATCTGATCGAAGGCACTGTTTCCGCCTCCAAGTTCCTGAAGGCGGCAAAGGATCATCAGACCACGGCGGCAGCATTTATGACAGCCCTCTTTATGGAATCCATCATTGAGGGCATGCGTGTTCGGGAAAAAAAGCTTCCCATCGTTCTGAGCGTCCCTGTGAACCTCCGCAATTATTTTCCGTCGGACACGGCACGCAATTTTTTCGGAGTGATTAATGTTGCCTTTTATCCGGATCAGTATGACGGGACGATCGAAAGCATCCTGGAAGTGGTGCAGGCTTCCTTCCGCCGCCAGCTCACGCAGGACCAGATTTCCCTGTCCATGCACGATTACGCCCGGCTCGAGCACAATATTGCCATCAGGCCGGTTCCCCTGTTTATCAAAAACCTCGTGATCGCTGCAGTCAACAGCAGTGTGCAGAAGGGCATAACCGGCACGGTCTCTAACGTCGGAAAGATCACAATCCCGGAGCCATTCAGTTCTTATATCGACCGCTTCAGCTGTTTTATGGCGGCACCTGATATCCAGATCAGCGTCTGTTCTTTCAACGGAAAAATGTGTTTCGGGATCGGCAGCGCTTTTGAGACGAATCCCGTCATAATGCGTTTCTTCAGAAAAATGGTCGCCCTCGGTATCGATGTGGAGATCGCCACAAACGATTCCTGGGAGTGATGTACCTGCAGATGAATTCGTCTGCCGGGATTTTTGAGCATCGTTTCAATGAATTGGGAGATAAGGTCGACGGGGGCTTTTGCGCCGTTTGATATAGTGGGAGAAAATCAAATGCAGTATTGTCCGAATTGTATGATACAGATTCGAGGGAGAAAGGCACGCTGCCCGCTCTGCCAGAGAGAACTGCTGAATCCGGATTTTGGTGTGTTTCATCATGCAGAAAAAAGACAGGAAGATGCATCTGCAGCAGATGGAAGCTGTGAAGAAGCCCCGGGGTATGTCACCGTGTCGGCCGCAGCCGCCAGCGAAAAAGAAGCTCCGGAGACAGTGCCTGCATCAGATGCAGGCGGCGCCGGAAAAGAAACCCCGGAGACAGTGCCCGCCGCTGCCGCAGCAGGCGCCGAAAAAGAAAACCAGGAGGCTGTTGCTGAGGCGGCCACAGCAGGTGGCGGTCAGGAAAACGCTAAACCGGTTCAGGTTCTGCAGTCTATGCCTTTTGAAGATGACGACCCCTTTGTGAGACTTCCCAGCCCCAAAGTCAGCTTTATGCTGAAGGTCCGCATGGTGACATTTGTCTGTATCAGCCTGGAAATTCTGTTGGGAGCGGCACAGATCATTACGGGGGGCAGCGGCTGGTTTTTAGCTGCCATGCTCTTTGTCCTTCTGGCCTGGGTGGACTTCAGGATCGCCGTCTATTACCGCAGCAACATGATCCGCATGCTGACGATTCAGGGCTATATCATAATGGCTGCCTGCCTGATCATCGCCCGCATAAGCAAAACAGGAAGCTGGGCGGTCACCTGGGTGGTCCCTTTCATGTTTTTCCTTCTGGTTGTCGTCACATTCGCAGCCGCCAAGGCGCAGGGAATGGAACTGCACGAATATATTCTTTATCCTGCTTTTGATGTGCTTATGAGCCTGCTGCAGATCATTCCGATCACGCTCGGTACCAATCCCATAGTCGCGCCTGCGGTCATCTGCATAGCTTTCATGCTCATTCTGGTCAACAGCCTTATTATTTTCCGCGGCAGGATGCTGCGCGAGGCGGCGGAGAAGTATCTCCACCTGTAAAAAGAGACAGAGAGAAGGGGACGGTTCACCGTCTCCTTTTCAAAGAGACAAGAGACAGAGAACCGTCCCCTGTCTCCCGCCTGTCTCCCGAGAAAGATAAACGGTCGGAGAAACATCTAAGTATTTGGAAACTGCCAAGAGGATTACATGATATGGGACAGGAAAAAAATCAGGGCCTTGAGGGCAAGGCATTAGAAACTATGCAGGAAAAGATTGGGGACAAGCCTGTCGAAGGTCTGCAGGAAAAGTCTGCGGAGCGCCCCATTGAGGCTCTGCAGGAAAAACTGATAGAGCATCCCATCGAGGTATTGCAGGAAAAGCTGGGAGAGCATCCCATTGAGACACTTCAGGAAAAGCTGGGGGAGCATCCAATCGAGGCTCTGCAGGAGAAGCTGGGAGAGCACCCCATCGAGGCTCTTCAGGAGAGAGTCGGGGACAGGGCAGAGCAGGCGATTGGAAATTTGATCGAAAAAACGCCGCTGGAGGTGCCGGAGCTGCAGGTCATCCCGGGACAGGGGCTTTCTCAGGGACAGGAAGAGCCTGAGACGCACCAGTGGTACCGCGTTCCGGTGGCGGGCGGCAAGACTGCGGACGGATCGGAATATCACATCTATATCCGCAAGGGGACGACCGATCATCTGTGTGTATTTTTGTCCGGCGGCGGCATCGCCTGGAACCCCTATACGGCGGACCGCCCCGTGACCGGCGGCCGTGTCCTGGCCTGGCAGCCTAATTATTACTGGAATAATCTGCGCCCCTTTACCCAGGTTTTTAATATTGGGGTCGGTATTACGGACAACAGCGCCCGGCGGAATCCTTTCCGGGACTGGAACTTCATCGTGATCACCTACGCGACCGGGGACATGCACCTTGGCCGCAATAATTACCGTTACACGAATGAAGCGGGAGAGGAGAAGTGCCTGTATTTTCACGGCTATGAAAACTTCATGCTCTCCATGCATATCGGCAAGACTCTTTTTCCGCAGGCGGACAAACTTTTGATCGCCGGAGAAAGTGCCGGTGCTTTTGCCGTACCCGCTCTGGCGGAACAGATCCATCAGGAATTCTATCCGGCCTGTCACGATGTGACCCTGTTTTCTGACAGCGCCCTGCTCTTGAACAAAGAATGGAAAAAGACGGCACGTGAAGTCTGGAAAGTCCGGCCGGAGACCGCCGCGGATATTAAGGGAAGGAATCTGACGTTTGACTGGTACCGGGCCCTGTACCGCCGCAGAGGAGACCAGTACAAATATCTCTATGCCTGCTCAGTCCGAGACTATCTGCTGAGCGCTTTTTACAACGATGTGAAGAATAAGAACTATGAGACCGACAGGCGGATGCAGCGCATTTTTGCACGCCAGCTCCGTCAGATGGTCTTTGCCCTGCAGAAACTGACGCCCTCCTTCGGGATTTATCTCTACAACTGGAGGCGCCCGGTTCTCTACCGGGGCGGCACCATCCATACCATGGTGCGACAGCCCGAATTCTATCTGCACAGAAGAGGAGAGCCCAGCATGGCGAAATGGCTGGCTGCTGCTGTGGACGGAGAAATCCAGAGTGTAGGCCTGGAACTTCTGGAAAAAACAAAACCGGGACGTGCCCGCAAGTCTAAAAAAAGTCTTTCGAAGGCATCGGAGACAGGGGACGGTTCTTTGTCTCCTCATGCACCTGCTCGGGAACCATCACCTGCTCAGGAACCATCACCTGCTCGGGAACCTTGAAGTAAATACCTTTCAAAACCGCCGCCTATGGATTATATCAAAAATAGTTCTTTCAAAAACCACCGCCTATGGATCATATCAAAAATATGATCCATAGGCGGTGGTTGCCTGTCAAAAAAGATTATCAGCAGAGGCGGCTGTTAAATTAATCTCAATAGAGTCAATGGTACACTTATCCTTTACAAATGATTCTGTTTTGGCCGGAATTACAAAGAAAATGGGGAGTATTCGAAAATACTCTGCACAGCATCAGATATGTTCTGAATCTGCTCAAACGGAATACTGGTAATTTTTTTGTAAAATCTCGCCTGCAGATCGATGCTTTTTATATGTTCCAATAAAGCTGTGCCTTTAAATACAGGGGTTTCCACGGTGATATGGAGCGCGTCTTTGAAAGCTTCCTTCTTGACCGGGCAGACAACGGTAAGCCCGGATTTATTAAAGAAGTCTCTGCTGAGAACGAGAACATGAATGGAATTTTTTTCCAGAAACAGTATATCTCCCTGCCGCACAAGATCCATTACAGTACCTCCAGGCCTTCGGGTTCTCCCCAATCATATTCAGTGTATGGCCCCAACTTTCCGCCGTACGCTGCGGCCCTCTCTTCGAGAGAACGATGCCGGAATGTTTTTCTGCTCAGAATAATCTTTCCATCCTCAATTTCCATTATAAGAATATCGTTTACACGAATTCCCAATTCATTCATAACAAATCTCGGAATTCTGATTCCCTGCCCGTTTCCCCATTTGACAACCTGTGTCTCCATCTCGTATCCTTTCCCGATGAATTTGCCGGATTAAAATCCTGTGAACAGCGACTGCTGAAGGCTGTATATACAATGTATATACTAACACGATGCCCCAGGCCTGGCAATTAGAAAAAGCTCTGCAGGCGGATGCTGCCGGCAATTCGAGGGATTTGTTTAATTGAAAAAACGTGATAGCCTGAGCTGTCCTCTTGACTCGCCGGATATCTCACTGAAGCTCGTGCGCGAAGCAGATTCTGTTCAGATCCAGCAGCTTTGCGGCGCCCGCCGCGCTTGTCCCGAAAAAGAGTACATCCTTTTCGGGCAGTATGTAATCAACAATGGTTCCGTTGCACAAGGTGCTTCCGGTACAGAGGATGAGATCCGCGCTGTCAATTGCGCTCTGCATGGCTGCAGCGCCGTCCTCCACAGTAACTCCGTGGCGGACCTGTCCGATATTTTGGGGATTGAGGTCCAGCACACGAACCTGATAACCGCTTGTGCTCAGCATTTCCAGAATGGCAGGCTGGTAGCCCACCAGAGTGATCTTTTCAGCATCGGGACGGTGTTCAGCAAGCCATGCTTTCATTTTTTGAGAACAGAGTTCCGGGCCTTCTGTTCTGCAGTGCACGGTTCCCCTGCACAGTCCCAGTGACTCCATCACCGCGTTCATCACCGCGACGAAGAGGCCTCTGGCATGGGCATCGTGTACAATGTCCATATCCAGGATATCGGAAAGCGTACCCGAAAAGGATGCCGGCGCGTCTGTGAAAGCCTGACCCCGGCAGCCGCGGAACTCTGCCTGAATCATTACATCCTTCCCTGTTAGAATAGGAAAGTCCTGCCGCCCGGGAGTTCCGATTGCTTCCTCGGGAGACAGTGAGCGGCAGATGACCTCCACCGGTTCCTTCTCTATTCCGTTTGCCTTCAGTACTTCGATGAAACGCGATTTGAGTGTGCTGAACAGTTCTTCAGATGTCATTCCCTTCTCCTTTCAAAAATCCCTTTTCGAAATAGTTAACGAAAAGCCGCTTCGTAGCGCTCTGTAATGATACCTTCACAAAAGCAGCCTGTTCAAAAACCGCATGGCGTGCTGCATGCCTTTTACAAATGCAGCTTTTTTAAATCCCCGACGATCCGTCGGAAATCAATCCTGCATTCCCCCTGATAAATGCCTACCGGCACCTCGCTGTCAAATCCATAGAGAGAGACATCAGATTCTTCCCCGAAGAGATAAACGATAACCTTCTCCTTTTGGGGATCCACGATCCAGTATTCCCGCACGCCTGCCGCTTCATATTTATGCAGTTTGGTAAACATATCTTTCCTGCGGGTGGATGGTGACAGTACCTCGATGATCAGATCCGGGGCCCCGTTGATATACTTATCGTTATCAATTCTGTCATCGTCCGGCTGGCAGAGTACAAAGACATCCGGAACGACCATCGTGCGTTCATCCCTGTCCAGACGAACATCCGTCGGGGCAATGAAAGGCAAACAGTTTCCCCCATGTGCATCTACATAGTTCCAGAGCTGGTGATAGATCGCACCCGAGATCGACTGGTGCCTCAGGGCGGGAGAGGCCATATTGTAGATCACCCCGTCGATCAGTTCGGAAGGATGGTCCTCCGGCAGGGCATTGCGGTCCTCAATCGTGTATTCCCCCTGTTTCTTTCCCTTCGGAAGACCGGTTACATAAGCCGGTGCACCATCGCGCAGATACAGAGGCTCCTCCACAGGGGGACTATAGTGATCCTGCCGACAGTTTTCCGATGATGATTTTCCAGGAGCGGAAATTGTCCTCGAAACGGGCACGGTCCTCGAAGCGGGCCCATGCTCTATGAACAAATCATGATCCGGAAGCAGGAATCCCGCCAGTGCAGTCAGAGTCTCCCGGCGGGGGCTTTTTGTAAAGCCTCCCAGGACCTTCTGCACAGTTCCCAGCGGAAGGCCTGATTGTTTTGCTATCTCCCCATAGCTGTATCCGCATTCTTTTTTCTTTTCGCGCATCGCTTCGATCAGCGATGGCCGATCAGTTGATTTCTGATTGTCCATAGCTTCCTTCCTGCCTGTGGCTGTATCCTTTTCCCTGTATCCTTTCCCTGAATCCTTTTCCCTGTATCCTTTTCCTTGTATCCTTTCCCTGAATCCTTTCCCTGAATCCTTTCCCTGAATCCTTTTCCCTGTATCCTTTTCTATTCTCGTTTTATCCTTCCACAGGATGCCGTCCGATAGAACTGCTCCTGCTGTGATCCTGCTTTATTTCCATTATATATCCAAATGTGCCGTATTTCAATCCATAAAATATCCAAAAATTGCTTTTTTATTTCTCTTTTATATCCATTTTGTTCATTTATATCAGATTGTATCTCTCGCCTCAAAAAGGGGCAAAAAACGGGATAAAAAAGAGATAAAAAAACAGCGCCAGGTCACAGATAAAAAATAACAGCGCCAGGTCACAGATAAAAACGATTGACAAAGAAATGGTATTCCATTAAAATAAACACTCGAGCGATATCAAAAAATGCGATGACGGCACTATGCCTTTCTGGGGTACACTGCAGAGAGCCGGCGGCTGGTGTGAGCCGGTGTGGAACAGATTGCGCAGTCTCCTGCCTGAGCAGGTTTCCTGAAGCCTTTTGGTGTGTAAGGGGATCCGTCCAGCCAACGTAAAATGGCTATGTACTTGTTGGAGTACAGCTGAGCGGCCGCGCAGGCGGCAATCCGGGTGGTACCGCGCCAGGTGATTGATTCTTGACGTCCCGGAGGTTCCTTAAAGAGCCTCCGGGATTTTTCTGTTTTTCCGGAGATTTTTCCCCCGGCTGATGAAGTGAGTATATCCGGCCGGCAGGGCATCGACAGGATGGGAAGAAAGGAGAATTACATGAGAACGATGAAACTGATAGATGTTACCCTTCGGGAAGGCGCGGTGATCTGCGGGAGAGAGCTGACCTTTAAGGAGAAGCTGGAGATCGCCAGGAGTCTGGACAGACTGAAGGTGGATACGATCGAGCTGGCACCCATCGGGGGGAGCAAGGCAGAGGAACTCAGCAACAGTACGATCGCTTCCATGGTGAACAGCCGGATCTCCGCCTGTGTCAACATCGCCGACGGAGATATCGAGAAGACATGGGACAGCATCCGGATCGCGAAAAAGCCCAAGCTGAACCTGCTGGTCCCGGTTTCGCCGGTACAGATGGAATACATCTGTCATAAGAAGGACAAAGCTATGCTTTCTTTTATTACGGAGAAAGTAAAGGAGTGCCGCTATTTCTGTGAACATGTGGAGTTTTCCGCGCTTGACGCGACGCGGGCAGAGAAGGCCTTCCTCTGTGAGGCGATCACTGCCGCCGTGAAGGCCGGAGCCTACAAGGTCACGCTCTGCGATTCGGCGGGGATCATGATGCCCCAGGAGTTCGGGGCTTTTGTCAAGGATATACTTTCCCGTGTTCCTGAACTCTCGGACATCGAGCTCTATGTCGAGGTGAGCGATGAGATGCATATGGCGGTTGCCTGCGGCGCCGAGGCGGTCTCAAAAGGCGCCACCGGTGTGAAGTGCACGGCTGTCAGGAACGGCTATCCGACTCTTGAGGAGATGATCCGCTTTGTCAAGATGCGCGGCGCCGACCTGGATATCGAGACCGGTATGCGCGTCACGGAGATCCACCGCGTGGTCACCCAGCTCGAGAAGATTATCATGCCCCAGGAAGAGGAGGTCACGCGCTTTTCCAACATCTCTCTCCCGGACGCGGCGGGTGTCACGCTGGATGAAAATGACGAGATCGGGGAAGTAATCAAGGTGGTGCGTCAGCTCGGCTATGATCTGAGTGAGGAAGACAACGCCAAGGTCTATGAGGCATTCCGGCGCGTCGTCACCAAGAAGCATTTTGTAGGGACCAAAGAACTGGACGCCATCGTGGCGGGCACAGCCATGCAGGTCCCTTCCACATACAAGATCATCAATTATGTGATCAACAGCGGGAATATCATCACGGCGACTGCCAATATCCTTCTGGAGAAAGACGGAGAGAACAAGCGGGGAGTGGGAACCGGCGACGGTCCGATCGACGCAGCATTTGCGGCGATTGAAATGATCATCGGCCACCGCTATGAGCTGGACGACTTCCAGATTCAGACCGTGACAGAAGGCCGCGATTCCATGGGCAGCGCTCTGATCAAACTTCGCGCGAATGGAAAGGTTTATTCCGGAAACGGGCTCTCGACGGATATCATCGGCGCATCGATCCGTGCTTATATCAGTGCCCTGAACAAGATCATCTATGAAGAAGAGGGTTGATTGTTACTTTTCAAACCGGTACGAAACTCGAGGTGTTTTCGAGCGGTTTTAGCGAGAAAACCCGGGTTTTACGGCGAAAATCCCATCGCGCAGCGATTTGGAATGGGATTTTCGTGCGTTACTATACACGCCCTCGACAGGGAGTGTATAGTAACGATTGATTCGCCCCGCTCTGTGTGACGGCGCGAAATCAGGAAGTAGTTTGCGTCGAAGCGCCGCAGACTTCGCTGATCCCATCGGAGAAAACGCCTTCGCGTTTTCTCCCCGGGTGTCTCAGCGCATAGCGCTTCGACATATGAGGGAGGCATAATGAAATTATCTTTTTCTATACGGAACTGGGACGGGATCGGATGGAATGAATTCTGTGAAGCCGCCAAATACACGCGTATGAAAGGAATCGAGCTTTACGACATTGCGGGACCTGTTTTTTCGGGAAAGGAGAGTCCGACCAATCCGGAACTTGCGGCTGCTTCGAGACGCCGCCTCATCAGCGACAATCTGGCTGTTTCCTGTGTGGATACAGCGGCGGATTTTGTGGATGTGTTTTCCGCACGCGAGATGGACGAATGTATCCGCGTCGCCGTCAATCTGGGGATCCCCTTCATAGGAATCCATACTTCGTCTTCAGACGCCGATGCCTGCGCGGTCGCGATCGAGCGTATCCTCGAGATGATCGGGACCAGACCTGTCGTCGTCCTTGTGGAGACATCCGGCCTCTACGCGGACACGCAGAGTCTCCGGGATCTTCTGAACCGTTTTTCCGACGACCGTCTCGCCGCGCTCTGGGACATGTATTCCACCTTTGTGACCGCGGGAGAGGATCCGGAGCGGACCATCACCAACCTCGGTGCCTATGTGCGGCATGTACACATTCATGATTTCACAAAGAAAGACGGCGCGCCGGTGCCGGAGCTCATCGGGGACGGACTTCTTCCCCTGAAGGAGCTCATGAACGCGCTGCGCTCCATCAACTATGACGGGTTTATTTCGCTTGAATGGGATCCGGACTGGATGCCCGATATCGCGGACATGGAGATCATCTTCACCCATTTCGTCAATGTGATGGGACGGTTTCAGAACACCAGGCTGAATGAAAAGCATCTCTACTGGAACAACAGCCACACGGGAAAATACGTCTGGAAGAAGGGGACGCTGATCGATAAGACATTTCCCCAGGTGCTCGACACTATGGTGGAGGAGTTTCCCGACCAGGTCGCGATCAAATACACGACCCTTGATTACACCCGCACCTATTCGGAGTTTCGGGATGATGTGGACGAATTCGCGAGAGTCCTGATTTCTCTCGGCGTCCGCGCGGGCTCCAAGGTGACGATCTGGGCGACCAATGTGCCGCAGTGGTTTTTGACTTTCTGGGCGACGACCAAGATTGGCGCGGTCCTGGTGACTATGAATACCGCCTACAAGATCCATGAGGCCGAATATCTGCTGCGTCAGTCTGACACCCACACACTGGTGATGATCGACGGCTACAGAGATTCCAATTATAAAGAGATCATGCAGGAACTGTGCCCGGAGCTGGCCGAGAAGAAACCCGGCGAGGCTCTGCACGCCAGGCGCCTGCCCTTCCTTCGCAATGTGATCACGGTGGGCTTTAGGATGCCCGGTGCCATCACCTGGGAGGAATCCTTCGAGTACGCGTCCCGCACACCCATCGAGGAAGTGCGGCGCATGGCGGCGGCGGTGGATGTCAACGATGTCGCCAATATGCAGTATACGTCCGGTACGACCGGATTTCCCAAGGGCGTGATGCTCACCCATTACAATATTGTCAACAACGGGAAGAGCATCGGAGACGGCATGGATCTGTCCACGGCGGACAGGCTCATGATCCAGGTGCCTATGTTCCACTGTTTCGGCATGGTGCTGGCAATGACCTCTACCATGACTCATGGGGGGACTATTCTGCCCATTCCGTATTTCTCGCCCAAATCTTCGCTGGCCTGCATCAACAACGAACATGTGACGGCCTTCCACGGAGTTCCCACCATGTTCATCGCCATGCTCGAACATCCGGATTTTGAGAAGACGGATTTCAGCTTCATGCGCACCGGGATCATGGCGGGCAGCCCCTGCCCCATCTCGGTCATGCGGGACGTGGTCGATAAAATGCATATGCCGGAGATCGTCATTGTCTACGGTCAGACCGAGGCTTCCCCGGGCTGCACAATGAGCCGCACGACGGACCCCCTCGAGGTCCGTGTAGCGACGGTTGGCTGTGCCTTCCCTGAGGTGGAGTGCAAGATCGTGGATCCGGAAACCGGGAAGGAATGCCCCGATGAAGTGATCGGTGAGTTTGTCGCGCGCGGGTATAATATCATGAAGGGATATTACAAAATGCCCAAGGCGACCGCCGCGGCCATTGATGAGGACGGCTGGCTCCACACCGGAGATCTGGCCTGCAGGACACCGGAGGGCAACTACCGGATCACCGGACGGCTCAAGGATATGATCATCCGGGGCGGAGAGAATATCTACCCCAAGGAGATCGAGGAGTTTATCTACACCCACCCCAAGGTGAGCGACGTTCAGGTCATCGGCGTGCCGGATGAGGCCATGGGAGAGGAGATCATGGCCTGCATCATCCTGAAAGAGGGTGAGGAGATGACTTCGGATGAGATGAAACAGTATGTGCGCGACCACATGGCCAAGCACAAGGTGCCGAAATATATTGATTTTGTGGACAGCTACCCCATGAACGACGCAGGAAAGATCCAGAAGTTCAAGATGCGGGAGATGGCAGTGGAGAAACTGGGACTCCAGAAGGCGGCAGGAATCGTGACAGCCTGATGAGCCGGACTCCGGAAGGCAGCCGGGATCGTGATATCCTGGTATCGGCCGGTCCGGGATGAAACAGGCGGTCCGCTGTCCGGGAAAACCGGCGCATGCCGTTCTGCTGCGCACGGGATGCCTTGCAAGATGGTCCGGCCTGCCCGGAAAGCTACAGAAAGGGAATGATTATGGCAGAAAAAGTAAAAAATTACGTGGCTGTAGACGGAAACGAAGCCTGTGCCTATGTGGCGTACGCGTTTACTGAAATCGCCGCGATTTATCCGATCACGCCGTCCTCTCCGATGGCGGTCAAAACCGATGTCTGGTCTGCGAACGGGAAAAAGAACCTGTTCGGGCAGCGGGTCCAGCTCATTGAGATGCAGTCCGAAGCGGGTGCGGCGGGCGCTGTGCACGGCGCTCTGCAGACCGGAGGCCTGGCGGTGAGTTTTACTTCCTCCCAGGGCCTGATGCTGATGCTGCCGCTCATGCACCGTATTGCCGGCGAGAGGCTTCCGGGCGTCCTGCATGTGGCCGCGAGAACGGTCGGCACGCACGCCATGTCGATTTTCGGCGATCACTCGGATGTAATGAGCACCCGGAACACGGGCTTTGCCCTCTTCTCTACCGGCAGTGTGCAGGAAGTCATGGACTTGGCGGCGATCCCGCATCTGGCGGGCATTAAAGCCAGGATTCCCTTCGTTCATTTCTTCGACGGATTCCGCACATCGCATGAGATCGACAAGGTGGAGCAGATCGACTATGAGGATCTGAAGAAGCTCTATGATTTTGATGCCCTGGACGCCTTCCGGGCGCAGGCGCTGAATCCGGAGCACCCCATGCTGCGAGCTACAGTCCAGAATCCCGACATATTCTTCCAGATCAGGGAAGCGAGCAATGCGGACTATGATGCTCTGCCCGATATCGTGGAGGACTATCTCGGAAAGCTCTCGGAGATCACAGGCAGGGAATATCATATCTTTAATTACTACGGCGCGCCGGACGCGGAGCGCGTGATCATCGCCATGGGATCGGTCTCCGGCTGTGTCCAGGAGGTGGTGGATCATCTGAACGCGAAGGGCGAAAAGACCGGTTTCGTCCAGGTGCACCTCTACCGTCCCTTCGACGTCTCCCGTTTCCTTTCCGCCATCCCTGAGACCTGCAGGAAGATCGCGGTGCTGGACCGCACCAAGGAGTACGGAAGCGCGGGCGAACCGCTCTATGCCGACGTCTGTACGGCGCTCCGCGGCCGTGGAGACCTCACTGTGATCGGCGGCCGCTACGGCTTGTCCTCCAAGGACACCACGCCGGCTCAGATCCTCGCCGTCTTTGAGGAACTGAATAAGGAAAATCCGAAAAACCGCTTCACGATCGGAATTACGGACGATGTCACGGGAACTTCCCTGGAAGTGCACGAGCCTTTTTACCCGGAGCAGGGCAAATCGGTCAGCTGCAAGTTCTGGGGCCTTGGCTCCGACGGCACTGTGGGCGCCAACAAAAATACCGTGCAGATCATCAATGACCACACGGACAAATTCGCCCAGGCCTATTTCGAGTATGACACCAAGAAGTCCTTCGGACTTACCAGAAGCCATCTGCGCTTTTCGGACAGGCCGATCCGCTCCACCTACTATGTAAAGTCGGCGGATTTCGTCGCCTGCCACAACACCACTTATCTCGACAAGTACGATATTACGGAGGAGATCCGTCCCGGAGGGACCTATCTCATCAACTGTCCCTATGATGCCGCTGAGCTGGAGGCTCACCTGACGGCCAAGGCAAAGAGGGATATCGCCAACCGGAACATCTCCCTTTATACGATCGACGCGGCAAAAATCTCCAATGCGCTCGGCCTGGGCAATCATTTCAATCTGGTCCTGCAGTCCGCCTTCTTCCACCTGATGCCGGTCATTCCTGTGGATGATGCCATGAGGTACATGAAGGACGCGGCGGCAAAGACCTATTTCGCAAAGGGCGAGGAGGTCGTGAAAAAGAATCTCGCAGCGATCGACGCGGGTGTAGATTCCCTGACCAAAATTGAAGTGCCGGAGTCCTGGAAGACGGCGGAGGATGCGCCGGCGCCGGAAAGAAAGGTTCCGTCAGTCGTGACCAGGTTCCTGGATCCTGTCAACGCCCAGAAGGGAGACGACCTGCCTGTCAGCGCCCTGATGAGATATAAGGACGGCACGATCGACATGGGCCTGACGGCCTATGAAAAGCGCGGCATCGCGACACGCCTGCCGGTCTGGGATCCGGATAAATGTATTCAGTGCAATAAGTGCAGTTATGTGTGCCCGCACGCGGTCATCCGTCCCTACCTGCTCACAGAGGAGGAGGCGGCTGCGGCGCCCGCCGGTCTGCAGACCAGAAAGGCAAACGGGAAACAGGCATCGGGTATGCTGTTTACAATGCAGATCAGCCCGCTCGACTGCACGGGCTGCGGCAGCTGCGCGGCAGTCTGCCCCGCCAAAGAAAAGGCACTCACCATGGTGAATGCGGATCCCGCTCAGGCGGATACCTCCGCCTGGGAGTATACCGTGGCGCTCCCGGAGAAAGAGGATGTCTTTGATCCCTACACGGTCAAGGGCAGCCAGTTCCGGAAACCGCTGGTCGAGTTTTCGGCCGCCTGCGCCGGCTGCGGCGAGACACCTTACGCAAAGCTCCTCACCCAGCTCTTCGGAAGCCGCGTCTATTGGGCCAACGCGACCGGCTGCACGCAGGCCTGGGGATCCTCCACACCCGGTATCCCCTATACCGTCAACTCCAGAGGCCAGGGTCCTGCCTGGACCAACTCTCTCTTTGAGGACAACGCCGAGTTCTCCCTCGGCATGGTCATGGCGGTGCGCCAGCAGCGGGAAGCCCAGAAGATGCGCCTGACGGCCCTTCTGGAAAAAACATCGGACGAAGAGCTGAAGAGTGCAATCGGGCGCTGGATGGACACATACGATGACTTCGACAAGTCGGAGAAGGCATCAGACGCGCTCGCGGCTGTCCTCGAAAAGACCGTCGCTTCCGGCTGCGAAGAGGCGGCGGATGCCGGCGTGATCCTCCGCTACAGAGATCAGCTGTCCAAAAAGACATTCTGGATGTACGGCGGCGACGGCTGGGCCTATGACATTGGTTTCGGCGGCCTGGATCACGTTGTGGCGACCGGAGAGGACTTTAACATCCTCATCGTCGATACGGAAGTCTACTCCAATACCGGCGGCCAGTCCTCCAAGGCCACCCAGGTCGGCGCTGTGGCCCAGTTCGCCGCGGCCGGCAAGAAGCGCCCCAAGAAAAATCTGGGCGAAATGCTGATGACCTACGGCAATGTCTATGTCGCTCAGGTCGCGATGGGAGCGGACAACGCCCAGCTCATCCGCGCGATCCACGAGGCGGAGCAGTTCAAGGGACCCAGCATCATCGTCGCCTACGCTCCCTGCATCGAGCACGGCATCAAGCGCGGGATGCAGAATGTGCAGGAGGAGATGAAGCGTGCGGTGGATGCCGGCTACTGGTTCCTCTATCGCTACAACCCCAATGCGGAGCCTAAATTCCAGCTGGATTCCAAAGAGCCGACGCTTGACTACGAGGAATTCCTGGACGGAGAAGTCCGCTACGCTTCCCTGAGAAGAACCTTCCCTGAAAACGCCAGGAAACTCTTCGCGGAAGGCACACGCATTGCGAAAGAGCGCTATGAATCGCTGAAAAACAGATAAGCAGATAAGCGGCTGTATCGAAATAACAAAGGAGACAGGGGACGGTTCTTCGTCTCCAAAAGGAGACAGAGAACCGTTCCAATGACATTAAGCTAAGCCCCCCAGTGTCCAAAACAATAGTCTCTTATTCAATCAGAGGTGAAATATTCAATCAGAGGTGAAATACCCTCTGATTTTTTTGCTTTTTTCATAAAAAAGCATGACAAGGTAACAAAAAATGCAGCGCGCCTCGTTATTAACATCATTTTTTGAGGTGCCGCTATGCAATTTAATCCTACTGTCCCTGTCTCTCATCAGGCAAACGACCCGCCCGGAGGATGTTTTTTTGACAGATAGCAGCAATATTGTTTCTTACTCTATGAAATACCGTTCATATGAGTAAAATGACAGAAAACTACCGGATAATAACTGACATATATCTGTGCAATATGATATATTTGACCTGTTACTTTATGTGTTGTTATCACAATACGCCTGTAAGTACTTTCTGTCTGGATGTACCGGAGAAGGCGGCAGACGAATGTTCCGAAATAACCCGGGGGAGGAGAAAAAATGATAACTTGTCCGAAATGTGGCAATGTCAATGATGATAATTCTAATTTTTGTAATAACTGCGGGTACGACCTTAAAAGCACACAGTCTGTGAACAGGGATACGATCAATAATATGCCAGAGTTTTCTGCAGATACAGGTGAGGCTTTTGTACCGGGACAGATCCGCGGAAAAAAACAGAAAAGATCCAAACTTCTGTTTTTCATTCCGCTCCTGGTGGTAATAGCAGCCTTTTTTGCAGTCAATGTGCTTACCAGAAACCAGAAGGTCATTGATTTGGAAAAATGTGTTGACGTATCTTTTACCGGTTACGACGGAGATGGATCTGCCGTCATGTCGATCAACACCACAAGACTGACGGAGCAGATCAAAGCTGCAAAGGGAAAAGATGCCGACAAGTATAATGCAGACGATATGACCTACTACATTAAATTGGATGGAACTGTAAAGCAGCACGCGGCTTCCAGTCATTCCGACGATGAAGAGGATAACGGCGAAGGGAGCGGAGATGAAGAAGACATTGAGGATAAGGAAAATGACCTCAAGCATTTGAATCGCGGCGATATTATTACGGTTACAATTGATTACGGAGAATTGCAAAAGAGATATAACGATCTGGAGTTTTCCGGCAGAGACAAGGATGTGGAAGTTGATGAAGGACTGAAGGATTACAAGATTATTGATCCATTCATCCATATTGAACCGACTTTTACAGGTACCGCTCCGTTTGGCAGAGCGGATATTAAAAGTGTTGAGGACAAGATTCCGCCGGAACTGATCGATCTTGATGCCTTCAACTGGTATCAGCTCAACAAATTTGACGAAATAGATATTGGTGATACCCTGGTGCTGTCATTTACATTGGATGGCAAGCATGACTGGAAAGAAAAGGGTCTCAAACCTGCCCGCGAGGAGATGGAATATACTGTCACTGAAAAAGATCTTCCCAAATTTGTCACCCGGATGGATGAAATCTCAGCGGATGACCTGGCAAAAATTCAGGCTGAAGCCAGGGACCGGGTAGTCTCTTACATGATTAACAGGTATAACCAGAAAAATACGGAATATGTCGGCGCTTATTTAATGGTTCCCAAAAAGGGAAATTGGGACAGCTATTCGACAAAGAGCTTTCTCTATCTGGTGTTTAAATCACAGATTAAGAAGTACGACGATACCGTAAAAGAGATCTGGCTTGCGGTGAAGTCATCAGATCTCAGAAAACTGAAGGAAAGCAATGAATCAGGTGATCTCTACGATCCCTCGGAAAATAATCAGGTTTTCGATATAACCCAATTTAGCAGTGTGATCGAATATGAGTCAGAGGAAGACCTGTATAATAATCTGATCCTGGGCAATTCCGTATATGAAAGGAATCCGGAATACGTCAAAGCAGAACAGGGGGCGGAGCAATAAAGTGTTTGGCATTGGAAATAAGACAGAAAACGCCTTCCTTTACTGTCTGACAGGCGGACATATGGATGCTGTCCTAATAGACAGCAGAAAACTGACCATAGGGAACTCTCCAAAATGTAATATCTGTCTTGATAGAGAGTGGATCGGCAGCAGACTGGCAGAAACCGGATGGAAAGGGCAGAGCAGTTATTACTTCAAACCGCTCTCTGACAAATATTTTTTTCTCAATGGCCAACAGGTATCCTCAGGAATCAGTCTGGTTCTTGAGGACAGGGATGCAATTCTGGTCAGAAGCAAAGAATCTCAGAACTGGGTTCTGTTCTGGTTTCGTGTGAACAGCAATGAAATAGACACAAAATGGATGAAGAAACCAATCAATGACGCGGCCGGTATTCTTCCGATGGAATGGCATCAGGACAGCGGCTGGTATATCCATCCCCGGAATACGGAAAACAGAACATATGTAGACAAGAAGATTGCAGATGAGATACTGCCGGTCAGGGTCGGAATGACTGTTCAGTCAGGTCCGGTCAGCGGTGTTTTTGCAGCAGACTGTTTTTACTATCAAATTCTGACTGGATGGAAGACAGAAACACAGCCAGGGCAGTCTTCCCATTCAGATGGGGGAATACTTTCGATCGACATTTCAGAGAAGACAGTGGGCTTAATATTTAAGAAAACCCTACTTCGAAATATTCATATTGATGTCGAAGACGGGGAAATGGTTCTGATTCTCGGCTCATCCGGCGCGGGAAAATCAACGTTTATGGATGCCGTGATTGGCTACGAAGAAATGACAGGAACTATTACTTATAACGGAAGACCGCTGGAAGAACTGCGCAGATACGGAAATGCCATTGGATATGTACCGCAGCACAACATTGTCAGGGAGGGAGACACGGTCGGCCATGCAGTCAGAAGCGCGGCAAAAATGAGTTCCCTGTCTTCTGATCCTCAAGACCCCGGCAAACTGAACGAGAGAGTGCAGCACACATTGGAAATTCTGGGCCTCAAGGAGAAAGAAAAAGCAATTATTTCAAAACTCAGCGGAGGAGAAAAAAAGAGAGTAAATGTAGCGGCAGCGTACATTACAAATCCGAAGATCTTCTTTTTGGATGAACCTGATACCGGCCTTGATACGGTGCAGGGAGAGATACTTATGAAAGCTCTGAGAGATATAGCGGATGAAGGCAGGATCGTGATGATTATCACGCATGCACCCGACAGGAAGAGCACTTATTATGACAAAGTGCTGGTTATTGCAAAGAACCGACAGAGCCAGTGCGGAGAACCTGCTTTTTTCGGGACAAGGGAAAAAGCATTTGAATTCTTTGGAGAAACGGATTTTGAAGGCGTTGTCAGAGCGATTTCCGATAACGATGCGGAGCAATCCCGGGACTTCGTCCTGGAGTATCAAAACCTTAAACCGGGAAGAAAGGGGATAATGTGAATAAGACATCCTGGGTACAGCAGCTGGGCAATTACATCAGCAAACTGTTCATACAGTTCATCATCGAAAAGCAATGGATATATTTTCTTAGTACGCTTCTGATCAATTTTTTACTGTTGTTTGTATTAGATAAAGAAAAGATGTTCATCGAGTATATGGATACAAGGACCGGCCTGTTTGCAATTGCCTGCGCCTGCATCTGGATCGGTCTCTTCAATTCTGTCCAGTCAATTTGCAGGGAAAGGGCGACGATTAAACATGAGCACCTGATATCCAACATTTATTTATCAGCCTATATAAGTGCCCATCTGGTCTATGAGGCATTCATCTGCATCGTTGAAGCCCTGCTGACGGAAGCTGTCATGGTAGGATATTTCAGAGAGGCAGTGCATCAAAGCAAATTTTCCCCGGTTGATCTGTTTATCACACTGTTTTTATTGGTTTTTACTGCCGATGTATGCGGAATCCTGATTTCCTCAATATCCAGGACACCGGAAATGGCAATGACTATAATGCCGTTTGTGCTGATTATACAGCTGATCATGTCAGGCTTTATCTTTCAGCTAAAGGGAATTGCAAAAGCGGTTTCCATGCTGACAATAAGCAAATGGGGAATCCGGGCCTTATGTGTCTGCTGCAAGATAAACCAATATCCTCCGGAAGATGTACACTCATACGAATACGCAGTCTACCATCAAAATGAAGTGGAATATAGTACGGGCGGTGCCAGAATTATCATACTATGGCTGGTTTTAATCCTTTTCACAATTGCCTTTTCAGCCTTATCCGCAGCGGCACTCCGCCTGGTAGACAAAGACAAAAGATGACCTGATTTCCGGTCAAACGGAAGGGGACGGTTCTTCGTCCCCAAAAGAGGGAGGGACGGTTCTTCGTCTCCAAAATATCGCCAAAGGAGACAGGGGACGGTTCTTCGTCCCCAAAATATCGCCAAAGGAGACAGGGGACCGGAGACAGGGGACGGTTCTTCGTCCCCTGTCCCCTCCGAGAACCGTCCCCTTCAGGCTCGATAGTTCCGACAGTTCCGATAGGCTCGATTTTAACATTCTATTTCGCGAAACTTGCAAAAATATCGGTTTTTATACCATAAAATGACAAAAAAGACCTAAACAGGTCTTTTTTTTATGGCTCAATTTTCATGGTATTGGTCTTCAAAAACATTTCCGCAGGGCGTTTTCGGGAGTAGGATGTACAAGGATAATAAATAGAACAAGACAAAAAGATGAATCAGTTGTCTTATGAGAGCCCGGCCTGCCTGCAGGAATCCGATGTGTCTGCCGGAGATCCGGCCTGCCTTCGGGAATCCGATGTGCCAGCGGGAATCCAATCCGGCGTGCCAGCGGGAAGCTGATGTGCCTTCGGGAATCCGATGTGTCTGCCGGAAAATGAGAGACAAAGAGAGAGAAGAAAAAGAAGAAGAAACCATGAAAAAGACTAATCGTATTATTTTCCTGCCTGTTGGATTGATGATCATGTTCCTGTGCGGAACAGTTTACGCCTGGAGTATTATTTCCAGATCGATTTCCGCGACATTCCCTTCCTGGAATGCGCAGACACTGTCCATGACCTTTACCCTGACCATGATGTTTTACGCGCTGGGCGGCCTGGTGAGCGGATTCATTCTCAAAAAGACGGGACCCCGTCCGGTCCTTACGGCAGCGGCCCTTCTCTATCCCAGCGGTCTGGTGATCGCTTCATTTGCGCAGTCACCTACGCTTCTCTACCTTGGCTACGGCGCCATGTGCGGACTGGCCACCGGCCTCTGCTACAATTCCGTAGTCAGTACCGTTTCCGCCTGGTTCCCGGACCGGCAGGGTGCGGTATCGGGCATCCTTCTGGCAGCCTACGGACTGAGCAGCTTTGTCTCCGGAAAAATTTTTGCGGCTTTTGCGCCTGCGGACGGCGGACGCGCCTGGGCCACAGGACTGCGCATCCTGGCAGTTCTTCTCCTGGCAGCGATCACGACAGCCATAGCTGTATTCCGCTTTCCGAAAGAAGGCGAGATCACATTCGATGCAGCACAGAATAAAAAACACCGTGAGCCCGCGAGTGATATCCCGCCCTCACAGATGCTCCGCACCTCTTCCTTCTGGCTTTATTACGTCTGGGTAGCCCTTCTGACCGGCGCAGGTCTGATCCTGGTAGGACAGGCCAGCGGCATTGCGGAGGAAGTCGGCAGAAATCTGTCCGGCAATACCATCGCCACTGTCGTGGGAATGATCTCCATCATGAATGCCATCGGCCGAATCTGCAACGGAACAGTTTTTGACCGCTTCGGCTATCACGGCACCATGACCATGGTCCTGAGCACTTTTGCCTTTTCCGCTGTCATGATGCTCATGGCTTACCAGACCGGAATCTTCGCCCTGCTCGTCATTGGATTTATGACAGGAGGATTCGCCTACGGCGCTTTCTGCTCTACAAGCCCGGCTCTGATGTCAGACTTTTACGGCAGGACATGGTATTCCATCAACTTTTCGATCATTCCGACCAACACACTTTTTACATCCTTCGCGACAGTCATCGCGGGCAGGCTCTATGACATGACGAATTCTTTCTACAGTTCGATCCTGCTCCTCTTTGCCTTCGTGATCGCCTCCGTCTTCCTGGCATTTGTAATCAGAAGACCCGGAGAAAAGCATGTCTCAACAGGACACAAATTCAAGCACCACAGACACAAATTCCAGATGGCTTGATAAAGTTCATCGTTTTAATGCCTACAGAGTGCAGATGGCGTGATACAACAGCAGTCCCATTTTTCAGGCTGACGGCGTGCAGCGTTGGGGCCGTCACAGGGCAGTGGAATAACGATTGATAACCTTCAAAGGCTACATCCCCTTTTTTAAATACAGTTTTGTTAAGAGGCCGTCGTACTGGACGTATGTGTCAGTGCGGCGGTTTTCTTTATCACAGGGCTGCCGTAAGGTGTTTTTCGCCTGACGGCGAACGTCAGCCCGCGGGAGGGTAGAGGGCGACCATGGCCGCCTCTACCCTATTATGCTTCTGTCCCGCGCAAAGGATTTTCCGCTTTCGAAGGTGGCAGCACATGGGGACGGTTCTTTTGTTTATGGCCATCTGCAATCTTTCATTCAGCAAAATCGGACAGAAAAAGGACGGCTCTCAAAGGTAAGTTTCAGACCAATGAGAACCGTCCCCGATTGAGATTTTAATGACTTAATCGTCCGCGGTCACATCACCTGCGGCTGAATTCGCCGCCCTGTACTGGAAAGGGATGGAATGGCTGGATCTTAAGACGGAATTTTCCGGGAAAATAACGCTCACTTCACAAATTTTTTCCTGTTTGAAGCTGTATTGCGATGCACATATAATCTTCTGAATTTTGTACTTCCGATATAGCTCTTTAATTTATTGTAAAATGTCCTTTTGGCAAGCTGTTTATATGTTCCATTGCTTCTAGTGCAATAATAGCGCTCCGATTTATCTCCCTTATCTTTTAATCTGCATAATACTTCTTTTGCCTTCCCGTTTGATATTTTGTAGTAAGACATATTATGCCCGTCATCTGGAAAAACATGGTAGGTTAAAAATATTCCTTTTTTTAAGTAATATCCGTAGATTCTATTGTAATATCCGGGTTCCTGATAATTTATTAAATATTCCAGATTCACAATCTTCCCATTCCTGTATGTCCATATTCCATAATAATCCGTTGCCTGATCAAAAAGGATCAGTTCAGGAACAGAGTCGTTATCAATATACGCGATGGAGAAGAAGACATTTTTTGCTTTTGCGGGATTATAGGTTCGGGAACCCCACCTGCGCGGAACTTTTTTCGGGACGACGGTTACAGTACTCTGGCTGAGCATCTTTTTATATGCCGCAAGCGCCTTCGATTTCGTTGATGCAGCTTCGCCGGGAATTGCGGGAATCATGGCGATGACCAGTGCGAGGATCAGCAGTATTCCGAGACTCCGGGATAGAATAGTTTTCTGTGTTACTTTCATCTCATCCACCTCCATGTAAAAGATACGGTGTCTTTCCTCCATGTAATAGGTACCGTGTCTTGCCTCTGTGTAATAGATACTGTGTCTTGCTTGTCTTACCAGGAAGCTCTGTTGTACTGATTACAGTATACAATAAAAGTAATCGTTTGACATCAGGTGTTATTCCCGAGCAGCTCGATCCAGCTGCTCTTTGCCTTCGTGATCGCCTTTGTCTTACTGGTATTTATTCTTCATCGCGCAATACCCGTGACTTCAGTCGTGGGATACGCGCGCAAAAAGGGAAACTCGCTTCATCGTGGGTACAATCCC
>JBGUNJ010000057.1:0-7741 GCA_045117315.1 Lachnospiraceae bacterium | reverse complement strand
GAATGGGGCGAACGCCGTTCCACTCGGGTTTTTGCGCTGAAAATCGCGCAAAAACGCCTCGAATTCGAGGGGGTCTGTACTGTAACCATCTGCCCTCCTGCTGGCTGCCGTTGGCCGTCAGGTGAAAGATATCCTGCGGCATCCCTGCAGCCCTGCAATAAAAAAAGACCTGTGCTCCTCTGCTGCTGCAGTGATATGCACAGATCTTTACCGCGCTTTTAAAATTTGTCCGCGCAAATCAGTATAGTTTTTGTTCGCAGAGGTTTGTGCCGCAAGGCGGTTCAAACCTCCGCTGATCATACTGATTTGATTACATTGGAAATAATTCCTTCGCACCGGGATGCTCCGTCCTGTCAGTGAGACGATTCAGAGCCGTCCCCGCCGGTCACGTCAGACTCAGATCCTCTTCAGGAAGTTAGAATTGACGTAGCCCTTGTGATCATCCTTCAGGGACTTGACATAGGTGTAAGGCCTTCCGTCAGAACCTGTGGAAGATTTCCTGAGAACCTCCACCAGATCGCCATTGTAAAGCTCATGGCCTCTGATCTCATTCTTGTAGTCATAGCACTTGTGGGTTCTCAGAGCAAGATAGCCCTTCTTCAGACCGGCAACTTTTCTAAACGTCTTATGCGATGCGTCAGCACCACCGGCGATCTCTTCAAGATCGTCATCATCAAGGACTTCACTTACCAGATCCGGATTCTCAGCGCTCATTTTCAGTTCTTCACTCATTTTAATTCCTCCTGTAATAGAACTTCTAAGACAACAAATTACATTTTTCAGCAAATATCTGCTCCCTTGTCTTAAAAGGGATTACAGCCTATGCTGTTTTTTGTCAGAAAAGAAATCCAGTCCTTTTCACAGGATGTCTTTCCTTTCTGTATCCGGCTGCGGAAAAGACCATCGGATGTGTTCTTTCCGTCTCCGGATTATTTGTTTCATTTATATAGTATACTATAACACTCCGAATGTCACAAAAGCGTCATAGAAAATATTTTTTTGCGCATTAATTACCGGCTATCCGGTCGCGCCCGATTGAGAGCAGGGCACCTTTTCGTGTTCTCTGTTTCGGTGGGACGTTCCTGCTCCGGTCAGCCTTCTTGTGCTGCAGGCTCAGGCTTCTGCCCACAGTTCTCTTGCGCTGCAGGCTCAGGCTTCTGCCCGTAGTTCTCTTCCGCTGCAGGCTCAGGCTTCTGCCCTCCGGGCTGTCCTCCGGGACCAAAGTATTCAAGGCTGAGCATGGTCAGGTCGTCAAACTGAGGAGCCGATCCCACAAACCCGTCCACTCTTTCTTTCATGTGATCCAGGATTTCCTTCGGAGACAGATCCAGAGACTCGTTGAGGGCGTCCATCATCAGTTCCACCCCGAACATGGTCTCTTCTTTATTTGTAGCTTCCGGCAGGCCGTCTGTATACAGGAAGAGCATGGCCCCCGGTTCCATATTGAACTCATACTCTTTGTACTTGACGTTCTCCATACCTCCGACTACAAAGCCATGTTTGTCGATCAGAATTTCGAAGTCCCGGCCCGGCTTCTTCAGCACCGGGTATTCATGTCCCGCGTTTGCCGCCGTCACTTTTCCTGTCGAGATTTCAAGGATGCCCAGCCATACAGTCACAAACATCTCTTCATTGTTGTTTGCGCAGATGGCATCATTGGTCTTCTCCAGCACTTCCCTGGGAGACATTCCCATCATGGCAATATTGGCCAGTATTGTCCTGGAAACCATCATGAACAGGGCGGCAGGAATTCCTTTTCCGGACACATCTGCTATTACCAGACACAAGTGGTCGTCATCGACCAGGAAAAAGTCGTAAAAATCACCTCCCACATCCTTCGCGGGTTTCATGGACGCATAGATATCAAACTCGTTTCTTTCAGGAAAAGCCGGGAAATTTCCGGGGAGCGCCTCCAGCTGAATGCGGGCTGCCAGAGAAAGTTCCGTCTTCATCTTCTCTTCTTCCGCTGTAATAAAGGTGATCTTCTCGACATAAGACTGGATCTGCTCCTCCATCTGGTCGATGGCTCCTGCCAGCTGGCCGATTTCATCCCGGTTTTTGATCACATTGGACAGCTTTTCATCCCTCATCTCATTTTCAGAGGCGAAGCGGCTGGCCTCCTTTGTGATAATCTGAAGAGGATGCAGTAATCTCCTGCCCAGATAAAGCACCTGTCCCAGCGAAGCAGCCAGAGCGACCAGAATCATTGTGATCAATACTTTCTTTACAAAAGAATTACGTGATTTTACCACTGAAGCCATCTGATACTGCACACACAGAATCGCTTTTGTCTTTCCGTCAGTCCCCTTGAGAGGCACCATGGCTGTAATATGGGGATCGGTCTCAATATAGCCCCTGTCACGGATCACCAGTTCCCTTTCGCTCTCCCCCTCATACAGCTTCTGATACTTCCGGCGGTAATCGTCATTGGTCGTCTCCCTCAAATAACCGAATTCGTAGTGCTGGTAGCCCTGCCCGGCCTTCATGGTAGAGAAGAGAAAAGTGATGTGCGCGTAGTCAGAGAGATCCGGCTGGATCACATACACAAAGGTTGCTCTCGAACGATTGCAGATGCTGTCAAGCATATTATATACACGCATGTACTCCTCTGTCGCCCCCCCGCTCGCGGCATACTCGTCCATCCGGTCCGCGTCAACGATCGATGCAGCAATATCCGCTGTTTTAAAAGCGCTTTCCGAGTATTGGTTCAGAATAGCGTGCGTAAAGCTGGTATAACCGATCACACTGATCAGTATTGAAAAAAGAGCCAGTGTGGCTACAATGTTGGCTATACTCTTTACTGCAATTCTGTCAAAAAAGGGTATTTTCATTTCTTTCATATTTCAGCTCCATGGCTGTGTGACGCAAACTACGTATAATTAAAGCTGCGCGTTGCTCCGCTGCACCGCTCTTGCGGGTTTTCGCAGACCGCGTAGTGGTTTGTTGCCGCTCCGCACATTCGCATTCCCGATTTTTTTGTGAACCCTGATCATAAAAATAAGCAGCGGGCAGGCAGTCACGAAAACGGATCTTCCTGCATTTCCTGCACTTCCGACATTGCGGATAATTGCGGGCGTCCGCACTATGCGTAATGTCCTGCCTTAACAGTATACCACACGTTTCTGTTCTTCTTTCCAAAATTAATGCAAAAAATCCCGCCTGCGGCGAGGCAGGCAGGATCATCAATCTGTCAATTTTCAAGACTCGCTCGCGAGTCTTGCGCCCATGCGAAGCATGGGATCACGCCTGCGGGATGCCCGTAAGGGCATCATCTTCCGCACCGCACGCGTGGTGCATCCAACACACCTTCGGTGTGTCGGAGCGTTTATTCTTCATCGCGGGATTGTACCCACGGGGAAGCGTTTTTGCCTGTCAGCTGCGAAACCTGCGCAGCAGGGGGAAGAGCACACCTCCGCACGCGTTCCCCAGCGTAATCACCAGGAGACAGAGAAGGGTGCGGCCGTTCCACATACCGGCCATGGAAAAATAGTACATATCCGCCACGCAGTGCTCGGTCCCGCAGAGAATGAAAACCGCGACCCCGAACAAAAGTGAGAGGTATTTCCCAACCTCGTGGGGATTCTTGTTATAGCCTTCCACGGCGATATAAATCAGGATGTCACAGAATATTCCAAGGACGAAAAGGCTGATGAGGGAATCCTCCGCCTTGACTGAGCACATCCCTGCCGCTTTCTCCTGCAGGGCGGGACCAACCCTGGTCAGGCTCTCCAGAAAAGCTGTTGCCCCGGCTCCGACAAAATTTCCCGCCCATATGATGGGCAGATTGACCGCGTAATCGGTGTCCCTGTCAAAGACATAGCAGACCTTTCCGGTAAAAAGGTCGAATCCAAAAGTACAGACAGTGAACAGGCCGACTGTAAAAAAGACAGCACCGAGCACCTTGTTGTCAAGAGATAAAAAAACTGTTCCGCCGATCGCTATGGAAATGCCGGCAAGTATTCCAAATACAAATGCTTCAACTCGGGATTTCAAATCTGATTCTGACCTCCGTTAATGAATGTATGTGATTTCAGCTTCGAATGGCGCGTTTTTTTGCACACTCCGCCACAGATTCTTAAATGAATATCACAAATTCCACGTTTCGTCAATGCGCAATATTCCTGATCTGAGCCGGATTATGCACAATATCCCTGATCTGAACCGGATTATTTTTCCGCTGCGTTCTTTTTTCTCCGCCGTGCTTTTTCCCTTCTTTTCGCGATGTCAGATTCCCCGGTAATAGCCGGCCGGCAGCTGAGAGGTCAGTCTTCAAAGGAATAGCTGATCTCATCCAGCTCAGCCGTCATATATTCTCCCCAGCTGTATCTGGCCATGAATTCACCCATGTAGTGATATTTGGAGTCTTTCTTTTTTTCCAGCCAGTCATAAAGGTCGCATTCGATTTTGTCTACCGCGACCGCCATGCTGCCGCGCTGTTTCAGGATAATTCCTGTGAGTTTCAGCTGCGTCAGGGTATTCTGCAGGTCCTGCCTGAGGTTTCTCAGGTAGGATGATTTTTTTACCGGATCTCCTTCGTCCTCCCACAGGCAGGCGATAATCTCTCCGTTGGTAACCTGGGCCCCGCGCCGGCTTACCAGCAAAGCAAAAAGCTCTTTTGTCCTGGAATATTTGAACTCGACCGGCTTTCCGTCCACAAACAGCTCAAAATCCCCGAATGTCTGGGCAAACACTCTCTTGTGTCTTTTTTCCAGCGCGGGGTGCCTGAGATCACTCAGTTCTTTTTCTATGCTTTCCGTTGAGACCGGGTTTAATATGAGTCCGCTGGCGTGCTGGACGATCGCGTCATACCCGTACTCCCTCTTATCTGTAAAGTAAATCAGGTTGACAAAAGGATAGAGTTCCTTCAGGTACTGTCCGAGGTCGATCCCGCTTATCTCCGGCATGGCCGGATTGAGAAAGGCGGTGTCGATCTCTTTTTCTCTTGCCTGGGCAAGGGCCTTAGGGCTGCTGCAAAAGCTCAGGATCTCCGCGTCAGGTTCCAGTTCCGCGATCATGGCGCAGACACTTGCCAGATATTCGCTGTTTCCATCTACTGCAAGTATCGTCATTTTATAATCTCCCTGAACCTGACTCTCCTCAGGTGCTGCTTTTCCCGCTGTTCTCTCGTCATCTGCAGGGGATCAGGCTCCCCCACCAGCAGCATTTCACCCTTCTCGACCGCGGCTTCCCTGAGGGGACCCGCGTTCAGATCCGCTATGACCAGTGCCGCAAATCGATCGTAATTGTCGTCGTCGATCACCGGAAAATGGTGTCTCATCCGGTACCAGTGTTTACGGTCCAGACCCATGCTCCCGAAATACAGGCGGTCCGCCGTCGCCTCGACTTCCTCCGGTCCCGCGATCTGGCGGGGCTCCGCTCCAAGGTCGTCACAGAACAGCATGGCGTACACACGCAGAATCTGATTTCTCACCGTGTCGCTCCTCCCGTCGCGCTCGGTCACTGTGTCCATGATCCTGTAGTAATAATCTCTGGCCTCTTCGCTCTTTTCAAAATTCGTGACGGCATCATAAAATTTGCGGTCAATCAGCGTATGTGCCATTTCACTTCTCCTGTTTTTCTGTCTCCACTTTTTTAATGGCTTGCCTGAAGGCTCCGGTGCTCAGGCATCCAGGACCACGATTGGCTTTGCAGGGATGTCGGAGAGCCTGCCACGTCAGTGCTCAGGCATCGGCTTTATCTTATGCAGCTCCTGATCATTCGATTTTTTCAATCATTTCATTTACCGAAGCGGCCATATCTTTGACCCGGTTCTGAGAGACTTCTTTTTCATCTGCTTCCGCGTAGTAGTAGAATTTGATCTTGGGTTCTGTTCCGGAAGGACGCATGGCAAACCAGCTGCCGTCCGTCATGGTAAAAATCAGGGCATTCTGCGGGGGGATATCCTCATAGCCATTTTTATAATCAATGGTCTTTTTCACTTCAAAGGAGCCGAAGGAAGAGGGCTTTCCATTGCGGAAGGCATCCATGATCCTGCCGATCCGCTCCTGGCCGGCTTTGCCTTCCAGCACCAGCGAAACCTGGTCCTCGGAAAAATAGCCGTATTTCCTGTACAGATCCTCGAGGGCATCCAGGATTCCCCTGCCCTGTTTCCTGCAGTAAGCCGCCAGTTCCGCGACCAGCATGCCCGCGGAGATTCCGTCCTTGTCGCGGACTTCCTCGCCGGGCGCGCAGCCGATACTCTCTTCATAGCCGAAGAAATATTCGTATCCTTCCTTTTGGATTTCCGGGATCCTGCCGCAGATATTTTTAAAGCCGGTGAGGGATTCGACGACACGGATCCCATAATCCTGGCAGATCGTTTTGCCGAAATTGCCTGTCACGATCGATTTGATCATGGCGCATTTGTCCGGCAGCGTCCCGTGCTCCTTCCTGCTCTGGGCGATATAGGCGATCAGAAGACCACCTGTCTGGTTCCCGTTCAGGGGGATATATCCGCCTTTTCCGTCGGACACCTCGATCGCCATGCGGTCCGAATCGGGATCTGTCGCGATGAGCACCTCCGCCCCGGTTTCGGTTCCCAGCTTTTCCGCAAGGGCAAAAGCCTTGGGATTCTCCGGGTTAGGGAAGGGAACAGTCGTGAAGTCCGGATCAGGATCCTTCTGTTCGGGTACGATCTGAAAATGCGTAAATCCCCTCTCCTTCGCCATCTGCATCATGGGTATGCTTCCCGCCCCGTTCAGGGGTGTATAGACAATAGGGACATCAAGGTCCAACTCCCAATCCGGGCGCTGGGCCAGCGAGAGGATATAGTCCATGTAGCTGCGGTCCATCTCTTCTCCCAGCATAGTGATCAGACCCTTGTCAACCGCCTGGCTGAGGGGCATCCTCTTGAATTCGTCAAACATATCCAGCTTTTTGATGCAGGCCAGCATGCCGTCCGAAACCTCGCCTGAAATCTGGGCTCCGTCCTTCCAGTACACCTTGTAGCCATTGTATTCCTTGGGATTGTGGCTGGCTGTCATGTTGACGCCGGAGACCGCCCCCAGCTTCCTGATTGCATAGGAGAGTTCGGGCGTGGGACGAAGCGAAGGAAACAGATATGCCCTGATCCCGTTCCCCGCGAAAATCTCAGCCGCCATTTCAGAGAATTCTTTCGAGTGATAGCGGCAGTCGTAGGCGATCACAACGCCCCTGGAAGGATCCTCCCCCGACCGGAGGATATAATCGGCGATGCCCTGTGTAGCCCGGCCCACCGTGAGGTCGTTCATGCGGTTGGTGCCCGCCCCGCAGATTCCGCGCAGACCGGCGGTACCGAACTCAATTTCCATATAAAAGCGCTCTGTGATCTCCGCCTCGTCGTCCCCGACGGCCAGAAGTTCATCGTACAGGCTCCTGAGTGAAGGATCAGTGCTGTCTTTCAGTTTTTCAACCCACTGTCTGTATATCTCTATCGCGTTCATACTTGTGCCCATGACCTCCTATTCACAAACATGTATGATTAAAACTGCTCTTACTGTCGCGTCTTCGACGCTTTCCTCGCTGCTTCTCACATAAGTATATCACCTGACGCTGTTGTATGGGGCTTGTTTTGATGAGATGCCAATCGAGATACCGTTTGAAAAGATCAGCCTGGCGATGATGTACCGGTTGATGAAGTGCCGGTAAATAGCAGAGACTGGTGTTCTGTTTTTGTTACAGACCCCCTCGAATTCGAGGCGTTTTTGCGCGATTTTCAGCGCAAAAACCCGAGTGGAACGGCGTTCGCCCCATTCGCGAAGCG
>JBGUNJ010000056.1:0-3815 GCA_045117315.1 Lachnospiraceae bacterium | reverse complement strand
GGCAACACCGCACAGAAAATGAGTAGTGCGGAAGCGGGCTAAATATGGTAAAATAACAGTATGAATAAACAGATAACGCTGTCCGCGTTCAACGATGAGTTGGCACAGGTACGGACAAAGAAAAAAGAATTTCTGGCACAGATGGATCGCATCATCCTGTGGGGCGAGTGGAAAGCACTGATACAGCCGTACTACTATAAAGGAGAGCGCGGCAACAAGCCCTATGAGTTGGAACTGATCTCAACAGTAATGCCCTTAATGCGTCCGGCCATGTATCCCGCCTCCCTCCTCCAAAAATGGAAATACCCGGATCACTCCAGGCATGAAAAAGGCATCAGCCGTTGAGACTGATGCCTTAAGTGTTTATTTTGGTAATGGAAATATCACTCTGCCTGAATCGGGAAAAGCAGCTCCAGCAGATGGATTCCTTTTTTCCCACCCATGTTGATTCCGTCTGTACAGAACTTGCAGTAGCAGACAACCTTCTCAGTTCTGATCTGCTCACAGTGCTTGCGAAAATGCTCTATCTGCTCCGCAGGTTCCATCGGAGTGAACATGTGTGGGAACTGCTCCACATATCTTTTGTGCGCCAGTGCTGCATTGCTCTCTGTGCATGGAGACAGCAGATTCACACCGCAGAACTTTGTCTTTTCGTAGTTCTCTTCCAACTCAACGGCACGGATATTCATTTACTTGAGCAGGGAGCGCACAGCATCCTGGACATGCCGTTTTTCAAACGCTACCCAGCAATCCTGAATCGTCATCTCTTCCCCGTGATAATCCGGGAAAGGAAAATCCGGGTCCTGGTCAATAACCTGCCACAGGAATTCTATTGCTGCTTCGGTGTTTTCCTCGATGATCGCTGCGCAGTTATTGCAAACGACAATTGCCTTATCATCTACGGTCAGTTTCCTGTGGTTGGGTCTGCAGCAACCGATAGGCTTGATGCCAAACTTCTGATTTACATACTCTCTGGCAGCTTTGCTTGCTTCTTTGAACTGAGCAGTAGCTTTGCAACTCGGGAAGAAATAGTATGCTATAACGGTTAATCCTCCGCATATTCTTAATTGACTGGCTGTAGAATACCATAAACTGCATCCTTTTTCAACAGCCAGATCAATCAGAAATTATCGAAGTCTTTCTGCCCCGCGACCCTCACGGCATCCTTCTCCCCGTACTTGTAGTCGTCGTTTCCTTTCTCCGTCCAGATGTCCAGGACCATACCGATGGTCAGGAGATCGAGGTCACTCATGGAAAGCCCGATCTCCAGGCATCGGAGCAGGAACAGCGGCGTCGTTATCTCCCGTGCGCTGGGATTCCGTTTTTTTTAGATTCGATGTCCGTCACGAGATTGGCGCCCCACAGATCCAGGATTTCCGGGAGTACCTGGTAAATGGAGAACATCTCAAATTCATCCAGCCACTCCTCGATGGTACCGGGGATGGTGGAATCAGCATGCCAGGCCATGATGTATGCCACGTTCTCGAAGATCTCCAGATCCTCAATCTGCAGTTCCTCGCCATCATCGGTCTTGCCCTTGTATCTAGCTGGGGCGAGCATAGGAATGATCCGTAGATGCCTCGCAGCAGAAGGAATAAAAACCGCCAAGAGGAAAGATACCTGGAGCAAATTGGCCATAGAGAAAATGCTATCCAACGAAAAATATGTCGGCGATGTCCGTGTGGCGAAACCGCAGGGTCAGCGAAAAGGAAAAATTGAAATTTCCGGAGGATATCTAGCGACTGACAACCATCCAGCTATTATTCCGCGTGAGATTTTTACTGCTGTGCAGGAAGAGAAAAGACGGCGGAGCAATATTGTCGTTGACGAAACCGGTAGGCACCGGAAGAAAAGCAGATATAGTTCATCAAAAGAAATTGAATAGAGTAGGCTAATAATATTAGGAAAAAAGAAAAATAACCCCTGAATGCGAACTCATGGTCGAGCTTTTTGCTTTTCTCATCTAAAATCTTTCTGACGGGGCTATTTTGTGGCAGGAATAATCTTCACAGAGGGATGGTGACCCTTTTCATGGTTCTTCACAGAAGATCGACGGCCCTTCCCACGGCGCGATGCTTTCTGCCGCCTGTGGATCTCGTCAAGCAGTAATTTAGGATCGCCTATCTCGAGAAAAGTGTCCATCTCCTCTTCGGTAAACGTAACACCCATGTGTTTCTTCAAGTATTCAATGATCTTTTTCTTTGGATCAGGCGGTGGGGGAGTGCATGCTTCGCATGGGGGACACTTCACACGGCCTGGTGCGCTGTTCTTAACGTCACTGTTCAGCGAAGGTCGGTAAGTCCCTGCTTCTTTTGAAAGCCGTGAACGAACACAAATCCCAGCGTCGCAAAAAGAACCATAACAGACAGATAGTCAGTGAAAAAGAAAAAGCGCACTTCGGAATAGTCAAAAAATGCAAAGGGAAGCCGCAGAAACATATAGGCAGGGATCTGCCGCTTGAAGAATGCATAGATTCCGTAGAGGGAGATAGCCGCAAGAAAGCCAAGGATGATGGCCTTTTTCTCCTTTGGCAGCATCGCGCCCAGATGGGTTCCAGCATGGAGGCTCATCAGGGCAAAACCCCAGTTGGCCAGGGGCAGATGGATGGCACGTGCGACAGAGGAAACTCCATCAGTCGGCAGAAAAGTATACAGGTGCTTGCTTATCAGAATACCACACAGTGGCTGGGCGATCATGAAGATCAGGAGCAAAAGGTTCAGCGCCGTCCGAAAAACGCGCTGCGGCGAATATTTCCCTCTGAGCAGGCTCTTCCACCATGCGCGATTCATCCAATGATGCAGGATGAACAGCGCCAGCATCAGCGTTCCCGCCACTTCGTGGAAGGCCTCCCCGATCAGAGAGTAGGCCATTAACAGAGACAGCAGGAGCACCATGGCGGCGTCAAGAATCTTTCTCTTTGGCATATCACAAGACCAGCTCGCTCAGCCAGCTTGTGACCGTGACGCGCACTTTGTCGGGGTTTTTCTGCACATCGGTACCGGCAATGGCAAGTCCCTTCGCTATGCTGCATTCCGGAAAGGCTGCGGCAAGGCTTCGGTCAAAGCCTGACAGGCCGCTGCCCGCATGGGTGGAGAACGGGATCAGCGTTTTCCCGGAAAGAGGGGTGCTTTCAAACACGGTATACATGATCATCGGCCAGTCGCCCCACCATACAGGGGCACCGATAAAGATCGTACCGTAGTTTTCAAAGTCAGGAAGCTCCCCGGCATAGGCCGGACGGGCTCCGGCTCTCTGTTCCTGCAGGCCAACGTCGGTCAGTTCCTTGTAGGTCGTGGGATAGTGATCGTCTGCCGGGAGAAGCTCATACAAATCCGCTCCGGTCGATTCTGCTATCATCTCAGCCACGATGGCGGTGTTGCCTTTTTCGATCACTCCCACATTGTACTGCTCCCCGGTGCGGGAGAAGAAGAGCACGAGTATCTCGCTTCCAGACTCCTCGGAGACTTCATCGGTAACCGCAGCCTCCTGCGCTGTCGTTTCCTCTGTGGGATGCGGTGCTGCGGTTTCGGCGACACTCGCCTGTGTCTGCTGAGAAGCAGGCTTCGTTTGCGCTGCCGAGCCGCAGGCAGCAAGGCTGAACAACAATACCGCCGCCAGCAAAACAGAGATTGTTTTCTTCATGGTATTTCCTTTCTGCCTGTCAAAAACTGTGCTCCGTCAGCCACATCACTGCCTTTTCGACCAGATCGGTGATGTCTGTGCCGTCAGCCGTGACGACGGTCTGCTTCTCCAAGCCCTTGTGGAAATCGACGTGCTCGGCCTCCGCAACGGCGTTCTTCAGATAGTTGTTGTCG
>JBGUNJ010000055.1:0-23941 GCA_045117315.1 Lachnospiraceae bacterium | reverse complement strand
ACTTCAAGTAGGCATAGGGGGACTCTTCCGTAACCACAACATGTACCGGTGTTTCTAAGGTTATCTCCCCTGCATTATCAATACTATTATATGAATTACCGGACAAAATATCATTCTGCGCTTCCAGTCCCTTCTCAGATACAGTATCCTCTTCAAGCAGTTCTTCTTCCTGCCCGGGAACTTCATCTGTGCCCACTCCGGAAGCAGCGTCTAAATTCTCTTCACCTTCTACTGCTGCATCAGCAGCCGGGGTTTCTTCTGTTTCCTGTACTCCGGCAGGATCCACTTCGTCCACTGTCTCTTCAGCAGCCGGTACTTCTTCTGTTTCCTGTACCCCGGCAGGATCTGCTTCTTCTACGGCCTCTTCAGCAGCCGGTACTTCTTCCGTTTCCTGTACCCCGGCAGGATCCGCTTCTTCTACGGCCTCTTCAGCAGCCGGAGCTTCTTCTGTGTACCCCGATTCAACATTGTCTGCTTCAGATGCATCGTCCTGATCCGGAACTGCATCCATCCCTGCTCCGTATGCCGGATCTTCCGTCATTTCCATTTCATCTGTCAACAGTTCTTCCGTCGCTGCAGGCGCAGTCTGTGCGTTCCCCGCCTCGACGCCCCCTTCAGCTGCAAGCGCGGGACATACAGTCGTAAAAGTGAGCGCTGCGGCCAATAACATTGCAATCGTGGGTCTGCTCCGTTTCATGATTTCCTCCTGCCTGATCTGCTGTCTTATGGACAAAAATTACAAATATACTATATCAAATTTTATGGCTCATGGCATAAACAAATTCTAATCCTTTTCGTGCTTTCCATATCTTTTTTCCAGGTCGTTTCCCGGCGATCATTGTCACGATAACCCCGGCAAAAAAACTACATGGGCTGTGTCAACAGAGTATAGGCAGCCAAGCCGTCCTCCAACCCCGGCCTGCCCGTGTTCGCCGTAAGGGGGAAAACACATTACACGGGCTGTGTCATGAAAAAACCGCTGCAGCAGCACTTTTCGTCCGATGCAGCGGTCTCTGCGGAAATATTTTTTTCAGGAATATTTTTTTCAATTAAATATTTTTTTGCCAGGAGATTAAAGCTGGTATTGACGCTGGCGTCTCCGGCAGGTTACGGGAACTTATCTCACGACCCATTCCCCAAAATCATCGTCCCAGTCAAGATAAGGTCTCTCGCAGACTGTGCCGTCCGTGAGTGTCACGCTCTTGACTCCGGCATATATATAGCGGATCTGTTTTCTCTTGGGAATCGTCATGTAATCGCAATACACAACCTGTCCCGGCTCGACGATTTTGTTGGTGACCCAGGTATACACGGTATCCCCGTAGATTCTGTTTTTGCTGCTGTCTTTGGCATAGACATACACTTCAAAGCTCTCGATGGTCTGGTCGGAAGATGTATTGAGGAACTGCATGCGCACGTTCAAAAAGTCCGAGCTGTCACTGGTCCAGTTCCAGTCGGCATAGCTGTTGGCCGGGAAGTCCATCGGAACTTCCGTCGTGTTGACTTTCTTCTTGGTGGGCTCTTCATAGAGATAGCTGCAGTTCACGTATCCGGTTTTGGATATGGTGGGCGCGTAGACGGTCCAGTATTCGGAATCCGACTTGTCCAGGACGACCACCGGGTCTCCGGTATACAATTTCCCGATCTCATTCTTTGACTCAAAGGCCTTAGCCTTGCGGACCGCCAGGTAACCGGTCTTGACTTTGGCATACATTACATCGCCGTCATATTCCCCTTTATAGCGAAGATAACTGCCGTTCACATAGCCGTGCTTGCGCAGAGAGGGTGCATAGACATAGCGGTATACGCTCTCATCTCCGCTGGTGGGGCACTCGATCACAGTGTCTCCTGTGTACAGCTTGCCGATCTCGTTTTTGGAGTTGAACTCTTTTTTGGTGCGCAATGCCAGATAGCCGGTCTCCACCTTCACTGTATAAGTATTGAGGCGATAGTTCGCGGCGTTTATTTTCTGCGGCACTGCAAGGATCAGGATCGCTGCCAGAAACAGAACAGAAATAACTGCTTTGGCAGTCCTTCCCCTGCTCATTCTCATGTCTTCAGTATTGGTTCCCATCATATTTCCTCCCTTTTAAAGCTCTCTGTGCGAAGACAGCCGCTCCGTCGCCGGCAGCTGTCTGCCGCGGCTTTATTACTGACTTTTTTGTCAATACAATTATACCTTTTCCTCTGATATACCGTCAATCTCACGGCAAAAAAACAAACGTGCCGGGCATAAAAGAAGGGTACTGCACACGCCCCCTCGAAAGGCGTGTACAGGAGTGTACAGGAGTAACAAAAGAGGCGCCGTTGACTCAGGTCTTTCGCGAATTTATAATGAAAAAGAAAGGATCACAGAGAGACGGGATGCATGTAATTCTGATAATTAATATCCCAAAAATCAGCCTCTTCTCCACACTCTGCCTTATTCAACTGCACAAGGAGGAACCCTCATGAAAAGGAAACTTTCACTCTTATTGATTCTGGCTATGCTGACGGCACTCTTCATCCCCATTGAACCATCTGAATCGTCCGGAGTCTGCCGGGCTGTTCCCTTTTTCAGCATGCAGGCTGAAGCAGCGGGCATCAGGCTGAGTGGCTCAAGCATTGTTGTTCCTGTCGGAATGAGGGGGCAGCTCTCTGTGAGCGGCACTTCGAAGTCCGTAACGTGGAGTTCATCGGACACAAGCATCGCCGCAGTGACATCATCCGGTACAGTGACAGGGAAAAAAACCGGCTCTGCCATAATCACGGCAAAGGTATCCGGGCAGTCCCTGAAATGTAAAGTGTTAGTCATCAACAGGTATAATGTCAGACATGTCGGCAATGCTGTGTTAACAATAGTCAGAAGGTACTATAAAAGTGCATTTCTTCTTGAATCCGAGAGAACCGGAAATACGACAACAGTGGTGATCGCAAAACCCCAGGGCGACGGTGCACCCGGCATGGACATCAGTGTCAACATCACTACCGGAAAGGCGACCTGCGATCCTGACTGGGACACCTTCTTCCCGGCAGTCCCGCGGACTTTTTATGTGTGGAAATGCAGTAAAATCGTCAAGGTGTCCAGGCTGACCATGAACAGGACGGCCGCAACTGTGATAAAAGGAAAAACAGTAACTCTCAAAGCAACGGCAAGTCCTTCTACAGCCACGAACAAAGCTGTGTCGTGGAAAAGCAGCAACACACAGATTGCGACAGTGACAAGCAAGGGCGTGGTCAAAGGCATCAAAGCCGGTACAGCGACAATCACTGCGACTGCGAGGGACGGGAGCGGCAAAAAGGCTTCCTGCAGGGTCACGGTAAAGAATGCCTCATCATCCTCAACCGTTTTTAATATCACCGGAAATGTGCTGGTAATGAAGATGGCCGACGCAGCCAAACTCCTGCGGTTCAGTTATTACAGGATCTATGGGCAGCGGGACAACACGGCGGGATATTTTAAAGCAAATGTCAAACCCAGCAGAACGAATACAAATCATGTGTCGTGCTTCCGCAAAGACGAACAGAAAAGAGGCTTCTGGGATCTTACAATCTCAGACAGAACACTTGCTTTATATGGTGTAAAAGTCGGTATGACAAAGAAACAGGCACATGATCTCCTCACTAAAAACAAGTGGAAAAAAATAAGCGATAAGCCGGATGAAGTGTTATATTCATCCACAAACACCAGAAGCCTGATGTATAAGAATAAAGGTATCGTGAGAATATGGTTTGACGAGGAGACTAAACGCATCTATGAAATCTGCTATTTAGTCCACTATTTAGACTGATATTTCCCTTTGGGGACACTTCCCATGTCAAAGGGTTCTCAGGCAGTACACAGTCAATTGATGGCGATCCACAGTCAATCAAAGACGAAATCAAACAGGAAATCAAATAGAAAATCAAATAGAAAATCAAATAGAAAATCAAAGCGTCTTTCCCCGGAGGTATATTATGAAGATCTGTTACAACTGCTTTCATACAGCGAACGATTCCTTCCGTTTCTGCGAAAAGTGCGGGTCTCCTCTGGATTCTCAGAACAGTGCCGCCTGGCCGCAGGCTCTTGAGTGTGGGACGACACTGTATGGACGTTATCTGATCGGAAATGTTCTGCAGCAGGACGATTCTTCTATTACCTATGCCGCGCAGGACTCCCGCACAAAGGGAAGGGTCGCGGTCAGGGAATACTTCCCCAGGGCATACTCCACGAGGACTTCCATGCGCACCGTGTCGGTATCTGAAGAGCACAGGGATGAATATCTGGAGGGGAAAGATCTGTTTTTGCAGAATGCGGAAGACCTTGCCGCTGAAAACGAATCCGGCCAGCCCCCCTGCGTTCAATCTTATTTCAATCAGAATGATACAGCCTATCTGGTTGTGGACTATGGAAGTCCCGATCATCTGAAAGAATTTCTGGATGGAAAAAAATTCCAGGTCCCCGACGCAGGATCTGCCAGGGATTCCGCCGGCAGACAATCATCCGCAGCATCTCCTGTGACATCATCCACATCGTCAACTGAGACATCATCTGTGGCATTATCCGCAGCTTCACCTGAGACATCACCTGTGGCATCATTTGCAGCTTCACCTGAGACATCACCTGTGGCATCATCCGCGGCTTCACCCGGGGCTTCATCCGCAGCATGGTCCGGGACTTTACCCTCTTGGAAAAGCACACCACCCTCTGCCGGCAAAAGTGCTGAACACTCTAAAAATCAGGACCCGCTGCCTTTCCAGGGAGACGGCGCTATTGCAGACAGCGAAAAAAGTGCTCTCTCCCAAAGCAGTGACAGCACCCAGTCCTCAGAAAGCGATTACTACCCGGCGGGCGCGGCGCCGGCTGCCATAGACGCAGCTGAGGATCCTTCGTTCTCTTCGGACGCCGGCCAAAAAGGTCCTCTGCCTGAACACCGCGCTGACAGTCCCGGGGGCTATTACCCCGGCACTTTACCCGGCGAAAGCATCAACGTTCCCCACCGGTATCCTGGCCGCGGTCCGGCTTTGAATCAGGAAAGCGGCAGACCTCAGGATCCTGCGCCGAATCCTCTTTGGCACGATGTGCCGGGCAGTATGCCGGGCGCAGGTCCGGGCAGCTCAGGCCGCGGTCCGGGAGCAGGTCCGGGAGGTGGTGCGGGCAGCAGTCCGGGCTACGGTTCTGGCAGCATTCCGGGAGCAGGTCCGGGAGCAGGAATGGATCCTTCGTCAGGATCCGGTGCAGGAAGCGGCAGGAAGAACAGCTTTCTTCCCATTGCTTTCATACTGGGGATACTGGCTCTGTGCCTGGTCACCATAATGCTGTTGATTCCCCGGATCGCGAGAGGTTCCCGGGATTTCAGATATTTCATTTACTCGATCCAGAGACAGATTCACAGGAAACGGGAATGGCTTGAGAGAAGATCGTCGGAACCCGATGACAGCTCTGACGGAAGCGGATCAGGAAGCGGATCAGGGACTGAGGACTTCTTTGATGGAAACGGGTCCGACAATAATGGAACGAAAAAAGACAGTCCGATAAAGAACCCTTTTGAAGACCTGCTGAAAGATGACAATAGCTCAGATGAAGAATCCTCAAAAGGGATCAGCTCCGGAAATTTCTACAACAAAGGGTATTACGCACTGCTTGGTGACGAATGCTTCTTTTCTGACTCCCGCGGACTGTACCGCAGCAGTTATGACGATATCGGGAATGCGGAAAAAGTCGCTTTCGAACCGGCCTCTTATCTCAATCCATATGACGGCAGGATCTACTACTTAAATGATATAGAAAGTAAAATCAGGTGTTTTGATCCTGAGAACAAAACCACCTACGACATCTATGATTATGAGGGTGAGCAGGGATTTAAACCTGAGTCAGTCTATATTAACGGAGACTGGTGCTATTTTTCATGCAAGAACAAACTCTTCCGGTTTTCCATGGAGGAGATCAGCCGTCAGTCTCCCCTGCATTCGCAGGACGTCGAAACAGTCCTGGAGGATTTTAACGCTGACAACCATATTTTCCCCAGCCTGTGTTTCGTAGACGGGAACCTGGTTTACAACGGACAGGAAGGGATAGTCGCGGTTGACCCTGACGGCGGCCGGAAAAAACTGTCCTCAAAGAGGGGCAGGCTGTTCAGCAGCGGATCTGACCTTTACTTCAAGTACGGTATCAATGAAATCTACCGGCTTGGCCTGGATGGAAGCAGCACTCAGATTATAAATACAAATTCGGAAAACTTCATCACAACTGCCGGCTGTATCGGCGGCTGGGTTTATTATTCACTTGAAACTGAAGATAAAATAGAACTGTGGAGGCTCTCATCAGACGGGGATCAGAATGAATATATAGGAGACCTGGGGTCGAAAGGAGATACACTGATCAGTTTATGTGTGTTCAAAGCTCCTGATGGAGATGGAGCCGGCGATAAATCTGCATATGCATGTGTCTATCTGCTTTCAAGAACAGACTCCGGACTGACTCCGATACATGAGACTTTCTCTATTGATTGACGTTTGTCTGATGTACCCGCCGGCCCGTGTCCCTTGTATTATGTTTTCAGAAGAAGCGCTCTTCGGCATGGAAGACGTGGCTGATCGCACTGTAGCGGCCGAACACTGTGAGGCGGTCTCCCGGCATAAAGACTGTATCTGCCTTCGGAGTCTCCTGTCTGATTCCGTCTCTTTCGACCAGGAGCACCATCAGATTGTGATCCTGCTTCAATCGGCTCTGTGCCAGGCTCTTCCCCTGCAGTTCTTCAGGGACTTCTTTCAGGATGACATTGGCAATGGATTCATGCCCGATATAATCCATCAGCAGAACGGTATTTACCTTGTCCTGCTTCATAATACTTCCGGCCAGCCGGCTCAGGACCATATCAATCCTCTTGCGGACAAACCGTGTCCTGATCAGAGTGATGACCAGAGCAGCAATCGCGAGGGGAACCACGATACCCACAAAAACGTTGTCGACCTGGGCCGATTTGAGGGAGAAAAAGACGTTGACGAGAGCCGACACGATCGACACGTTGAAGACGTATCCGAAGAGCATGGTCACCTGGGCAAGCCTTCGGCGCATTTTTGAAGAAAGTATGCTCTCGCTCTCGCGGGTCGTGAAACCGGCTCCGGTCAGAATCGACAGGACCTGAAAGCGGGCCTTGTCATCCGGCAGTCCGGTGATCCGGAACATCATTGTAAAAAGTTCCAGGATAATCCAGTAAATCAGGACGATCACTGAAAAAAGGATGCTTGCAAGAAATAATGTCATTGATCTGCTCCAGTCTGATTCATGCGTTTTTGTATATCTCTTTTTTGTACATCTTCTTTTTTATACATCTTCTTTTTTCAGAAGAAAGGTTCTGACCGGTCAGTCATAAATGCGGATCTCACCGTTCCCGATCTTATAAGCCGCGAACTCTTCATTGGTCATGTCGCGATGCCAGGATTCCACATATCGGACGATCCCGTTGTGCGCCACCAGCACATATGTTTTTTCGTCGTTTTTCAGCTCGTCCATAAGATTATAGACCCTCTGCGCGGCGCGGAACATGGACTCGCCGGTCCCGAAGGAGTTCAGGAAACACTGTTTGGCCTCAAAAAATCCCCTGCTGTTTCGTGGACTGGTGCCCTCCCAGATGCCAAAATTCTGCTCTACCAGACGCGGCTCGACGCGGACAGGAATCCCTGTGATCTCTGAAATGTGTCTGGCTGTGTCCGCAGCCCTCATCAGGGGTGAGCACAGGATCACATCCGCTGTATATCCCATTTCCAGGAATTTCTGACCGGTCTGTATGGCCTGCTCGTGCCCCTTTTCTGTCAGCGGGACATCCGTGGCTCCGCAGATCTTGTCAGCCACATTCCACTCCGATTCTCCGTGTCTGATAAAATAAATACGTCCCATTTATTTACCCCTCTTTTAAATCAGGCTCATACATCTCTGCATGCAGGCATTGGTAATATACTTTTCTCTTTCTGATTCCCGACTAGTCTGAAAAAAGCAGTCCGGCGCCAGCCATGCCTGTTCCCCACGAAAAATAATAAAACTGCACATCCTGAAAAACAGTAATGCCTGTACTTCACGATAAATAACAGTGTCCGCACTCCGCAAAAAGCAGCAGTGTCTGTACTTCGCGAAAAATAGTAATCGGATGGGGCGGTTTTCCTCCCCATCCGATCAGGTGACTCTTATCTCAGGACTTTTTCTGCTCTGATCCATTCCGGAGACTTCCGGGCTTCTTCGTCCAAAAGATGCCGCTTACAATCCCTCAGGACTTAAGTGATCAGTCATCCGGGATTTGAATGGTCAGTCATCCCGGATTGAATGGTCAGTCATCCAGAATTGAAAACGGTATCATCCCCGGGTCTTCTCCTGTGTGGGCCGTCCTCAGATTTGCTGCCTCTTCGTTGGAAATATTACTCATCATCTCGATGCTGATGGATGAAACCTCATCCTCTCCGATCTGTGTCAGGTCGAAAGAATCGGTTCCGCTGAGGTCTTTGCCGTCCTGGTCCTTTTTCTTATCGTCCTTGCCGTCTTTCATTTCAAAGCCCTGCAGCTCAACCTCGGCCGCGATGGAGTACCACGGTTTATCGGCATTTGCCTCCTCATCCATCAGGAGAGACTCAACACATTCCAGTTTTCCGTCGGAAAGCTGGAAATAGCTGATGATCCATCTTCCGTCGTCAGTGGTCTCCTCCCTGCGGATCAGATTGTCATCACAGATATAGTATTCGATATTCCCATCACTCAGGATCAGACGTTTGGGAGAACCATCCGCAACTGTATAGAGCGCGAACACCGCTCCCTCTCCGAAGGTCTTTTTATCCATGGGGCCGACGATAAATTCTTCCTGCCCGTCTCCATCCAGATCCCTGCTGGCGTAACCCATGGATTCCACTGCGTCTTCGTTCTGTGAGACCCACTGCAGACCCAGTCTGGACATGGATTCCGCGTCCCATCCCGAAAGGGCTGCTCCATTGAATCTCTCGTAGATATCAAAGTATGCATCGTCCGCCTCGTTGGGACCTGTCAGGCGGAGTTTTGTCTTTTTATGTTTATGTTTCGACTTGCGCTTGGCCTCATAGGCGGCTATGAAATTGACATTGGCCGTCTCATAGGCGTTGAAGAGATTGCCGTTAAAGAGCTTCTCTTCAATCTTTCCGTGATACCATTTCTGTTTATTGAAGTATTCCTGGATCCACTTGGTGGAAAACTTGCGGCCCCGTCTGGCAAAAAATTCGTTGCGGGCAAGGATCAGCTGATCATCGCTCATCCAGCTGATATTCTGCTCTGTAATAAAATATGTATCAGCATCAGGTAGAAGATACTGATTGTCGTCCGCCTGCCTGTTGAATTCCCAGTCGTCATTTTCTGAGTTCCCGCCAAATTTGATTTTGGTCTTGGCAAGCGTAGTAACGTCTCCTGTGTCCGCCGCAGCCGGCACCGCCAGAGAGGCTGATATGACCACAGCCAGCGCGATCGCTATCAATCTCAAGCCGATTCCTTTCATAAGTAAGTCCCTCCCGGTCAGGTCAACCTCCGAGCCAGAAACAATTTAGTAAAACAGTGCCTTCCCAATGACTTCTCTGAAGGCTGAGGATCTGCAGAACCGGATCCGCACAAGGTCGTCTGTCCGCAGTCCGCCCGCAGTCTGTCTGCAGTCTGCCCTCAGCTTGTCTGTAACTGCCCGCAGCTGTTTACGCCCTTCTGCAGTCTGCCCTCAGTCTGTCCGCAATCTGCATGCAGTTCCTTAGTCTCTAAAAAGCCCATATCCTCTTTCTTTTTCACAAGGAAATGGGGAATAATATCATGTATGATCTGCGATTTCGCGAATCAGAAAAAAACCGCTATATCATTTATATCACAGTTTTTCCGGTTCGTCTTTAATATTTATGAATTTCTATACTTTTTCAGGGGAATATCCACAGAAAAGCAATATTTCGATCTCCCATATCTTTAATGACGACACGGGTCTCCCGCAGGTTACACTGTAAAGAATGTGTGCTGAAAGCACATATCCGAGCCGCATCCGCCGGATCACTCCGATTAAAAAACACCTGACAGCAGCTGTGGTCAAAACAGAAAAAGGCTGTTCCGCCGGTTTATATGTTCGCGGAACAGCCCTGCTCTCAATTCTTGTCGAGGTCGCCCAGAAGGCTCTCAATGAAGTGCAGTTCCTTTTCAAGCGCGCTCTTCTGCCTGTCAAGGTCTTCCATCTGTACGAATTGCGTTTCCATTTCAGCGTCCTGCAGGTGCAGAAAACCGCCTGCAACCACAAAGGGAAGTTTCTGCTTTTTCTCGACTCCGTCATAGTCTATTGTGAGCACCGATCCATTCTGGCTCAGTACTTTGCCGGGTCCATACTGGGAGTGCTCGACATCAGCTCCCTGCAGGTCAGGAAAGGAAAACCCGCTGCGGAGCGCCTCCACTGCCGCCAGACGGCTGCCCAGCGACTCTCTCTGTGCATTCAGCTTTTCAACTTTTTCCCTCTTTTCTTCTTCTTTTTGACGCTGCGATAATGTTTTTTTCTTTACCTCTGTCCCTTCTTTATCCGCCATTTTCTTCCTCCTGTGCTGAAATGTCTGTACCGGCTGTAATTCATATTCGTCACAATCTTCAGTTAAACAGCGTCAGAAATAATCCCTAACAGAAGAATTATATCATAAATTATCTGAAAAAATAACCGATTAATTTTAAAAAGAAGGCAAAATAGGGTAAAAACTGTTATCTGTACAGCCCCATCAATAATCTTTTTCCATGCCGCACATGCTGCAGACTTTGATGCCTTTGAGTCCTCCCTTGAAGAATCCTCCGCAATACTGGCAGCGGCCCTGCCGTCTCCAGACCGGACGTCTGCTGCGCAGGTATTCGGCATCCTTTGCCTCCGCCTCTTTGCGGCGGATGAAATCGGAGACAGCGGGAAGCTCGGGGCAGGCGGAGAAAGCCGCCTTGTCAATCTCCTGGAGACTGGCGGGGAGCGCTATATCCGAGAGAGAAATACAGCTCTGGAAGGCATTTTTGCGGATGACCAGAAGGCGGGTGGAAAGCCTGATCCTCTCCAGATGTTCGCAGCCGCTGAAAGCCCCCTCGCGGATTTCTGTCACGCTGTCGGGCAGTTCCACGCTGACGACGCGGGCGTTGTGGAAGGCCTCGGCTCCGATATTGATGATCCCGTCCGGAATACGGACATACTCACTCTGTCCGATATAGCGGACCAGCGTGGAGCCGTCGATCAGGAAATCCCCCTCCTGTCTTCCGTTCTGGATAGCGCCGTGAATTGCCATCGCAGCGGGAGAGCCATTGAGATCGGGTGTCTCCTCTTCAACTTCCCGGACCGCGGTGCCGTAGAGCTGCACATGAAAATATCCGCTGCCGTCAGAAAGCGGGACAGCTGTCTGGCGAAGACCGACCACGGCGTCCGCCTGCAGAAGAGCCGCGCTTTTCCTGATCTCCCGGATAGCCCCGAGAAATGCCTGGTCGGGATCGGACTGCCTGAGGCTGGATCCGCAGACCGGGCCGATCACCTCATATGCTTTATTTAAATCAAGTGTTGTCACTGTAATGCTCATCATATCTGCCATTTTTCTGCTCCTCGGATATATATTTAAAACTGTGAGCCATGCCCATAACCACAAGTATGATTAAAGCAGCGAGGAAAGCGGACGCAAATGCCATGCTCGCATGAGCATTTGCGGACATTTTCCGAGCGCCCACACATGAGCACATAGCAACGCAAAGGCGCGGGACGCGCCTGCCGCGGGGCGGGGTGCGAATGTGTGGAGCGATGCGAGAGCTCGCAAGAGCGGAGCAGCGCGTGGTTTATTCATACATGTTTGTGAACACGTGCCCATAACCACAAGTATATCAAAAACCTGCCCTTTACACATCAGCTTTTTTCATCAATTCACCATCAACAGCCGCCTTTTTGATCCTCACTGCCGGCCTGCTGTCTTTCTTCAGGCTGAATTGTGTATATTATCGTGCAGTAAAACACCCGTGTCATTGCTTGCTTTAAAAACCGCCAGCGTGTACACTAATGGAGTATGTGGTATTTTGCATAAGTTTTCTTTTTGGAGCTTCATTCCGCACGCAGGTTATTGATTACCACATGGAGGTTTTTTTGAAAAAACTATTCCGTTTATTAATTGCTGTTTTCTGCATTCTTTTTGCCCTGTACAGCATTCCGTTCGGTTTCCGGCCTGTCTTTGAATCCTTTTTACAGAATTTCACAGGCATTTTTTCAGAGCAGACGGCCCATAGCGAGCCGGCGGTCCCCCCGGGAGACGGGAGCCGGGAGACGGTGAGCCTTCAGGAACCGGAGCCCATTTCAGGCCCGGACGTTACGGGGGCGGAGTACAATCAGGCAGTCGACGGGGCGGACACGTATGCCCTTGATGAGAGCGGTCAGGCAGAAAACATCGCAGGAGGGGGAGAAAACGTTTCCCCGGACGGATCTTCTCCGGGAGATCTTCAATACTATGACGGCGGAAGTCCGGCGGACGGCAGCGTCGAAAACGGTGAGGCCATACCGGCAGACGGAACCGGGGAATTTGACGGGGGCGGCTATGAGGACGGCAGTGCGATTCCGGAAGAGGCCCAGAACTATGTGAGAGGACCCGTCGCCGATGAGGATATCATCTACTATTATTACACATGCATATCCCCGGAAGAGCGCCTTCTCTATGACGCCATGCTGGCCCTGGCCCAGAATCCCTACAATGACGGCTCCTATGAGGAATCCCGTCTGGTGAGTATAGATCCTTCCTCGGAGGATTTTTCTGTCAGTTATACAAGGGCTTTCAACGCTCTCATCAATGATCACCCGGAGCTGTTCTGGGTCAGTATGTCCAGGGCGGTCTACCAGTGCCGCTATTATGTCATGCCGGCCTTCGGCGGACAGTATAAAGTCATTTTCTCTCTGGTATATCCCGATGCCGGCGAGGAAGGCAGCGGATATTCCGGCATAGATCTCCGCAGTATGTACGCGGAGGAACAGAATCAGCTCAGGGCGGCAGCGGATGCCATCCTGCAGCAGGTGGATTTCACACAGTCCGATCCGGTGATCGCGCTGCAGATCCATGATCTGCTGCTGGGCTGTGCATGGTATAACCGCGGCGCCGGGTTCGACGACTACGCCCACACCGCTTACGGGGCCCTGGTGGCGGACAGCAGCGGAAATCCCGGCGGGGCACTCTGTGACGGCTATTCCCTGGCCTATGTCTATCTTCTGCAGAGGGCGGGGCTCACCGCCGCCATGGTCTGCGGCAACGCCGGACCTTCCGAAGATGATCTGGAAAAACACGCCTGGAATATTGTCTGTCTGGACAACGAGTGGTACGAGGTGGACGCCACCTGGGATGATCTGGATTTCGAGATTTCTCCCTCCGATGAAGGATATAATCTTCTGATGGAGGCACTTTCGGACGAAGTCTACATGGCCCGGATCCGCCATTACATGTTCAATCGGACCACAGCGGAATTCCGCTACTTTGAGCCTGGAGAAGAATACCGTTACACCAGCGAGAACGGCTGGGTGTCCCTGCTTCAGCCTTCCGTACACATCCGCTTCAGCGCGGATGAGTCCGAGATCAGCAGGGATTATATCACTCCTCTGGCTCCCGAGGCGACCGGGACTTTGTATACCTGGGAAATGCTGGTCGGACTATAAAAGACTATAATATTGGTACGGACCTTACCGGATTCTTTTTTTTAAAGAGGTATTGAAAATGATAAAAAGGAACAGAGACCTCACTGAACTCCAATCCGCACGGATCAGCTGGCCTGTCAGCAGACCGGGCAGAAAGGCGGGCGGAAAAATCCTCTCCGCTCTGGCGCTTGTCATGATGCTGATCCTGCTCTCCGCCTGCGGTAACGGCGGTGACCAGGAAACCGTGACGGAAGAGCCTGCCTCTGCAGGGGAGACTGAGTCTTTCAACATGGAAGAGGATTCTTCCGATTCGATCACTATCGATGATTCCGCTTTTGCCACGACGATCATCGAACCTGCTCCTGATTCTGAACCGAAAGAAGAGGTTGTGACAGAGAAGACTGAAAAAGAAGAACCTTTTTCAGCTGAGGGAAAGAATCTGACGATCGTTCTGGATCCCGGTCATTCTTCCCAGATTCCGGCAGGAACCGAGCCCATCGGTCCCAAAGCCGAGGAGATGAAAGTCAAGGACACGGTCGGAGTCCTGGGTAAGTCCAGTTCCACCTATGAATATGATCTCACAATGAACGTGTGCAAAAAGCTGCGCGCGGAGCTGGAAGACCGGGGCTATAAGGTCGAGCTCACACACGCTGACACAACTTTTCCTCTGAGCCAGTCCGAGCGCGCCGCTGTCGCCAATGAGAACAAGGCGGATGCCTTCATCCGTATTTTCGCCAACAGCTCCGACGATACGACTGTCCACGGCGCTTCGGCGGTCTGTATCACAAAGAACAATCCCTACCATCCCGAACTCTTCAGTTCCTCCTTCCGTCTGTCCGACGTCATCCTCAACACCTTCTGTGAGAAGACCGGCGCAAAGCTTGAGAGGATCTGGATGACGGATGCCATGACCGGCAACAACTGGAGCGAAGTGCCCTGCACCCTGCTCCGCATCGGTTATATGAGCAATCCCGATGAAGATCTGCAGATGAATATGGATTCCTACCGCCTGGAGATGGCATCCGCCATCGCGGACGGAATCGACCGCTGGTTCGCCCAGATGCCGGCGGCGGAAAAATCAATGCACAAATCCTTTAACAGCGGAGCTGACGGAAACGAATCCGCCGCCATTTCCAAAACAGGGCAGAAAGCGGACGAAGAAAAGCCTTACTCTCCGGAGGATTCAACCACTCCCTCGTCGACCAAGCCTGGAAATGATCCCGAATCTCCTGTCGACACGGTTCCTGCCACAGGAGCCACTGTGGATGACACCCTCGCTCCCGACGCGGGACTCCTCCCGGACGGAACACTCCCTCAGGGCGGGGCTCTCCCTCAGAACGGCACGGCACCTGCCGGCACCGGAACACAGGGTACCACACCCGCGCCCAATATCAATAACTGGGCCGAGATGACAGCGCCCTCCAACACGACAAACAACACGAACACCACAAATAACCAGACAATGCCTCCCGTCAGCCCGGCTCCCGGATCTGACGGCGATATCCATGAGTCCGACTATCTGTATTTCAACAATGACGTCGACCAGCCCACCTACTGGAATGACGGCAGCGACAGCGACAAGGAAAATATTGATTTCCAGACCGGCGAAGATGATACATCCTATCCCGGCGGCGACCTGGCCGACTGATCCGGAATAAAAAATACGGCTCCTGTCTCCCTTTCATTTGAAAGAGGAAGGCATGGAGCCGTATTTTGATGTCATTTATGGTATTTTATCCCCAAAGACGGGATACATAAAGATTTTTATGTCTATTTGTTTCGCGTGACCCAGTGGCGTATAAAAATATAGAGGCAGATCGCAAAGGCCAGCATAAAGCCGAAAAATCCCAAAGCCGGGATGCCCAGCATCTTGGGGTGCATGTCTGTCGTGCAGATGATACTGGAGCCGATCAGAAGAGCCATGACCCACAGGCCCATGACGATATTTCTGACAAGCCTCCTCATCAGATGGGCCATCTCCCTGGTAGTATCGAGTTTGATATTCACCTGGGCCTGCCCCTTGAGGTATTCCTCCAGCACGCTCTTGATCAGGGGCGGAATCTCCACTGTCTTATAGGCGGCAGTATATAATTTCCTGCCTCCCCTCTTCAGTTCCTGTCCCAGATCGAATTTTTCAATAGCCTGTTCCTTGACCCTGGCCGCGGCGATCTCCATCATATTGATGTTAGGGCTGATCTCTGTCAAAACTCCCTGCATATGGTTGAGCCCCCTCCCCAGCATAGTCATACCATGCGGGATCTTCAGGCCGTTCTCTTTCATGATCTCAAGGATCTGCGTGAAAAACTCAATGATGTCGATACTTCCCATGGACATTTTTCCATAGCGTTCGATCAGGACCCGCAGTTCCTTGTAAAGACGTCCCTGGTCCACTTTCCCCTTGCTGTCGCAAAGTTCCAGAATAGTGTTCTCAAGGGTCGCGATATCTGTGACGGCAATCGCCCGGACGGCTTTCTCCATCAGGGCTTTGTCGCGGGTGGACAGGCGTCCCATCATTCCCATATCGATCCAGACGATCTTCCCGTCATGCACCTTGACATTCCCGGGGTGAGGATCCGCGTGGAAAAAACCATCCTCCATGACCTGTTTGACATAATTGTTGATCAGCTTCCGCCCGACTTCTTCCAGGTCATATCCCCTGCTCAGCAGGTGCTCGCGGTCATTGATGGCGCAGCCGCCGACATATTCCATGACCAGCACCCGTGAGGTAGTATATTCGTGATAGAGACGGGGGATCCTCACATATTTGATCCCGGTGTTGTTGCGGGCAAACTCATCTACATTGGACGCCTCTTTGAGGAAATCCATCTCCTCCCGTGCGACAGCCCACATCTCATCCAGGACCATATCCAGATCCACGACATTCTTGATCCCGCCGACCGGAGGCATCAGTTTTACCAGCCTGTGAAGGAGTCCTATATCCCTGGCCATGGTGTCATAGATTCCTTTTCGCTGCACCTTGACCACTACATCTTCTCCGGATTTGAGGACAGCTCTGTGAACCTGGGCAATGGAGGCGGAACCCAGAGGCTCCTTCTCAATGGAAGAGAAAATCTCGTGCCAGTCCTCCCGATAGGACCGGTTGATGACCTCCTCCACTTCCGAAAAAGGCATGGGCGTCACATCTGAATTGAGTTTTATCAATTCATCGCAGTAGGCCCTGGGAAGAATATCCGAGTGCAGGGACATGATCTGCCCCAGTTTGATATAGGTGGGTCCCAGTTCTTCCAGGATGATCCGGAGTTTTTCAGGCGTCACTCCCCGCGTGATCTCATTGCGGAAAAGCACCTGGCGGATCTCCTTCATTCTGGATCTGTTGTCCATTTTTGCCTTGTCTTCCATAAGATGCCCATTCTCCCCTTTTACTGTCGCCGTCCTTTTTTTTGGTCTGTCCTCCGTTGGCTGCTCTTTTGTCCGCCCTGCGGTATCCTCATTTTCTTTTGTCCCCTATGTCCTGCTCAGCGTGACAGAGGCAGGTCATCCGGATCAATCGCAGGGACATACGAAAGCACCCGCCGCGGAGTTCGGCCTTTGATGCCGGCCCGCAGCGGGCTGTGCTTGAATTTCAATCATTATCAGAGACCGGTCTCAGAAGGCCGGATTCCTTCATTTTTCAGGTCAGGCTGATCAGGCCTGCCTTTCAAAGCCATCTGTCAGGCCTCAGTGGAGTCATCTGTCTCCTCAGCAGCCTCGGGTTCCACGGGAGCATAGCCTTCTTTAGCAAGATCCTCATCCAAGGCATCCATCTCCGCAGATGCAGCAGCGGCCTTATCACTCTCGGCGATTCCAGTCACGTCATCGATTGCCTTATCGGCCTTTTCCTCAACCTCCTTGATCTTCTTCTTCAGCAGTTCGAGATCATCCTTGCCCATCTTGGACAGTCTCTCTTCCACAGTAGCCGCATCCAGTTTGCGGGCTTCCAGGGTCTTCTTCACATTGTGCTGCAGCTCTTTGTTGAGCTCCTTGCCCTGCTCGACTGTGATCTCGCCCTTCTTGACCAGCTCATCGATGATCTGCTGGGATTTCTCCACTGTAGTAGCGGCAGCGCCGATGCCTACGAGCAGGATCTTTTTGAGACCATCACCGATTTTTTCCATTGCCATAGTATTCCTCTCTTTCCGGAGCGAAACAAGCAGTTATTGCCTTAGTCACAGCGCCGCGTCAGCGGCCGCTCCCTTCCGGGCCGCAGCGGTTTCGCATGAGCGCCTGGCGTGTCCGGCCCAGGCAGGGCCTTCTGTAATTTTTCCCTGGTGACTGAGAAGCTGAATGTTCACGCGGCAGAGCCGTATCGCTCCGGGACGGATCTGCCGATGATTCCGTGTTCTGAATGACAGGCGACGTCATCTTACAGACGTCCGGCTGCCGGTTACGAAAAGCAGTTTAGAGAAAAACTGTTATCAAACTGTGTTTCAATAATTTGCTGTAAAAAAACTATTCCGAAAATAATTGTAAAAATTTTATCATTTTTTTGTGTCACTCCGGTGCGGACGTCCGGATAAAAATCGAAAAGCCCGGGCAGTCCCGGCATTTGCAGCCGTTTTCACCTGTCTCTTGTATGAATGAACACTTTTAAAAAATCATGGGATCAAGCCCGCACTGCTCTGTTCTTTGATTAAAGAATCCTGAGAGCAAACAGAAGACGGGGGATAAATATGATCAGGCCGGTAACAGCTGCCATGATGGCCGCTATGAGGACCGCCCCTGCCGCCGCGTCCTTGGCGGTCTTTGCCAGAGGCTTATACTCTTCTGTCACGAGGTCGACCACTGCCTCCACAGATGTGTTGACCAGTTCCAGACTCAGAACCAGACCGAACAGGGTAAAGCAGATACACCATTCGGTCGCGGAGATCTGCAGCAGCAGGCCGAAGATCAGAACCAGCAGCACAAAACCGAAATGGATCTTCATGTTCCGCTCTTCCACACCGGCCATGATGCCGTCAAAAGCATGGCTGAAACTCTCAGCCAGAGGCTGTCTCGCGGCTGCGGCGGCTCTGCCGGAACGTCTGCGGGCGCCCCTTCTGCTGCGGGTATCCGCTTTTTTGTTCCTGTCCGCGGATGAGCTTCTGCCTCCCGCGGCACTCTTCTTTCCTGAAGCACTCTTTGAAGGTCTCTTTGAAGAACCCTTTGAGGAACCCTTTGAAGAACTCTTCGAAGAACTCTTTGAAGAGTTATTTGAAGAATTATTTGAAGAGCTTTTTGAAGGACCATTTGAAGAACTGTCTTTTCCTGAAGCACTCGTTGAAGAACTGTTCTTTTCCTCAGTGCTCTTTTCGTCCGCAGCCCTCTTTATCTCGGTTTCTGCCATAAAAAATATTCTCCCATGCCTAATGCGATTTCCGGGTTCTGCGGCGCTTAAACGTCAGCCCGGAGAGTAAAAAATCCGTCTCTGTGAAAATTTTCTACTCTCTTATTTTTTCACACCGCCGTTCCTTTTTCAATAGTTTTTTCGAAAGCTCCGCCAGAGCGATACCGGGGGATTCACGCGCCAAAACCGGAAAGATCTTTGATGACCTCTCCCGCGATGATCAGTCCCGCCACCGATGGAACAAAAGCCAGACTTCCCGGAGTGGCTCTGCGCGGTCTGCTGTCTCCGGAATCAGATAAGTTCTCTTCCCCCTGATCCATCTGTTTGGAATCCGGGTCTGCGGTTTCCTCCGGCAGGGGCTGAACAGGTCTTTCTTTTGAGTAGACCACCTTGAGGGACAGTATGCCTCGCTTTTTGAGCTCCCGCCTCATCACTCGTGCCAGAGGGTCTATCGATGTCGAGTAAATATCAGCCACTTCAAATCCGGTCGGATCAAGCTTGTTTCCCGCCCCCATGGCACTGATCACCGGAACTCCCGCCTCTTTGGCCTGCACAACCAGCTGAATTTTTCCGGTCACAGTGTCAATCGCGTCCACTACGTAATCGTAGGCAGTAAAATCAAACAGATCTGCTGTCTCCGGAAGAAAAAAGCACTTATAGGTATTCACAACCGCTGCCGGATTAATCGACAGGATACGTTCTTTCATGACTTCGACTTTGTCTCTGCCGACAGTATCCATAGTGGCGATAATCTGCCGGTTCAGGTTGGACAAAGCGACTGTGTCATTGTCTATGATATCAATCGTTCCTATCCCGCTCCTCGCCAGAGCCTCCACAACAAAACCGCCGACTCCGCCGACTCCGAAAACCGCTACTCTGGACGCCGCCAGCCTGTTCATGGCCTCTTCCCCGAGCAGCATCCTGCTCCTTGAAAACTGTTCCTTCATAAATTTCTGTCTTTCTTTTGTCCTGATACACCAACTCCGGGTTCCGAAATCATTTCCATTATATCATTATAAACGTAATGACGACAAAAAAGTGATCGTTGCTCTTTATCAATAATAGTGCAAAAAAAGTGCCCGGCTTTCTTCGACCGGACACTTCTGCCTTGCGGAAATACATTGATTCTTTTCGTAAGCATCCCAGAAACAGCTCTTATTGCTGATTCGTTTCGCATGTTTTTTTTAATAGGGAAGAGGCGGCAGCGCCGCCCTCTGCCATCCCGCATTCTTTTGCACGTGATCTGTCTTCTCATTTGATAAAGCGGTCGATCGCTTTGTTCAGCGCTTCTACCGACTCCATATCATCTGCCTCTATCGCCTCGACTATGCAATGGCTGATATGGTTCTTCATGATCAGCTTTCCTGTGTTATTGATCGCGTTCCTGACTGCCGCCAGCTGGATCAGGACATCGGCACAGTCCTCGTCCCGCTGCACCATCCTCTTGACGGATTCCAGATGACCGATCGCCCTGGACAGGCGGTTGATCACGGCTTTCTTTTCCTCGTCACTGTGGACGTGATGGTGATGCCCTCCGTGAGAATGGGAATGACTGTGGGTATGATCATGGGCATGGGTGTGGTCGTGCTCCAGTCCATGATCATGTTCATTGATGTGGTTTTGATCATGGGTGTGGATGTGGTCATGCTGCGGCCCTTGCTCATGGACGTGGCTGCGAGTGTGTGCATGCCCCTGCTCCCTGTCTTCTGTGTGATCGTGGAGATAATCCTGGTCTGCCATTGGCTGCTCCTTTGTATATCTGGTTTGTACATCCGCATAGTACCGACGGTTCTTTTTTACAATGTCTTCTTATAATGTCTTTACCGTCCGGTTGTACAGTCTCAGGAAGAAGGTGACCGACAGTACCGTGGACATGAGTTCCGCAATAGGAAATGCCCACCAGATCAGCGTCACTTCCCCAAATGTGGAGAGGAAGAGGGCGACCGGGATCAGCACGACAAGCTGGCGTCCTACGGAGACGATCAGGGAGTAGTAGCTGTAGGAAAAGGCCTGGAAGATCGATCCCATGGCGATACAGGCACCTGCGAGGCCGAAGGAAAGGGAAATGATCCTCAGCGCGGGAACGCCTATGCGCAGCATCTCCTCCGAGGCATTGAACATTCCCAGGAGCGCCTGGGGAAAGAGATGGAAAATGAGCGTTCCGCAGAGCATGATGCTGACGGCCAGGGTCATCGAGAATACCAGGGCCTCCTTGATGCGGTCACTCCTGCGCGCGCCGTAGTTGTAGGCCAGCACCGGAATGAGACCGTTGTTCAGACCGAAGATCGGCATGAAGAAGAAGCTCTGAAGTTTGAAATATACGCCGAAGACCGCTGTAGCAGTCTTGGAGAAACCGCCCAGGATCTGGTTCATGGCGTAGGTCATGATCGAACCGATCGACATCATCAGGATGGAGGGTGCCGCGACAAAGTAAATTTTGCGGATCACGTCTGCAGAAGGCTTCAGGATCTGAGGGATTGAAATGTGGATATCCTCGTTTTTGGTCAGGTTGAGGTAACAGCCGATGCAGCCGGCAACCACCTGGCCCAGCACAGTCGCCGCTGCGGCGCCGGCTACGCCCATTTTGGGGAAGCCGAACAGGCCGAAGATCATAATCGGGTCGAAGATGATATTGATGATGGCGCCGGTCGCCTGAGAGATCATGCTGTAGACTGTGCGTCCGGTTGACTGCAGCAGACGCTCAAAAGTAATCTGAAAAATGGCCCCGAAAGACATGCAGAGAACTATTTTCAGATAGATCGTCCCATACTCCTGCACCAGGGCGTCCTTAATCTGAGTACCTATGAAGGGGCCGGCACCGAACAGACCGATCAGCAGGAACAGGATGTAGGTCAAAAAGGCCAGAAACAGGCCGTTGTTGGCAGCCTCATCGGCGCGGTCGAATCTTTTTTCGCCCAGTGATTTTGAGAGGAGGGCGTTAATACCGACGCCTGTCCCGGACGCAAAGGAAATCAGCGCGTTCTGCATGGGAAAAGCCAGCGTGACCGCGGTCAGCGCATCTTCCGAGAGTCTGGCGACGAACATACTGTCCACGACATTATAGAGGGCCTGGACCAGCATGGAGACCATCATCGGAAGAGACATCGATATGATTAGTTGTTTTACGGGCATAACGCCCATTTTGTTTTCTCTCTGTTTTTGCATGCGATTCGTCTTTCCTTTCCCCGGAAAACTTCAAAATACCGCAGACCTGTTTCACCATGAGATCTGCGGTATCAGCATTCAACTCAATGCAGCGCGGTCTGCTTCGTTCCCTATATGCATTCCGTTCCTACTGCCCGGGCTCCTGGTCCTCCGGATCATCCGCTCCCCCTGTTGACGCGGGTCCGTATACATATGTTTCTTCAACCGCTGCGGCTCCGGCTTTATCAGTCTCTTCAGTCGCTGCAGCTCCGGGTTTATCCGTCTCCTCAATTGCCGCGTCCACGGGTTCATCCGCCTCTTCGATTGCCGGATATGTCGGCGTATCAGGCTCATCCTTGACGCGGTAATATTTATAATCCACATAATATCCGATCAGAAATCCTATTACCGCCGTTACCAGCTGCGGAATCTGGGATTCAATCCTGAGTAATCCGGTCATGAACAATCCGATGGCATATCCGAGCGCAACCCCGTAAAACTCTGATTTTGGGATTGTATTAAAATATTTTTTCTGTGTGCTGTGATAGCCCTTTTTTTTCACATTTCACCTCCATGGCTGCCTGCCGCAGGATTCCCCAAAAAAACAGGAGCCGGGAACCCATTCTCCGGCTGCCTGTTTTTTCATCCATATATCAGGGAAACAAATATCCGGGAAACGATTGTCCGGGAAATGAATATCCGGAAATCATACATCCGGGAAATGAGTGTCCGGCCGCAGATGCAGGCTTTAACGCAAAACCGGCGGCACGTAATGACTTTGTCCGGAGATTTCTTTTTTACAGTCTGGAATAGCCGAAGCCGTTGCAGATCGCATCGATGGGCTCATGGTTCTGGCACATTCTGCACTTGGCAGGCTGATAGGACATGTAGTCCGGCAGATCCGCCGTGGAGTAAAGCGCGTGAACGGGGCGGTCCATAACTTTGCTGACCGCGGAGAAGATCGCGGAAACGCCTTCGATGGTTCCGCCGTAATAGTAGATCGACTCAGTAGCGCGGGCAATGGTCTGACCTGTAGTTGCAGAAGCCAGAAGGAGGAGCACATGCTTGCCCTTTACCATCATCTGATTGTTTTCTCTGACAATCATCTGACCGGAAAGGTCGTACTCAGGAGACATGATGTAAATCGTCTTGTGGGCATTCAGGGACATGATTCCGGCTCTGGTGAGTTCATCCGCCATGTAAGCGCCGATGACCTCCATGCCGTCCATACAAACAATGGTATCAATAACAGTGCTCGCCACATAGACCTCACTCATGGCGCGGGCCGCTGCTTTTGCTTCATTCTGTCTGGTTTTCATCGTGGTCATATCGATGTAATAATTGATATGTGAGTTGGGAGTCACGAAGTGTCCCGGAATGACTTTCATAACGACATCATTATGACGGGGTGACCGCATCTTTCTGTAATTCTGCATGCAAAACCTCCCTTGCTTGAAAACAGATACTGCTTTATAAGGCAACTACTGACTACCTGCTTCCGTCCTGTCTCAATCCCTAAGCGAAAGACTGCTTCCGGTTCCGCTTCCCCGAAAAATATTCTCCGGTGGACGATCGCTCCCCTATTTTCAGCCATCCGCAGTTGTTCCTGTCCTGTTGACGGAATCCTGCGATAAAAACCGCAAACTCCGCCTGACCGGCGGAGCCTGCATGTTCAATAATCGCAGCCGTTACCCTTACCCTTTTAACCTATCACCTATTATACAATAAAACTTCTGAAAATGCTCTCTAATTAGCCCAATTTGTGAGGTATTTACTATTTGCCTGTTACTGTTCAGGCCCACCTGAAAATAGATAAAAATAATCCCAACAAAAATTAAACGCTTTTTTACCCATGCAGCAGCGGCTTTCG
>JBGUNJ010000054.1:0-29519 GCA_045117315.1 Lachnospiraceae bacterium | reverse complement strand
TACCGGCCGCTCGCAATGGTCCTGCGGTTGTTTGTGCATACTGACGAGACTCAGAGCCTTTTCCTGGCTTTTGACCTTTACATCATAACTATATCACAGCAGAGGAATATGTGCATTCTTAAGGTTATATCTGATGTCTGCCCGGTATGATCGGTTACAGGAGTTCAGGCCCGCCTGTTTTTTGGAGCGCCGTAACGATGATCACAGGACCTTCATGGGATTCCACCGCAGATAGTCGCCCGATACCAGACTGTAGCGGACTCCGCGGAATTCTCCCATAATACTGTCGTGGAACCTGGATTCCCCGTGGCAGTGGGCGTAGATAACCTGCTCCGCTCCGTACTCCTCCGCCATATCGGTAAAGCAGCTTCTCTCCTCCAGAATGTTGGTCGGCGGGTAGTGCAGAAACATGATAAATTTCCGGTATCCGTCTTTTTGTGCCAGGTCAAATGACTTGCGCAGACGCGCCTGTTCCCTGGCGACCAGCTTTTTCGCGCGCTCCTCCTCCCGCTCGTCCCATCCGGTGATCCGCCCGCGGCGGTCCAGATAAAAAGGTCCCTCAAAAGTAAAGCCCTTGGTGCCCACGATGGCGTAGTCCCGGTAGGATTCATAGCTGTCCTGCAAAAATGTCAGCGCCGGGCTGAACTGCTCGTTCAGCTGTCTCGTCTTTTTTACATCCCAGAACATATCGTGGTTGCCCCTGGTCAGGATCTTGCGCCCCGGAAGATCCATGATATACCGCAGATCCTCCCCGCACTCCGCCAGATTTTTTCCCCAGCTGTGGTCTCCTGCCAGAACCAGCGTATCATCCGGCCCGATCAGTTTACTGCAGTTTTTCAGGAACTTCTGCTCATGGTTTTTCCACACTCTCCCGTGCAGCTGCCCGGGCGCTTTCAGGACAGACTGAAAATGAAGATGCAGATCTCCGATTGCGTATAAGCTCATGATCAGTCCTCCCCCTCCCGGATGTGCTTCTTCAAACATTTCTCATGTGCGGGTGCTGAGTATTTCCCTGAGGCGGTCGCGGGCGGAAATCAGATCCGGGAACCCTTCGATGCTGACCTGCCTGTCTTTTGGAACAGCCAGCGTCAATGTCGATGTACATGCGCAAAAACACCCGTTGACGATCAGCGCGGCCCTGTAGCGTTTACCCGGCTCAGCAATGACAAAGGAATATTCCGGCATAAGATCCTGCAGCTGCTTTACCGCTGCTTCCCGGTCATAGGTTGTGCTGCACCCCCCGCAGTATCGGACGGCAATCTGGGTATCTTGCATAGCAGCTCCTTTCCGGAGAACCGGTTATCTGTGTATCCCGGCATGGACGGCGTGGTTCTCACTTGACTTCGAGCCTCATGCCATCTGCTTCCACATACTTTGAGTCCCTTGCGCGGATCAAGTCCGCGCCCGCAGGTGTACTGCTGTGCTGGTATCCGATCAGCCCTGTGTCCTTTTTCCAGATAATATTGGTGCAGTCGCGGGATTCCAGGTCTTTGCCGGGTATATTGTATGCCCTGTAAATCACAATATCACTATAGGCCTGTATATTCCCGGAGTATTTTTCAATGGACCGGTGGCCGCCCTCTGCTGAAGGTTCGAGCGGATCCGGATGCTCTGTTTCACTGTATACCAGTTCGGCATTTTCGGGCAGAGTCCCATCTTTCAGAAGAAGGGCTCTCTCTTCATCTTTCATTTCCGGCAGCAGCCAGATTCCCTCTTCTGTCTCCCAGAAATAGAGGGAAAGCTTGTTATATTTGAACTCGACTTCCTTCTCCCTGGCTTCCTCATCCGGAGAGACATATGTGTATCCGGACTTGAACAGGTTTCCGCTTTCTCCATACGCGATCAGTTCTGTTGACCAGTCCACCGTACCCTGGTTGCCCAGTTCGTCGGCAAATTTAAGTTCTCTGCCGATATGGCTGGAGAGCATTCCGGAAAAGCGGTCATTCATTTCCGTGCTGTAGAGTTCGTTCTGCTCCGCAAAATGGATAGACGTAGCCTCCAGCTTATCGGGAGCGCCTTTTTTCAGCCATTCGGAATACTGATCAGTATCATATACAGTGACCGTATCCGTCCTCATAATCTCCCGGGCATCGGGGAGGTATTTGTCGATGGCATAGCCGAGGAAAATACGTTCCACGTCTGTGTCCATCAGGGGATTCGTTCCAAAGGATTCCAGTTTCCCGCGGATTGTTCTCCCTGCCTCGTTAAAATAACTGCCCGAAGTCCTGTCAACATAGGCTTCTCCTTCTTGCAGGAAATGATTTCCGTCATATTTTACAGTGAGAATATTCCGTATTCTTCCGGTTGCCTGCATACCTAATCCCATGCTGTCAATACCGATGCAGGGTCCGCCCTTATCATAGGAAAAGACACTGGTATATCCAGGTCCCTGTTCCGCGGCATAGATTCCGAAGTCCTTGTCGTACTGCTTTACCGCTGCATCGTATGAATCTGCCGGGAAAACCTCCTGCCCGTCTACGACCTCATACATGGTAAGCTTGAGCGTCGAATCCTCTTTGACAGAGACGACCAGGAGTTCAGCAGTTCCGTCCTGATCATAGTCATCGATTCTGAAGGCCGCGTCAGATGCAGGTATTTCTGTCGTGTCATATCCCTGCCGGCTGCTGAATTCCTCTTTCTTCACATCCCACAGATATCCTGTATATGTCTTTCCGTAGAGGTTATCCAGTTTACCCGCATACTCTTCCAGGAGCTGGCGGACAGGATCTGTTTCCGCGGTATCGGCAGCTGTTGCACTCTCAGATGCCGCTTCCGCAGTACCGGCCGCAGTTACGCTCTCAGATGCCGCTTCCGCAGCGCCTGCCGCGGTTTCATTCTGAGATGCCGCTTCCGCGGCGCTGCCAGCGGTTTCATTCTGAGATGCCGCTTCTGCGGCGCTGCCAGCGGTTTCATTCTGAGCTGCCGCTTCCGCGGCGCCTGCCGCGGTCACGCTCTGTGCAGCCGTTTCCACTGCGCTTGCCGCGGTCTCACTCTTAGATGCCGCTTCCGCGGTGCTTCCTGCTGTTTCGCTCTGAGATGCCTCCACTGCAGTATTTCCGTTTGGTACCGCGGCCGCAAAGACGGGAAAAGCAGGCAGAACGGAAGCTGCACAAATCGTACCTGCAGTTAATACAGCCGAAAAAACAGACAGGGCAGCGGCAGGTGCTTTTTTCTTTTTCATCATATTCCTCCTGTGTGGACCATCAGCGGACCGGGTTTCCCTTTCTTTCACTAACATAAATGCCCGGTCCGGACAGTGCCGTTCAATTCCACAAATAACTCATGGGTACAATTATAGCAGGTTTTCTTTATTTGTGTGCTTCTCAGATTTAAGACTCGCCCGCGAGTCTTGCGCACCGGCCTGTGTCCGCCGCAGGGTGGAAAACACATTGTATAGCCGTGTTAATACTCCCACCGGCTGCCGTTCGCCGTCAGGCGAAAGACAGGCTGTACACGCCCCCAAGGGCGTGTATATATAACGCTGCGATAAAAAAGGAGCGGCTCTCCATCCGCTTCTGTGGAATGGAGAACCGCCTTTTTATGTTCCTGCCACGGATCATTTGTAATCACGTCACGAATTATTTATCCAGCATCTCGAGCAGATCATCCAGTATCTCAGGATACGCCTCAACCGCTGCGCCTTGTACCGGAGAATTCACCAGAATAGCCCCTTCACTGTCCACAAAATAGGTTGTCGGAATAACACTGGACGGGAGTACATCATCAATATTATCCGGAGCGATGAGGTTCAGATACTCAACGCCGTTATCTTTCAAAATCTGTATGGCTTCATCCTTCTCTTCCGCGCCATCCAGGCAGATCCCGATGATACGGCATCCCTTCTTCTCATATTCGCGGCTCAGTTTGGCCAGATCAGGCATTTCTTTTACGCAGGGTCCGCACCATGTTGCCCACAGATTGATCATGGTGATTTTGCTGTCCTTGAAAAGGTCACTGCTCTTTACCGCGCCGCCTTCCAGATCTGTGGTCTCGAATGAAACGGTCTTTTCATCGGATGAATCATTAGATGAATCAGAGGCATCCGTATCATCTTTTCCGATATGGACAGGATATCTCGTTGTCAGGTATCCGGGAAAATCGCCTCGTTCAGTATAGGAATCCGGATGCTGCTCTACATAGATTTCAAAACCAACTATTATATCCTCCTCTTTATCTACACCATTGTCTTTGAGCACTTCCCGGTTGATAAAAAGTCCATCACGTCCATCACTCGACCAGCCTTCTAATTCTTCTTCTAATTCTCTGTATTTATTAAACAGGTCCTTTCCCGCGACGCAAAGGGGCGGAAGCATATCTGCGATATTATAGTGATATTCTTCTACATCGTCTGACTCCTGGCTTTTTTCCACTGCATCCTTTTCATTGATCTGTACCTCATAGAGGGCAGCATACACTCCTCTTTCCGGATCATTATTGGAGACCCAGGGATCCAGCCCGTTATTATAGACTCCGTTTTTCCCCTTTTTAAAAGCGAGTGTATAAATTTTATCGATCTCGGCAGAATAGCCGGACGATATCTTCTCAAAGTCCAGGGGATTGTCCAGCGATACAGCCGGAATAATATCTTCCGCCTTCATTCCTGTAGGAAAGACCGCGCAGTATTTTTCAAATCGATCTGTCTGATATAAGGCATCCCTTTTCTCATTATCTGATTCTTCGGATGCTTTGCGAAACTCAGAAGATTCTGCCCTGAACATAAAGCGTACTTCATCGATTGATTTTACAGGATAGTCCGAAAGATAAGTTGTGTCTACGAATAAAGACAGTTCCTTCCTGCCTCCGGCAGGAACCACACAATCCTTTACGGCTTCAATCGGAAATCCGAAAAGCCTGTTCACTGCGGCATAATCGTTCCAGTTTAAAAAGCCGTATTGGTATTCTTTCTCTGTCTTATTTTCAATCTCCAGCATGATCAGAAATCCCTCCCCCCAGGTTTTGGGATTTACATATGCGGGATCATAGCCGATTGATGTGATTTTAAACTGATCTGTATCCGCCACAACATCCCGGGTCTTGACATAGTCAGCTGTCTGAAACTCAGATTTAGATTTATTATTAGAATCCTCTGCATCCGCTGCTGCCTCTGCTGACAGACTGCCTCCTCCGGGATTGCAGGCAAGGGTTCGGCAGAAAAGAGCCTCTTCCCGGTTCTTAACACCGAGTTGGAAAGAAAATGCGGATATATCCCCGAAACTGTTGATGCTGTTCTCAGACATGAAATCTTCATCCAGCCAGAAGGACCCGACTGCGGCGCATCCGGGCATGCATGTCATGATTGTTGTTGTACCCCACTCTCCCCCGTTTAAAAACTTTTTTTTCTTTTGCTCATTTCCATCCTCGTCCTCATAGATATTATATTCATAGAAGGGAACGCCGTCCACTGCCGCTTTATATATTATGAAAGTGACAGGATCTTCTGTTTTATTCACGGCATAGAATTTGATCCTGTTATCCTGCACTGTTACAGGATAGAACATGGGTGATGCTTTTTCCGGGTCTTTGAATGTTGCAAATGTAAACTCGTCATTATCTTCCAGGATATTCAAATCATCCACAGATACGGGAACCGCCTTCACGATCTCCTCCGGCTTTTTGCCTGTGGGATAGACCGTAAATGTACCAATTTCCTTTTCACTGTTCCATTCTGTCCGGTCTGACAGTGTGAAGCTGATCTCATCTACAGAAGTGATTCCGGCACCGGTCAGTGTTGAGACCGGATATTCCAGCTGGACATTGATTTTTTCACCTGCAGGAATCTCCAGCCAGGATGCTGCATAATCTCTTTCTTCTGTATAGAACTCAGGTTCCGCAACGCCGAACCCGTTGACGCTGCCGCAGGAATAAACGACCTCTATTTCCTTTTCCGTCTTGTTTTCCAGACTCATTTTCATGGCAAAATCCGTAATATCATCCGATGGGTCGTCTTTTGCCCAGGTATTGACATATGCGGGATCATAGCCCGTGACTGCTATAGTCAGCTCGTCCGTATCAAGGACAGTCTCCTCCCCGTCCTTATAGACAGCTGTGGAATCCAGAGATGTTACTGCGGGCACAGAATCATTATTGTCCGCAGTTTCAGCAGGTTCAGTTCCGCTGCCTGACGGGGATTGTGAACCAGCGGCAGCAGCTGTGGAACCGTCGTTACCGGTAGTCCCGTTCCCGGTGCCGGAGGAACTGCCGCAGGCAGACAGGGTTCCCGACAGGATCAGGGCGGCAGCCAATACAGCAGCCGCAGTACGCAGCTTACATAACCTTTGTTTTTTCATATTCTTCTCCTTTTAATAATGCCTGTGGCCATGACCTCGCAGGATAATGAATCAATATGCCGTGTTTACGGTTTACTGGTTCAGCCTGTTCACGGCTTCCTCATATCCCTGTTCAGCGGACCTTTCGTACCATTTCATGGCTTCTTCCATGTCCTGCTCGACACCATATCCGTTTTCGTACATCAGGGCGACATAATACTGCGACTCCGGGTCCCCCGCTTCCGCGGCCATCATATAGTATTTAAACGCCAATTCGTAGTTCTGAACATATCTCACTCCCTGGAACAAGAGGGCTGCAAACAGCCTGATGGAATCAATATCCCCATCTCTTGCTGCTTTATCAAACCATTCAAAGGCAGCATCCTCATCTGCAGGAACACCTTCCCCATTAAAATACATCATTCCGAGTTTATACTCTGCTGCCCCATTATTCAGGTCTGCAGCTTTTCTGTACCATTCGAGTGCCTTCTCGTAATCCTGGTCAACGCCTTCCCCGTTGTAGTAGGTGTTGCCCAGATTGAACATAGCAAGTGGATTATCCTGTTCAGCGGACTTCTCATACCAGTAGAGCGCTTTCTCATAATCCAGTTCCACGCCCTTGCCGCTCTTGTACATAGTCCCCAGATTATTCTGTCCATACGAATCGCCCTGGTCAGCCGCTTTTTTAAACCATTTGACTGCTTCCTCGTCATCCTTGTCGACACCTCTTCCATACTGATAGCAGAGACCGACGTCTGTCTGCGCTGTCGCGTAGCCCTGTTCTGCCGCCTTCATGTACCAGGCAAAAGCCTTATCGTAGTCCTGGTCTGTCCCGGCGCCTTTTTCGTATAAATAGCCGAGTTCGCTCTGGGCCTTTGCCAGTCCCTGGTCAGCCGCTTTTGTAAACCAGTTAAATGCCTCCTCGTAATCTTTTTCGACGCCGATCCCCTGCCGGTAGCACATTCCAAGCGCATACTGAGCCTCCGGATAGCCCTGTTTCGCTGCTTTCGTATACCATGCCAACGCATCATAATTTGATTGATCAGTCCCGGTCCCTTCTTCAAACATAGCGCCGGTCTCATACTGGGCCTCCGGCAGACCCTGCTCCGCGGCCTTCTTCATCCATTCAAAAGCCTTATCTTCATCCTTTTTTGTTCCTGTGCCGTCCAGATACATCTTTCCGAGCCAGTATTGTCCCTGAGGATCGTCCTGGTCAGCCGCCTTCTGAAACCATGTGAAAGCCTCTTCTTCATTCTTGTCCGAGCCTTCCCCGGTCCGGAGCATGATGCCTGTCTGAGCCTGTGCGGGCGCATAGCCCTGTTCCGCAGCCAGCCGGTAGTATTTCAGGGCCTGCTCATCGTCTTTGTCCGCTCCGTCTCCCTTGTGATAGATCTCTCCCAGGCCATACCGGGCATCCGTATTTCCCTGCTCCGCGGCTTTTGTATACCAGGCAAGCGCTTCCTCGTAGTTCTGTTCAACGCCGCTGCCGCTGAAATATGCTTTTCCAAGCTCATACTGCGCGGCAGCATCGCCCGCCTCCGCTTTGGACAGGAGTTCCCTGATCTCGGGGCTGAGTTCGTCGGCAGCCTCCTCTGCCGCACTGGAAGCCTGTGTGCCGGTCGATCCTGCGACAGCCTGCCCGGAGCCTCCGCTTTCTGTGCCTGTGCCGCCGGACCTGCCCCACAGGAACAGGACTATAAGCGCTATGGCAGCAGCTGCCGCGGCAGGGATCAGCCATTTGGGAATCTTTTTCTCCTGATCCTGCCCGTCTTTATTCTGCGCATACTGCGTGAGGTCGATCTCTTTGTTCTGTGTCGGGGAAGTATCCTGTCCCTCAGCAGGAGCCGCCTGATCAACAGCAGCCGTCCCGGATGCAGCATCCTCTGCTGACCCGGTTATTACTGTCCCGCCTTCCTGCTTTTTATGGCCTGAGCCGTCCTCAGTAAGAGCATTGTCTTCCTGAGCGGCAGTATTGATACTGACGTTCTCCCCGGAACCTGTCCTGTCTGTGTGTCCGGAGCCGGTATCCTGCTCAGATCTGTCTATATCCGCAGAGCCTGCCCCCGCCGTGATTTCAATAATATTTCCGGGTGAAGTTCTGTCTTTGTCTTCCTGTCCTGCCTTCCCCTTGTCTTCAGTATTAACAAACCCGGATCTTCCAGGCTCAGCCCCTTCTTCCAGGGCTTTTTTGAACTCATCCATGGTCCGGATACGGTCATTAGACCGGACGGCCAGGGCTTTAACCAGCGCGGCCTCTACGCCTGCGGGGATGTCGGTCCCCAGAGCGGAAGGCAGCTGCAGGGAGTCGTTGTCGATCCTCTCGACGGCCTCCGGAGGGGTAAGGCCTGTTATGGCGTAGTAGAAGGTCGCTGCCAGAGAGTAGACGTCCGTGAAGGAGCCCTGCCGGCTGCGGCGGATATACTGCTCATAGGGGGCAAAGCCGTGCTTTAAGATGACGTCCAGACTCTGGCTGCGCTCCCCGATGCTGTAGCGTGCCGAGCCGAAGTCAAGCAGTTTCACATTGCCGTCATCCGTGATCACGATGTTGTCCGGAGTGACATCCCTGTGGATGATCCCCTTGTCATGGACTGCCGAGAGGGCATCCATGACCGGTGACAGGAACTGCATGGCTTCCTGCCAGGAGATCTTCCCGCCCTTTCCCTGAAGGTATTTTTTCAGGCTGATGCCCTTGACATACTCCATGACAAAATAGGCGGTCCCGTTCTCCTCAAAATAACTGATCACCCTGACTATATGGGGATTGCCTATAAACTCGGAAAGGGTCTTTGCCTCTTCGAGAAAACGCTCCTTACCGTATTCATAGTTTGAGCTGCGGTCCATGTTGTAGGGGGTGACAGAATGAGATCCCTCACGGATGGCCATGGAATCCGGATAGTATTCCTTGATCGCCGCCAGCTCCTTTGTCTGGTAGTTTTGCGCGACGTAGGTAATGCCGAAGCCGCCCTGACCCAGGACGCGTCCGGTCACATATTTGCCGGCCAGGACCGACCCGCAGGGAAGCGCGTGAGGGTACTGGGCCGCATTGGAAATGTCCGCCCCCATCCCGCAGGATGGACAGATCCGGACGGTATCACCAAGTTCATGGAAACAGTTGTAACAGGTTTTCATATTTCCCTCCAGTGACTGTGATCGTTAGTTCGGAATATAAGTGACAGGTCCTGTAGAAGTATCTGGAGATCCCGGCTTTCCATAAAGAACTTCAAAAGTAAAATTCGCTATGTCCGAAACATCGCTGATTTGGTTTTCTTCCAGAAATCTTTCATCAAAAGTGATCCAGTTGACCAGTTCCGTTCCGGATCCGCAAACAGCAATTGCTGTCCAGGAAGAGCCGCCGTCTCCTGATAAATAATGTTTCTCAGTATCCTCATCACCATAGTAGGAATAGTGTGTGATCCCATTGATCGATACTTTATTAAGCACGAAATCAACAGGATGATCGGTCTTATTGGCCGCGAAACAGACAAATCCTTTACCGCCTCGTATTATTTCAGAATAAAGCCGTTCTGTATTTTCCGATCGTTTCAGAATACCAAAGGCCACATCACTGTTATCAAACAGGATTTCCACATCATTTTCTGAAATCGGTGAGGCAGCCACAATTTCCTCAGCGGTTTTTCCGGTCGGATATAAAGCAAACTCCATATACTCATAGCCCCTATAGTTATCGTAGTAAAGTCTGAGGGCGCCTTTAATCTCGTCTATAGAAGAGATTCCTGCCGCGGTAAGGATTGGCCGGCGGAAATCGAGTTGTACTTTTTTCTTTTCTACTTCCGGAATGACAAAATCAAAATACTTCCGGCCTTCTGTTTCCGCAGAGAAAAGAGCTCTGCAGGATGAATCAAATCCAAACCGGTTGACAGAGGTGTAGTCGATATATACTTTTTCCTCAGTATCTGCTTTGTTCTCCAACAACATATTGACGACAAAATGGCTGATTCCTATTTCATCTTTATAATCAGGCTCGTATCCGGTCACTACTGCTTTGAAGACTTCATTGTCAATGATTGTTTCCTCACCCCTTTTATAAGAGGCTGAATCTGTCATTGTCCCGTTATTTTTATTTTCTTCTGAAGGAGTATTTGTGTCCGATGAAGCGTTTCCTTCTTCCGCTTTTCCTTCCGCTTTGGAGCCTGCTCCCGTTTGGGGGGAGGCGGATGAGGATGTTTCTTTGGGAATATCAATGCTCTTACTGACAGGAGTCAGATTTTCTCCGTCTTTCTCGAGAATATAAAAGAACGCATATTCCGAGCCGGCAAACGTATTCATAGATACCACTGTGTTTTTACCTTCAGTGACAAAATCAATGGTTACGTTCCCGGAACCATCCGGCTTTGCCCTGCACAAATATTTGCCGTCATCCACTTCCAGCAGATAGTAGATCCAGCCATCCGCGTAATTGATCTCTCTGATCTTGCCCACATCTTTGAGGTCGATGATCTGTGTGACAGACCCGTCAGGCAGTATTCTGCTGACTCGGTATAACCCGTTTAAGCAATAGATGGCCTGACCGTCTGTGATGAATTTTCCGTCCTTATCACAGACAGTCTTTTTCCCTGACCCGTCAAGTTCCATGCTTGAGAGGCCTTTTTCTCCATCGTAGTAAATACAGTCTTCGATAAAGCACAGGCTTGCAAAGGCCTTGTTTTCATAATTAAAGTCTGTCGCAATGCACTCTGCTTTTGTGAGAGGTCCTTTTTCCAGATCGTCAAGGTCTTTTAAACTCCCGCGGAACAGCTTGTTGTGGTTGGAAAAAAAGAACCATCCATGGTAAATGTACAGGTTGGCCGGCTCGTTCGCCGTGTCAGAGGATGCATCATAAACCTTGACCTTATTGCTTCCGTCAGGATCCATCCGGTAAATCGCGTGCTCATATTGCGACAGAAAATAAAGGTGGCTGTCGACGACATTCAGAAACTCTCCGGCTCTCCCGTCTCCCACCAGTTCTGCCGCGGACAGGTCCGAATCTTTGCAGTAATAAAGCTTGCTGCCGCTATAGGCGTAACAGTCCTTTTCGCTCATGGCAAAAAAGCCTTGATTCAGGAAATTTCCGGAAGTGATTCCTTCCTCCGTATTTCCGGCACCAGTATCCGGAGGAAACAGGGACTTTATGAAAAGGATCCCGCAGATCAGAAGAATGACTGCGGCCGCTGCCAGGCCGATCCGTTTTCCGGACGGGCCTTTTGGCCCGGCTGGCGGAGTGTGTCCGGGTCCATCACCGCCGCTTCCGGGTATTGTTGTCCCCGAATGCTGTGGAGTACCCCCGACCGGATCTGGCTGTACTGACGGGCCGATACTCCCTGCCGGAGGGACTTCCGTGGCAATCGGATCCGAGAATACTGTTTTGGGGAGGATCACCTTTCCGGTCAGGGCATCTTTGAAATCCGCCATGCTCTGAAACCGGTCCTCCTGCCGCACAGAAAGTGCTTTGGCAAGGGCAGCTTCCACATGTTCAGGTACAATGACCCCGAGCCTGGAAGGCAGGACCAGCGTATCCGAATGCGTTCTGTCAATTGAATCCGGGACCATTTCCCCTGTCAGGACATTGTAGAAGGTTGCCGCCATGGCGTAGACGTCTGTCCAGGGACCCTGGTGTCCGTGTCTGGAATACTGTTCCGCAGGCGCATATCCGTGTTTCAGGACAACGGACAGGCTCTGACTGCGTTCACCCATGCTGTATCTGGCGGCGCCGAAATCAAGGAGCTTCACCTGGCCGTTGTCTGCCAGCGCGATATTGTCCGGAGAGATATCCCGGTGGATGATTCCCTGCGCATGCACGGCTTCAAGAGCCTCCATGACCGGCAGAAGTATCCGCTCTGCCTCCTGCCAGGATATGCTCCCTCCCCTCTTTCTGACATAGCTTTTCAGGCTCTCGCCCTTTACATACTCCATTGCGAAATACGCTGTCCCGTTTTCCTCGAAAAAGCTGCGCACTTTTACAATATTGGGGTTTCCGGAAAATCTGGACAGCGTTGTCGCTTCTTTCAAAAAGATTCTCTTGCCAAAGGAAAAGCTGTCACTGTTTGCTACATTATAGGCCTGTACAGACCGGGTGCCTGTGCGCGTGGCCATGGCGCCGGGGAAATACTCTTTTATTGCGACCAGTTCTTTTGTATTGTAGTCCTGCGCAACGTAGGTGATGCCGAATCCTCCCTGCCCGAGCACACGTCCGGTGATGTATTTACCGTGCAGGATCGACCCGTAAGGAAGCGCCTGCGGATATTTGCTCTCTGCTTTGCTGTTCAGGGAGAATCCGCAGTATGCGCAATTATTGGCGGAATCCATCATCTCATGAAAGCAGTTGTAACAGGTTTTCATTCACTCTTTTCCTCCCTATTCAGTCAGGATCCGGCCCCGGATCCAGCGCCTGGTCTGCTTTTTTGTGTCACGCTTGTGGTTATGACTTCGCGGCCATAAACATATATGATTCAAGACTCGCCCGCGAGTCCTGCGCATCGCTTCGCGCTTTTGCGCTCCCGCAATGCTCCGCACATTCGCATCCCGCCCTGCGGCAGGCGCTTACTTCGAACTCACAGGCTGTCCAGCCTGGTCTTTGCTTCTTCATAACCCTGATCCACTGCTTTTTCATACCATTTTTTTGCTTCCTCCCGGTCTGCATCCACACCAAGTCCCATCAGATAGATCTCCCCCAGGCTGAAGGAGGCGGCACCGTAACCCTGCTCCGCAGCTTTCTCAAACCATTTTCTGGCCTCGGCATAGTCGGGGTCCCCTATGATTCCTTCCATGTAGATATATCCCAGGTTGTTCTGAGCAGGCGCATGTCCCTGGTCAGCCGCCTTTTCAAACCATTCAACAGCTTTTTCGTTGTCCTGGTCCGTACCTTCGCCCTGGGCATACATCCACGCGAGATTGTTTTGGGCGGGAGCATATCCCTGGTCAGCAGCCTTCTGATACCACTCCAGCGCTTTTTCATAGTCCTGTCCGACCCATGAACCGTCGTAATAGGCCATTCCCATGTTGTACTGTGCGTCCGCATAATCATGTGAGGCTGCTTTCTCAAACCACTTAAAAGCAGTTTCGTCATCCTGATCTACGCCATAGCCATACTTGTACAGACGGCCCAGGCTGTTTTGAGCCGCGGGATAATCCTCTTCTGCCGCTTTCTGATACCATGACAGGGCCTCTGCATATTCTTTTTCTGCCTCATGGATCATTCCCGCCGAGTACTGCGCGTTTATATTCCCCTTTTCAGCCGCTTTGGTATACCACTCAAGGGCCTTCTTCCGGTCTTTGTCTGTCCCTTTTCCTTCCAGATACAGGTTTCCCAGGCTGTACTGGGCATCCGCGTAACCCTGTTCCGCGGACATTGTGTAATACTCGAACGCGCGGGCATAATCCCGTTCGGTCTCAATTCCGTGCTCATAGATGTATCCGGTCTGATACCCGGCTTCCGGACTTCCCTGCTCCGCTGCTTTGCTGTACCAGTTCAGGGCTTCCTTATAGTTTTGTTCCGTCCCTTCTCCATGCTGGTACATATAAGCCAGAAGATACCGGGCGGCCGCATTTCCCTGCTCAGCTGCCCTGGTATACCATGCAAAAGCTTTTTCAGGATCTTTTTCAGCCCCTTCCCCGCTGTAATACATATTTGCCAGGCTGACCTGGGAGGCCGCATCCCCTTTTTCCGCTTTTTCCGTCAGGATTTCCAGCTCAGAGCGGGAATCCGCAGCCCGGGATGAAGCGGATTGGTTCTCTGTCGATGCGGTCCCGCTGACCGCGGTCCGGTCGGGCTCCGGTCCGGGAGCCGGCCTGTGGCGGACAAGCCAAAAAATGACAGGAATCGCCGCAAGAAGCAGAGCAGCTCCGGCTGCTATGGTCATCCTGCGCCGGTTTTCATCCCTGGTCCGCGATCCGTGGAGAATGGCGTATTTGAATTCGTCCACGGTCTGGAAGCGGTCGGATGAACGGACGGCCAGCGCCTTCAACAGCGCTGCCTCTGCTTTTGCGGGAATAGAGATTCCCAGTTCAGAGGGCGCCTTTAATGTGTCATCATCCAGTCGCTCCACCGATTCCGGAGGGATTTCTCCGGTTATGGCACAGTAAAAAGAAGCCGCAAGGGAATAGACATCCGTAAAAGGCCCCTGACGGCTGTGACGCATATATTGTTCATAGGGCGCGAACCCGTGCTTCAGGATCACATCCAGGCTTTTACTCTGTTCCCCTATGCTGTATCTGGCAGCACCGAAATCGAGGAGTTTTACAGTGCCGTCCTCCGTGATCGCGATATTATCGGGCGTAACATCTCTGTGAATGATGCCTTTTGCATGGACCACCGAGAGGGCATCCATAACCGGTGACAGAATTCTGTAGGCTTCCTCCCAGGATATTTTCCCGCCCTTGCTCTGCAGGTAACTCTTAAAACTGGTACCTTTCAGATACTCCATCACATAATAGGCGGTCCCGTTGTCTTCAAACAGGCTGAGAACACCGACAATATTCGGACTGGAAATAAATTCCGCGAGCGTTTTGGCCTCTTCCAGAAAGCGCTCTCTTCCATAGACAAAGTTCTCTGACCTCTGCTTGTTGTAGGGATGGACGCGCAGGGAAGCATTGCGTGAAGCCATAGTGTCGGGAAAGTACTCTTTGACAGCAACAAGGCTGCCGCTGGCCATATCTTTCGCAATATATGTGATCCCGAAGCCGCCCTGGCCCAGAACATGACCGATGACATATTTGTCGATCAGTACATAGCCGCAGGGAAGAGCATTTGGATATTTACTTTCATTGCGCAATCCGGAGTCTGCCCCGCAGAAAGGGCAGACTCCGGCGGAATCATTTATTTCATGAAAACAGCCATAGCAAATCTTCATACTCATCTCAAGCGCGGAACGCGCATCAGGAAAACCTGTTTATTCTTCATTGCACAAGACCCGGGGCAAGTCCTGAATATCCATCAGTCAGGATCCGCAGGCGGCCCCTGAAAATAATCATTCCACCAGGATCGTGATGATGGACAGGTTGTCATTTGTTCCGTCGATCCGGTCCATGACACGCATCAGGAGGCGGGTCCCCCAGTCCGATGCCTGAAGCGACTTCAGATAATCCACCAGGACCTCCGTGTCGTGCAGATATTCCCACACGCCGTCCGAGCAGAGCATGAAGGCATCTCCGGGTGCTATCTCCACATTCGCGGGACCGGCTTCCGGCTCGCTCCGGTCCTCACTCCCCAGGGTCCGCAGCAGAGCCGACTGGTCTTCGTCCGTATTGATCTGCCATCGGGTGATCTCTCCCGCGCGCCATTTTTTGAACGCGACAGAGTGGTCCCAGGTGATGTGATTGATCCTTCCCTGCCGTATGTAATAAAGACGCGAATCCCCCGCGTGGGCCCAGCATGCCTTGTCATCATCAATGGCAAGGGCAACCGCCGTGCTCTTCATGACCCGGCCCTGCTCTTTCTGCAGATCCAGGACAGCCCGATTGGCCTCGCGGAATTTATTGCACAGCCAGTCCCGGCGGGAAAACTCCCGGCCTTCCTCCCCGCTGTCCGCAGGATCCGGGCTCCAGTCATTTAACATGACCCTGGCCACGCATCCGGAGGCCACTTCGCCCCTGGAATGACCGCCCAGTCCGTCAGCCACTACAAACAGCCCATGCCCGTTTTCTGTGCGATAGGCGATCGTATCTTCATTGTGGCTGCGTCCCCCCGCACTTGTATAAGAAAAAACGTCAAGCATCATATTTTCCTCTCCGTACCTACATATGGTTTTGAGCATGGCTCACAGACTCATATGATCAAATATACGCGCCACTGCAATCGACCTGTGATCAATACGAGCATTTAATGACAAGCGCGGTGTAATTATCCTGGCCGGGCAGATCCTTCTGTCTGATCAGGCTCTCCATCCTTGCACAGGCGTCCGAGGCAAGAGGGCTGTCCAGACAGTACAGGACTTCTTCTTCCGTCAGTACTTCTCCTACACCATCGGAGCAGAAAATGAGCACATCCTTGTTTTCCAGGCGAAGGGGCCGATAGTTCATGTCCACTTTTGCCTCTTCCCTCATGCCCACATGCTGTGTGAGCGCATAGGATTGAAGGTCCCTCCTGCCGGGAAAGGGATCCATGATTCCGGCAGAAAAGGACTCATGATATCTCTGCAGCTTCATGTTGTGGGGTTCATTGAGATGGATCACTTCGCCGTCCCGGACCAGCCAGATCGTGCTGTCTCCGACACTGGCAAAGTAGAGCATCTCATTGTAAAAAATCCCCGCGACGATCGTGCTTCCGCCTGCTCCCCGGAGCATCTGATAAACCAGGTCGCCGGCGTGCAGGATACTCTGCGCAAGCTGAAGACCCAGATGGGCTTTTCTGTCCATATTTTCAAAATCGGCCATCATGGTTTTCATAACGAGAGTACTGGCGTCTCTTCCGCCCTGCATTCCCCCCATTCCGTCAGCGACCGCGGCAAACAGACCCTTGATCCTGATCTCCGTCACATCCAGCGCATTGACAAAGCCAAAGGAATCCTCCTGATATTCACGGGAGCCCTTCCCCTGCAGATTTGCCACATTGTAGCTTAACAATCGTTTCATAATCACCTTCCATTTGTTTTTTACCGGCCGCACCCGCACCGGAGAAATCAGGACTCGCCCGCGAGTCCTGCGCGCCGATGCGGGTGCAGTGCGTTTGAACGGCTGAAAAGCGTTTTTAATCCTTTCAGATATTCTTCCAGGTAAAGCGCTCTCCGCAGAAGGGGACAAACACAAATTTGCTGCTGCCCATCTCAATGATGTCAAAATCCTTCAGCCTGGCAGACTCGTAGATTGCTTCATCATTGAGGTACATGGTATTGGTCTCTGTCTTGGGAACGAGTGTAAAGGTATTGTGACGCTCGTCATAGGAAATATTGGCCTGATGGCCGGAAATAGTGTCGTCACCCTCGATAAACACATCTGAATGAATATCTCTGCCTACGATATTCTGCTTGCTGTAGAGGTTGTAGCTCTTTCCGCGCATCTTTCCATCAATACAGACGATCCAGCCTACAACGGGAACAATTCCCTGCATGTTCATGTTAACGACCACAGTTTTCCCGATATTACTTCCATTCGGCATAGGTGTATTCCTTTCAAATTGCGGGCTGCCGCCCTGTCTTATGTCCTCTTTTCTGTATACGGTTCCTCCGGCCTCTCCGGAATTCTGTTCCGCCGGAACAGTCCGGCCGAAAGAGGGTGCCGAAACCGGCACTGTACTGCCCGGATTTCCTGAGCCGGCCCCAAAAATGTCGCCTACTGTATCGCCCACGACAGGATTTGTTCCGCCAATAGTTCCCCCTCTTTCAGAGTTCACGGCTTCTGTTCCGCCGAAGTCAATCTCTACATTGGCTCCATTATTGCAATACGGGCATGAGGAATAAATGTCAGAATCGTAAATATGCCCGTTGCCGCATTTAGTGATTGCCATCGCAGTAAAACCTCCTTAAGTGAATTCATAAATACTATTTCTGTTTCTTTTCGATCACAAAGCATTCATTTTCGCTGCCCAGCCAGAATTTCTTTCCGAGAGGAATCCTGACACTCTGCTGTGCGGCAAGCCTCTGCCCAGGCTCTATGAATGTTCCGAAGCTGGAGCCCAGATCTGTCACATATACATCCCCGTTATCAAAGAAGACCGCACAGTGCCTTCCGCTGACGCCCTTTGTATCCTCCGGGAACAAAATGCCGCAGCCGGGATTCCGTCCCATGACGACCTGACCGGTCCTGGGGATCATAACTCTCTTGCTGCCCAGTACGCCCCTGACACACTGAATGCGATAGAGAGAATCGTCGGAAGCAGGCATAGAGGCAGCGGCCTTCCGCTGCTTTTCGGCTTCCTCCTCTTTTCTCTTTCTCTCTTCCTCTTCTCTTCTGCGAATCTCTTCCTCTTCTCTCCGCCTTCTTTCCTCTTCTTTCTTTTTGTTATTGTTGATCACAAAGAAGGCAGCCCCTGCGATGACTACAGCCGCGACCGCGATGATGGCTCCGGCTTTGGGACCCGGAACAGGAGGAGAAGTGGTGGTTGTCGTTGAAGTCTCCGTAGTGGATTCAGTTTCAGGCTCGGGCTGGGGTTCGGGATCAGGCTCAGGTTCGGGTTCGGGAGCAGGATAGTCAAGTATATCGACATCCACACTCTGCGCCTTCAGCATGGGCAGGATTTCTTCCATGCTGACACAAAGGTATTCATTGCTATGCTCCCCTGCCCGGGTCCAGGTATTAAGTCCAATAACAGCGCCTGTTTCATCCAGGAACAATGGTCCGCCTGAATTGCCGGGATTAATGGAGGCATCATGCATTATCTGTCTTACTCCGGTGCCCTGCTCTGTCAAAAGCCGGCTTATCGTTCCTTTTGTTACAGTCGAATCATTTTCAGAAGATTGGCTGACAGGAGCCCCCCTGTCCGCGGCTGCAGGGAAACCAATTGCCGTAACATTATGTCCGACCATGTCCTCTGATGGAACGGATATCTTTGCCGGCACCCTCTTGTCTGTTGGCTTGTCCAAATGCAGAAGAGCCATATCTTTAGAGGAATCACCGTAATCATCGAGATATGCTTCGGCGTAATCATCCTCACCAAAATAACAGCGTATGACAGCGCGGCATGAATTTGAGTGGGAAGTAGAAATCGTTTCAAGCCAGAGTGTATTGTATGCTTCATTTAAAATCTTCTTCTGATCTTCTTCACTTAATTCGCCATATTTTGCGGCAGTCAAACCTTTTACCACTGCAATATACCATGACAAATAACCATCAAGCCCTATGTCCTTCCCTTTGCCAAGAACAAGATAATCTTCTATCACATGGTAATTTGTCAGAATATATTTCGGATTTTCACCCTCTTTTCCTATGAAAACGCCTGATCCTCCAGATATCCATTGAAATCCTTTGTCACCCTGAAATCCTATCTGGATTTTTACAACACTGTGGCGCATCTGAACTGCCTCCACATCCGCAAAAGCCGGCATTGCAAGCAAAATCACCATCACTGCGGCGATACAAAATGATACTATTCTACGTTTCACTTTATATTCCCCTTTCTGTGTCAACAATTTGTTTTATTCTTCATCGCGCAAGACCCGCGGGCGGGTCTTGCGTGAATCATTATTCTTTCCTGCGTTATCCTTTCCTGCGTATAAGTCTGTGGGCTGTGCCCTGACCGCAAGTGTAATCACCTGTCACCAGCTGAACTTCTCGCCGCACAGAGGCAGGAAGAGGAGTCTGGTCTCTCCGACCGTGATGACGTCGTACGGGAAAAGCTCCGCGCCGTTTCCAAGTACCGGCACGTTGTTGAGAAGCGGAGGATTCTTTCCCTGTTCATGCGAGACTGCAAACATCCTGCTCCGGGCTATATATGTGACGCTCGTGTCCTTTTCCGATGACACGGCAAAATCACCGTGCAGGCAGATATCTCCTCTGTCTCTCCCTATGTAGTTGTAGCCGGTATGCAGGCGGAAGTCCGTCCCCTTCATACTGCCGTCCAGGACAACGAGCCAGCCCACAACCGGAGCCGCGGAGGATGCCTGTCCGGCAATGACCGTCCTGTGGCCGGAATTTTCTTCGTAATTCACTCTCTGTGTCCTGCCCTGCGCAGAAGGCATAACGGTGGGGTTGAATCTGCCGGCTTTTTCCGCAGGCGGTACTCCATAGCCGCGGACTGTCTGATTGACAGCCTCTGTCGCAGAGGAATTCACACGTACAGTCTCTGCCCCTGAAGAGCCCCTCCCGTAGCAGTGCGGACATATACCGTACAGACTGCCGTCGTAATATTGGCCGCATTTCGTGCACCTCATCTTTTTTTCAAAAAAACGCTCACTGTCCATAACTGTTTTCCTCCTGTTTTATGTCGCCGCAGCAGGTCCGCCGTAAAACATGTAAGAAGTCGTACATATATGAGACGGCTCTGAATCTGAAATACCGAAAGCAGCGGAGCGCTTCCGCTGGGATTCCCGGCCGCTTTCAGCGGCCTTTTATCGGAAGTTCCTGACGGAACTTCCGATAGGTGCTATTCAGAGCCGGCATTTTAAAACCAGGGTATAAAACCGGCCTCACCAACCCTGATCTCATCCCCGCTTCTGAGACGTTTGGCGGAGTACAGACGCATGCCTCCCAGGAATGTTCCGGCAGCGGAATCCAGGTCCTCTATGCAGATCAGTCCCTCTTTGATAAAAATCCTGCAATGGCGGGGTGAAACATCTTCCTGCTCGAAAACAATATCGCAGGAGTCGGGATCACTGCCTGCAATCAGTTCATCCCTCAGAAGAAATGCCTTCTCCTCCCCTTTATACCTGCCGGCAAACACGTCTATGCGGATCTTGATGCCGGGGCCGGCAGCTGGCGGGGCAGGACTTTGAGGCTCGCCTTTTTTGCTGTCATCCTCTTTTTTCTTTTTCATCACAAACACGACAATCACTGCCGCGGCAGCCGCTGCCAGCAGGACGATCGGAATGATCGGAATGGTCGGAAAACGGTGCTTATCTTTGTCTTTCTCTCCCTGGCTGCCGTTTTCGCCGGTGCCGGCGATGGCAGAACCTTCTGTGGTCCCCGCATTGGCGGAAATTGCGGCGGAAGCAGTGCTGTCCTGCAGATTCTCTTCACTGTATTCAGCAGCGGCTGATGTTGACGCCTTTTCTGCTGCCGTACTTCCCCGGTCAGGTGATTCTGCCGCGCCGGCAGCGGTGTCTGCGGAGCCGGAGTCTTCTGATCCGGAATCGTCTGATCCGGAGCCGTCAGAACCGAAGTCATCTCCGCTCCCGCCTTCCCCGGGGAAATCCTCTCCTGAGGAAGCCCCGGCAACGGAGCCTGCAAGTACCCTGGCCTTTCTGATCGAATTTGTTTTACACATATTGTCCAGTTTTATCTGGTCGTTCCCCTCCAGAGGCGCCCTGTATTTACACTCGATCTGGAGCTCTGCCCTGCTTCCTGCCCTGAGGTTTTCCGCACTAAATGCGCATACATACAGTTTGTTGACCAGCTCCGCGATTTTTCTTCCGCTTCTGCGGGCGGGCCTGATTTCATCTTCGGAAGGCTCCTGCCAGCCGTTTCTTTCAAGCGAGAGAACATCCTGGCGTCCGGGTCCTGAAGCCACATATTTTTCAGCCCCACCTTCCCAATGATTGAGACAGAGTGTATGCATCAGGATCTCCGGTGTATCCTCTATCTTATTCTTTGCGCTTTCTGCCAGCTTTTGGGCGTCGGCACCGCCTTCGATAAAGGGAATGCCGTCAGTGATCAGGATGAGATTCGTGAGTGAGCCCGGATTCAGGGGCTGGCTCCTCAGGTACTTCAGGGCACTGATGACTCCTGTGTAAAAATCTGTGCCCTGCTGCCCATAGTCCACGGTGTTCAGAACATCCATGACTTTATTGAGATCCGTCATATCCGCCTGTCCGAACACCTCCATCTGCGTCCCGCATCCGGCGATCGTATAGGCGGCATCGCAGTCCTTACTGTTATTGGTCTCGATCAGGGAGCGTACAAAGGCCTGAATGTCCGCTTTATAAGCAGGCATGGAAGTGGAGCAGTCTATCAGAACGAGGTATCTGGTCACGGCACCGCTGTCTTTTATATAAGAGTCATAGCGCGTCGGCTGTACGTACCCATCCCCGTCTCCCTGCCCCTGTGCAGGATCGCCGTTGATCAGCAGTCTCATCCGAAGAGAATCATCCGGCAGATGATCAGATTTCGCGAAAGTATAGATTGTCGTCCGGGTATTCTCCACCCCATAGGCAGAGATCAGGCAGTCCTCGATCTCCACGTCTTCCCTGACCCCGCCCAGGTCAAAGCCCGGAGCCTGATCATCATCAAAGCCGCCTGCCAGCGCAGACAGAGGCCTTGTAATCAGCAAAATAATACATAATAGGACAGCTATCTTCTTCATTCCATCCTCCAGTTCTCATATGACGGAGCAGAAATCCGGATCCCCGATCCGGTCTGGTTTCCGCATTCCTTCCCGTCTGATCTTTTATGTCCATTTTCCGGCGGAGCACATGCCTGTAATATCCACCCACCAGAATAGCATATCGATTTTTTCATTCATCCAAGTGTTTTCCGACCTCATCCGGCCCCCTCAGCCTTCTCCCCGCTCCTGCCTTTTACTGTCCACCTGCCTGATCATGGCTCCAAAATCATTGTTGCAGATCCGGACCAGATCATCACTGTATCCGACAATGGCCCAGGGTACGCGGTTTCTGATTTCCCTCAAAATATCATCTTTATTTTTTGAGGGAATGCCCAGTTTATGTTCCGACCGGTCCCTCATTTTAAATACCAGCGAATATTGTTTTGTCTTTGCCACAGTGACGAAAAAGGATTTATGCCTGATCGTCGTTTCAACCACGTAGCACCAGATTAAATCCCTGTAAACGATGACCTTTGGAAACAGCGTGGAAATGACCGCATATTTGTGTCCCATTAGAAGAGTAAAGAACCTGATGCAGTCCAGATCCCCTTCCAGTTCATCCAGTGTTATACCTTCTTCGTACAGCGTCTTTCGTACATTTTTCAAATATCCGCCTGTCAGAACAGCAGTAAAGCAGAAGAGGCCGGCTGCCGATGCGGTCAAAGCCAGACAGATGAGAAAATACCTGGGCTGAAGGCCTGTCACCATAAACACTGCAGCACTTATAAGCAAAGGTATTAAAGCTGTGTACACCAGGCATGCTTTAAGCGTCTGATTTCTGAGAATATTTTTATGTCCATGACCGGAACGTCGTCTATCAGCTTCCTCCTGCTCCCTCTGTCTCTGCCTGCGGAGCTCTTCTTCCTGCTCTCTCTGCCTCTGCCTGCGGAGCTCTTCTTCCTGCTCCCGCTGCCTCTGTCTGTGCAGTTCCTCTTCCTGCTCTCTCTGCCTCTGCCTGCGGAGCTCTTCTTCCTGCTCCCTCTGTCTCTGCCTGCGGAGCTCTTCTTCCTGCTCCCTCTGCCTCTGTCTGCGCAGTTCTTCTTCCTGTCCCCCGCGCTGTCGCGCGCGATCCGCACTCTCCTCTTTTGCCTTTCCCTCCAATACAGCCCGCCTGAATTCATCCATGGTCTGGAACCTCTGTGATGAATTCAGCGCCATGGCCTTTAACAGGGCCTGTTCGGCATAGACAGGTATGTCTGCCCCCAGTTCCCGCGGGGGAATAAGCTTTTCCTGATCCATCCGCTCCGTAGATTCCGGCGGCACCCGGCCTGTCACCGCGACATAAAATGTGGCCGCAAGCGCGTAAACATCCGTGTAAGGTCCCTGCCTGCCGTGACGGGTATACTGTTCTACCGGGGCAAAACCTCGTTTGAGGATGACATCCAGGCTCTTGCTGTACTGGCCCATGCTGTATCTCGCGGCCCCGAAGTCAAGGAGCTTTACATGGCCGTCCACGCCGATCACGATATTGTCCGGAGCCACATCTCTGTGGACGATTCCCTTTGAGTGGACAATTCCCAGCGCGTTCACGATCGGAGACAAAACCGCCCAGGCCTCGTCCCAGGAGATTTTTCCTCCCTTCCTTTTCAGAAGATCGACAAAGCTCATTCCCTTGACATAGTCCATGACAAAATAAGCCGTACCGTTTTCTTTGAAAAAGCGGTGGACTTTTACAATATTCTTGTTGCCGATAAATTCGGCAAGCGTCCTGGCTTCATCCAGAAAGCGGTCCATGCCATATTGAAAAGCCTCGCTTTTGGAATGGCTGACAGGAATCACCTGGTTTGGACCGTTTCTCCTTGCCGCCTCTTTCGGAAAATATTCCTTGACGGCGACCGGCTTGTTTCTTTTATAGTCATTTGCCAGATAAGTAATGCCGAAGCCGCCCTGGCCCAGTACTTTTCCCAGCACATACCTGCCGTACAGAACCGAACCGCACTCGAGGGCATTCGGGTAATCCTTCCTGTTGAAATAGCCGGTCGGAAAACCACAGCAGGGGCAGCGGTTTTCCCCGCCTTCATATTCATGAAAGCAGTTGAAACATGTTTTTTTCATGAGAACCTCTTTCCGGATCAACACTTCGAAAACGTCTCCGCATGCCGTTCTGACAGACACATGGCTGGAGCGCCAGAGAGCACAGGACACGCGAAGCGATTGGTAATTTACTCATATATGCGGCTATGGGCGAGCGTCCGCAAACATGTATGAACACCAGATTATGACTGCAAACCTGAATTGAAAATGTTTTCAAAAAGAATTACTTCCACTAAACCGTTTTTAGCGTTTACGTCTATAAATCAATGTGCTACACTGATTTTGCTTCTAACGCATCAGGAGAATAAAAACCATGGCAGTTCATTTGACACAGGGATCAGCCGTAGAATATGAAAATATTCTGTATGGTAATATGTCCCCAAAGATGGCAGCAGATTATCTCCGGGAAGAGCGGATCTCGATCCGCAGCTTCTCCGAAACTTTAAAAAGGATGTATCCCCATCCCGATATAATCCAGCGCCTGAAAGATTTCTACAGGGATAATCCTGTGGACGGTGCGGATGGCAAACCATCTTCCATAAAAAGGAAAATCCAGAACTGGGTATACGGAAGGAATCTTCCTACAAACCGGGAAGATTATTTCCGCATTGCATTTGCTCTCGGTCTCACAGAGGCACAGCTGAACTTCCTGCTGGGGATGTGCACGGATTACGCTGTCCAGTACCGTGACGGCAGGGAAGTGGTCCTGTCCTGGTTTCTTCGAAACGAACACAGTTACAGGGAGGCTGACGATTTCCTTTCCTCTCTTCCGCAGAGCAGGGATCATCTTCGTTATGAAGAAACCGCAGACGGCACAAATACTCTGTCAGGAAACACCGGAGCTGTTTTGACCGTTCCCCTGGCTTCAGTTACAGGGACAAAATCCGCCCCTGTCAAAGAACACCACGCTCAAATTTCTTTCTGCATTCCGGCAGGCAGAGAGCCGCATTCCAGGAACTATGGATATACCGGGCGGGGGTTCACGGAAGCGTCCAGAATCACCCATGAAATAAGGAATGAATTTCAGATGGTCCGCGACGTGGAGGAACTTCGGTCCTGCTATATGAGAAATCTGGACAGGTTCGGACAAATGCACCTCAGGAGTTATTATTACTTCCGCCAGTATCTGAAGCAGCTGGTTCAGCCTCTGACTGTTTTCGGAGAGGATGAACTGGATTATTCGATCGAAACCGTCACGGACACATATCTGACGCTTCATATGCCTCACGGCAAAAACCGAAGAAATTATTCGCTTGTACAGAAGCTGATCAAGCAGAACTGGCCCAATACGACCTCTATCAGGAGTATCCTGAACCAGACAGAGGACGTTCCCAGAAAGCTGCTGCTCCTCCTCTATGTTGTCACGGAAAACAGTGATTTCCGTTCCGACTACAGAGAACTGGATGAAGACTATGTCTCACTTGAAGAAAAGGTCGAAGACCACTGGTGGACTCTGAATGCTCTTCTTACTGAATGCGGGATGGCAAATCTCGACCTGAGAAACGCTTTCGACTGGCTGATCATGTATTCCATTTCCACCGACGGTGAGGAGTCAATGAGCGAGCGTCTGGAAAAAGTGATCAATGAACTGTTCGTGGATGTAACTTCTGACAGCTCCAATGAAACGCTGTAACTGATTACTGTGGCTGAATTCCGAAGCTGAATGCCGAACTGAATGCTGTGACGGTTTTCATCATTGCGCTCAATCCAGGCACTTCATATAACATTTGCGGGATGCAGGCGCGCAGGGCGCAGGACTCGCAGGAGGGTCCTGAAATCTGCGGCGCCTGTTTTTATTTGTGTTTTTTGCGGGCACACGCCGCAGCCTGCCTCTGTACCTGTTCTTTACTTGTGTGTTTTTTGCGGGGCTCACGCCGCAGCCTGCTTCGGCGCGGTGTCTACCGGTATAAGGCTGACCACAGGTCTCTGATCGAGCGGCAGCGGCGGTGGGGCTGAACACGAAGCCCCCGCATCAGGGCATTTTCCCTGGCCGGGGAAATCTCCACTCCGAGTTGGGACGGCGGAACCAGTGCGTCCTCGATGATACGGTTGGTCGCAACCACAGGTGTTATGCCGGTGAGACAGAAATAAAGCGTGGCACACAGGGCGTAGACGTCTGTCCAGGGTCCCTGTCCGCCTCCCTGCTGATATTGTTCGATCGGGGCAAAGCCATGGCGGAGCGTGATCGTAAGGGTGTCCTTGAGCGAATCAGAAGATCTGGCGCTTCCGAAATCCAGAAGACGCACCCTTCCCTGAATCGGTTTGTCTTTTTTCTGCTCTCCTGTGCAGCCGGCAGTCTGTCGGCCTGCACACTCCTCTTTTTCATTTAAGGAAGACGAAGCAGATATACCGCAGATAGAAGAACACTGTATCCGGCAGTCAGATGAATCAGCGTTTTTTTCCAGCATGAGGTTATCCGGACACATATCCCTGTGGATCAGCCCGTACTGATGGAGAGAGCAGAGCGCTCCGAACAGAGGCTCCACAACCGGAAAGAGCTCCTGCTCCGGAATGCGTCCGCCGTAACTGTGCACGAGTTCCGTGAATGTGATTCCTTCAATATATTCCATGACAATGTAGGCAGTGCGGTTGTCCTCAAAGTAATCCCTTACATTTACGATCACCCTCTGTTTTTCCATTTTTGCCAGAAGCCGTGCTTCTGTGAGATATTTGTGCATTCCGCGGGCATAGTTCTTGGCCGGGATACCAGAGAGGATATTTACGGAATTTCCGCCGATTGTATCCCTCGTACATAATTCAACCGGAAAATATTCTTTGACCGCGACCCGGTTCTGAAGAAGAATGTCATACCCAATATAAGTAATCCCGTATCCTCCTTCTCCCAAAACACATCCCAGCAGGTAACGATCCCTGAGAAGTGTACCCGGAGAGAGGTGATGGGAAGAGGGCACATAGGCTTCCGGGTCTTTTCCGCAGACACTGCAGCAGCCGGGTCCGGCAGTTCCTTCACTCCCGATAACAGGTTTCATGCAATAAGGGCAAAATAAAGTATTCATAGTCATGTACTGCCTCCAGGTTTTCTCCAGACAACGGACATTCCGGGTTTCTCCGCCTGTTTTCTAAAGCTGATTGATTATATCAAACGTCAACTGTGCTTTTATCCAAGTGTTTTCCGACCCCGGATCATGGCCTGCCTGCGGGTGCGTTTCAAAGTGTCGATTCACACACACCCCGGCTCTTTGCTCCGTCTGTCCGGTGCGCGGCATTTCCCCGGCTGAGAGAGGGGGAGTGAATCAATCTCACATTGTTCCGGGCGAAAAAATATAGCATAATAAAGCTGACAGCATTTTCCACAGATATCCGGTGCCTCTCAAAATCGTCAGGCAGATTCGTCAGGCATCAAAATATTTCTCAAAAAAAAGCGGCACAGCGCCGGAGTGCTGTGCCCAATAGTGAATAAGATAAATGATAAACATCTCTACAGAAGGCTACTCCCACCGCCTGAAGGCAGTGGGTTTACGCCCGCCAAAAACGAGAGGGTAGAATTTATGAAAATGATCGAAAAAACCGTCACCGCTTTTACCGAAGAACTGGCTTCCCCCGCACCCGTACCGGGCGGCGGCGGTGCCAGCGCCCTGGCAGGCGCCATCGGCATCTCTCTCGGGGATATGGTCGGTGAACTTACAACAGGCAAGAAAAAATACGCGGATGTGGAGGAGGAGATCCGCGCTCTGATGGAGCGCGCCCAGGCACTGCGGGTAAGGCTCCTGGAATTTGTCGACGGAGACGCTGAGGCCTTTGCCCCCCTGGCGAAAGCCTATGGTATTCCAAAGGATGACCCCGGCCGCGATGCTGTCATGGAAAGTGCCCTGCAGACTGCCTGCAGCGTTCCCCTGGACATCCTGCGGACCTGCGGGGAAGCGCTGGACATCATCGGGGAGTTCGCCGCGAAAGGTTCCCGGCTCGCCATCTCCGACGCGGGCTGCGGCGCCATCCTCTGCAAAGCCGCCATGCAGGCCGCCTCACTCAATATTTACATCAATACAAAGTCCATGAAGGACCGCGCCCGCGCGCAGTCCCTGGAGGCGGAAGCCGATGCCCTCCTGGAGAAATATACCCGCAAAGCAGATGAAATCTACTCATCTGTCCTGACCGGAATCCGGGGATAAAGAATTCAGGATATAGACTCCGGGGATGAAGAATCCGGGGATAAAGAATTCAGGGATAAAGAATCCATGTATAAAGAATCCATGGATAAGGAATTCAGGGATGAAGAATCCGGGGATAAGGAATTCAGGGATAAAGAATCCGGAAGAAAGGAAAAATAAATGGCTAAAATACTGAGAGGAAAAGAAGTCGCGGATGCCCTTACCGCACAGATGCAGAAAGACACACAGGCGCTGAAAGAAGCCGGCATCACACCCACTCTCTGCATATTCAGGGTGGGGGAGAGGCCGGACGACCTGGCCTACGAGCGCGGCGCGACAAAGAGAGCCGAGACCGTCGGCATCGCTGTCAAAAAAGTGGTCCTCCCGGGCGACGTCACTCAGGAGGTCTTTGACAGAACCCTCACAAGCCTCAACGAGGACGACAGCATCCATGGCATCCTCCTCTTCCGCCCCCTTCCCGGACAGCTGGACAACGAAAAAGCCCGCCAGATGCTCAATCCCGCCAAGGATATAGACGGCTGCACGGATCTGTCCCTGGCCGGTGTCTTTACGAACACAAAGACCGGCTTTCCTCCCTGCACTGCACAGGCCGCCATGGAGATCCTCCATCACTTTGATATACCTGTCAAAGGCAAAAAGGCCGCCGTCATCGGGCGCTCCCTGGTCATCGGGCGCCCCGTGGGCATGATGCTGATGCATGAAAACGCGACCGTCGTCAACTGCCACACACGTACAGTGGATGTCCCTTCGATCACCAGAGAGGCGGACATCCTGATCGCCGCCTCCGGTCAGCTCCACAGTGTCACAAAGGAGTATACAAACCCCCGGCAGGTCGTCATTGATGTGGGCATCAACTGGGACGCCGAAAAAGGCGGCATCTCCGGCGACGTCGCTTTTGAGGACGTGGAGCCCTTTGTTCAGGCGATCACACCTGTCCCCGGCGGCGTAGGCAGCGTGACATCCTGCGTCCTGATCGGCCACGTGATCGAAGCCGCAAAAAGACAGGGACGCTGATTCCCTTCCTCCATCTGCCCTGGACAGGCCAGAGACAGTTACAGTACAGACCCCCTCGAATTCGACGCGTTTTTGCGCGATTTTCAGCGCAAAAACCCGAGTGGAACGGCGTTCGCCCCATTCGCGAAGCGAATTCAGCATGGGCGAACGTAAGTTACTATTCACGCC
>JBGUNJ010000053.1:0-21226 GCA_045117315.1 Lachnospiraceae bacterium | reverse complement strand
CAATGAGCGTCTGGTCGGCGAGCCCGCAAAGCGTCAGGCCGTCACCAACGCCGACAATACCATCTCTTCCATCAAGAGAGACATGGGCACAGACCGCGGCCGCACCATCAACGGCAAAAAGTACAGCCCTCAGCAGATCTCCGCTTTCATCCTTCAGAAGCTGAAAGCAGACGCGGAGAGCTACCTGGGCGAGAAGGTCGACAAGGCCGTCATCACTGTTCCCGCGTACTTCAATGACGCACAGCGTCAGGCTACCAAGGACGCCGGAAAGATCGCAGGCCTGGAGGTCGAGCGTATCATCAACGAGCCCACCGCAGCTGCTCTGGCCTATGGCCTTGACAATGAAAAAGAGCAGAAGATCATGGTCTACGACCTGGGCGGCGGCACATTCGATGTCTCCATCATCGATATCGGCGACGGCGTCATCGAAGTTCTGTCCACCAACGGCGACACACACCTTGGCGGCGATGATTTCGACCAGAAGATCATGGACTGGATGGTTCGCGAGTTCAAGGCTAAAGAGGGCGTTGACCTCTCCAACGACAAGATGGCCATGCAGCGTCTGAAAGAGGCGGCTGAGAAGGCCAAGAAGGAGCTTTCCGCTTCCGCGACCACAAACATCAACCTGCCCTTCATCACCGCGACCGCAGAGGGTCCCAAGCACTTTGATATGGACCTCTCCCGCGCGAAATTTGAAGAGCTGATCAGCGACCTCGTAGAGAGGACCGCGATCCCCGTTCAGAACGCTATGCGTGACGCAGGCCTGAGCAACTCCGATATCGGCAAGGTCCTGCTGGTCGGCGGATCCACCCGTGTTCCCTGCGTACAGGAGAAGGTCAGACAGCTGACAGGCCAGGAGCCTTCCAAGACCCTGAACCCCGACGAGTGCGTAGCCCTCGGCGCTTCCATCCAGGGCGGCAAGCTGTCCGGCGACAAGGATGCAGGCACTGACATCCTCCTTCTGGACGTCACACCTCTGACCCTGTCCATCGAGACCATGGGCGGAATCGCGACTCCTCTGATCGAGCGCAATACCACCATCCCGACCAGAAAGAGCCAGGTCTTCTCCACTGCTGCAGACAACCAGCCCGCAGTTGATATCAACGTCCTTCAGGGCGAGCGTAAGTTTGCCCGCGACAACAAGTCCCTGGGCCAGTTCCGTCTGGACGGCATCCCGCCCGCAATGCGCGGTGTGCCTCAGATCGAGGTCACATTCGATATCGATGCCAACGGTATCGTCAATGTTTCCGCTAAGGATCTGGGCACCGGCAAGGAGCAGCACATCACTATCACTGCCGGCTCCAACATGTCCGATGAAGAGATCGAGAAGGCTGTCCAGGAAGCAGCTCAGTACGAGGCAGAGGACCGCAAGCGCAAAGAGGCAGTCGAGGCCCGCAACGAGGCTGACTCCATCGTCTTCCAGACCGAGAAGGCCATGAAGGAAGCAGGCGACAAGATCGACGGTTCCGTCAAGGGCACAGTCGAAGCCGACATCGCAGACCTCAAGGCAGTCCTGGAGCGCACCAAGGATCAGACTGATCTGAGCGACTCCGATATCGACGCCCTCAAGAGCGGCAAGGAAAAACTGATGAACGACGCACAGCAGCTGTTCGCCCAGATGTATCAGGGCGCGCAGGGCGCTGCAGGCCCCGACATGGGCGGTGCTGCAGGCGGCTTCCAGGGTCAGCCTGATCAGGGTGCAGGCTCTGACGGCGATGACATCGTGGACGGCGACTACAGAGAGGTTTAATTACCGGCGGCCTCACAGACAGGCCTGATTACCACAGGAGTCACTTTACATTTTCGAAACAGTGTGGTATAAAAGCAGATACTGTGCTTAAAACGTAAAGACTGCACATCAGATTTATAAAATATAAAAATAACAGCCGTCCGCGGAAGCGCTCCCGGGAGCCCGCCCGGGCGGCTGCCGGAAAAGGCGTTTTGCCCAGGCTGCCTCTGCGGTCTGGGCTAAATGCGTGAATGAGCCGCAGCCGCGCGGTTTCAATAACAGATTGGATGATTCTATGGCAGAGCAGAAGAGAGACTATTACGAAGTGCTCGGCGTCAGCAAGACGGCGACGGACGAAGAAATCAAAAAAGCATATCGCAAACTGGCGAAAAAATATCATCCGGATATGAACCCGGGTGATAAGGAGGCCGAGAAGAAATTCAAGGAGGCTTCGGAAGCCTACGCGGTCCTCAGCGACAAGGAAAAGCGGTCGCAGTATGATCAGTTCGGACACGCTGCGTTTGACGGCACCGGCGGATTCGGAGCCGGCGGCTTTGACTTTACAGGTGCTGATTTCTCGGATATTTTCGGTGATCTGTTCGGCGGTATGTTCGGCGGTTCCCGCACCAGAGGACCTTCCAACGGTCCCATGAAGGGTTCCAATATCCGCACCAGCGTGCGGATCACATTCCTTGAGGCTGTTTTCGGCACTGAAAAAGAGCTGACTCTGAATCTCAAGGATCCATGCCCCACCTGTAACGGGACCGGTGCCAAGCCCGGAACATCTCCCCAGATGTGCCCCAAGTGCGGAGGAAAGGGTCAGGTCGTCTTCACCCAGCAGTCCTTCTTCGGTACGGTCCGCAATGTCCAGACATGTCCGGACTGCGGCGGCACCGGCAAGATTATCAAGGACAAGTGCTCCGACTGCGGCGGTACCGGCTATATCACCAACCGCAAGACCATCAACGTCACCATTCCTGCGGGTATTGACAACGGCCAGAGCGTCAGGATCCGTGAGAAGGGCGAGCCGGGCATCAATGGCGGCCCCCGCGGAGACCTTCTGGTGGAAGTTATCGTCTCTCCTCATGAGATTTTTGAGAGAGAGGGCTTCGATATCTTTTCAATCGTCAAAATATCCTATCCCATCGCGGTACTCGGCGGCAGTGTCATGATCGACACCGTGGATGGAAGGATCGTTTATGATATTAAGGCCGGGACCCAGACCGGCACACAGGTCCGCTTCAGAAACAAGGGTGTACCTACACTGCGCAACAAGGAGATTCGCGGCAACCACTATGTTACGTTTGTGGTGGATATTCCCACCAGGATCAGCAAGGAAGCCAAAGAGCTCCTGCGCCAGTATGACCAGCTCACCGGAGATTCACTCACGGCGGTGGAACGCGCGGGAAACAATAACCCCCAGCCTGAGCAGGAAGAACATAAGGAAAAGAAAAAGAAGCGCTTCTGGGAGAAATAAGGAATCTGCGTTTGTCAGGGGCAGAAAATGCTCCTGACAAATTTTTGCGTCATAAGGCTGAACGCGCATGCCGGGCAAGCCTGGAAAACTGTTCAAATAAAGAAGGGATAAATTATATCTGATGAAATGGATGAGATTCAGGGTCCGAACCAGGACCGACGCGGAAGATATACTGATCAGCTTTATGGAGGACATCGGCCTGTACGGTGCCCAGATCGAGGACAATGTTCCTCTGACGACAGCGGAAAAAGAGCAGATGTTCGTCGACATTCTTCCGGAGGGACCGGCTGACGATGGGACGGCCGTGCTCAGCTTTTTCCTGGAGGAGAATGAGGAAGGGAAGCTTGTGGTGGACGACTGCCTGCTCACGCCTGAGGAAGTCCGTTCACAGATGCTTGCAAAGATTGAAGAAATACGGGCCTTTTCCGACCTGGGAGAGGGCACCGTCACTATAGATGAGACCGAGGATATAGACTGGATCAACAACTGGAAGCAGTATTTCCACCAGTTCTGGATCGATGATGTCCTGGTGATCCCCTCGTGGGAGAAACCGGAGACAGTCATGGAAAACGGGCAGGAAAAGGTTCCCGCCCTGATCTTCCATATTGATCCGGGCACGGCCTTCGGCACAGGAATGCATGAGACGACACAGCTCTGCATCCGTGAACTGCGCAAATACATCACGCCTGAGACAGTTCTTCTCGACGTGGGCACCGGCAGCGGCATACTGGCCCTTCTGGCCCTGAAGCTGGGGATCAAAAGGGCAGTGGGGACAGACCTGGATCCCTGCGCCATCCCGGCGATTGAGGACAACATCGAGGCAAATGACGTGGATCCGGCCCTCTTCAAAGTGATTCTGGGCAACCTGATCGACGATCCCGGAGTGCAGGAACAGGTCGGAGAGGAGTGCTATGATGTAGTGCTTGCCAACATCCTGCCGGATGTTCTGATTCCTCTGACGCCCCGGGCTGTGCGCTGTATGAAGCCCGGTGCGGTCTACATCACATCCGGAATCCTGCTCGAGCGCGCGGAAAGCGTAAAGGAAGCCATGCGCGCCGCAGGCCTTCAGGTCACAGGCATGACTGAACAGGGTGAGTGGTGCTGTGTGGTCGGCAGGAAAAACTGACCTGCCTGTCTGAAGAAAGCAGGTAAATATGTCCTGCCGTCCGGAGAAAGCAGAAAGATCATCCTGCCGCCTGTAGGAAGCAGGAGAAACTGACCTGCCATCCGGAGAAAGCAGGCAAATATGTCCTTCCGGCTGAAAAAGCTGGATAAGTCGGAAGAAAGCCGGAGAGGGCGGAAGAATTCGGAATAATCCGGAAGATTGCGGGAGAATGCCATGGTACAGATTTTCGCGGATGTTTCCTCCATGCAGGACGGCCTGCTCGCGATTGGAGGAAGTGATTACAACCATATAAAAAACGTCCTCCGAATGCATCCCGGAGAAAAGCTGAGTGTGAGGGGCGGAGACAGCAGCGGGGAGGAATACCTTTTTGAAATCGTTTCCTTCACGGACGCGCAGGTAAACTGCCGTCTTCTGTCAGTGAAACAGGCGGAATCTGAGCTCCCCGTCAATGTCCTTCTCTTTCAGGGACTTCCCAAATCCGACAAAATGGATTTCATCATCCAGAAGACGGTGGAAATGGGCGTCACGGAGATCATACCGGTGGAAATGCACCGCAGTATCGTGAAGCTGACCGGCGACAAGCGCCGCAAGCGGGTCGGCCGCTGGCAGGCGATCGCGGAAGCGGCGGCCAAACAGAGTAAAAGAGCAGTGATTCCCCGGGTACAGGAGATCCTTTCCATGAAAGAGGCATTGGCCTATGCCGCTGAGCACTGCGACCTGATCCTGGTTCCCTATGAGCGCATGGCGGATGAGCCCGAAAGCGGCACCAGGGCTCTGATCGAGGCACTGCAGCCCGGGCAGACGGCTGCTGTCTTCGTGGGACCGGAAGGAGGATTTGAGGACACCGAGGTCGAGGCGGCAGTGCGCGAAGGCGCGAAGACCATTTCCCTGGGAAAAAGAATCCTGCGCACAGAGACCGCCGCGCTGGCCTTCCTGGCTTTTTTGACCTACCGGTTTGAGCTGTAAAAGCAGAAGGAACAGTCAGGACTTAAAAAACCCAAAAGACAGTCAGCGCTGACATAATAAATACTGAGAACTGTCACAAGCGAAAAACGAGAATTATAATGAGCGAAAAAAGAGATATTTACCTGGATAATTCCGCGACGACACGGTGCTTTCCCGAAGTCGCCGCTCTGATGAACGAAATTTTTCTGGAGGACTACGGGAATCCTTCCAGTATGCATCACAGGGGTGTGACGGCCGAACGGCGTGTCGCGGAGGCAAAAAAGACTCTGGCGGGAATCCTCAAGGTCAGGGAAAAGAACCTTTATTTTACTTCCTGCGGGACTGAGTCCGATAACCTTGCGATCATCGGCGGAGCCCTGGCGGCACAGCGCCGCGGAAAGCATCTGATCACCACGGTGATCGAGCACCCTGCGGTCCTGGAATCCATGAAGCATCTGGAGTCCATGGGATTTGAAGTCACCCGCCTGGGTGTTGACAGCGACGGACTGGTCTCACCGGAGGCAGTGGCGGCCGCAGTGCGCCCGGACACGATCCTGGTATCGGTCATGCATACCAACAACGAGATCGGGGCGGTGCAGCCCATAGCCGAAATCGGCGCCGCCATCAAAGCGGCCAACCCCTCGACGCTCTTTCACGTGGATGCCGTCCAGGGATTCGGAAAGGCCCTCATCCTGCCCAAAAGGATGCACATAGACCTGCTGGCGGCCAGCGGACACAAGATCCACGGCCCCAAGGGGATGGGCTTTTTGTATGTGGCAGACGGCGTTCGTCTGGAGCCAATCTTATTCGGCGGCGGACAGCAGGACGGCCTTCGTTCCGGAACCCTGAATGTCCCCGGAATCGCCGGTATGGCCCTGGCCGCGAAGATGCTCTGCAACAATCTGGACGCGGATCGCGAAAAGCTTTTTGCCATGAAAAACCGCCTCATTGAACGACTGGGAGAGATTCCTGACGTCTGCTTTAACGGCAGGACTGATGAGACAGCTGCTCCCCACATTCTGAGTGTCCGTGTCAGGGGCGTCCGGGCAGAAGTCCTGCTTCATGCCCTGGAGGACAAGGGGATCTATGTATCTGCCGGAAGTGCCTGCGCGTCCAACAGACCCCACCTTTCGGCAACCCTCGCTGCGATCGGAACGCCGTCCTCCGAGATGGACAATTCCATCCGGATCAGTCTCTCAGTCATGAATACTATGGAGGAAATGGACGCCGCCGCGGACGCGGTCGCCGAAATCGTTCCCTTTTTAAGAAAATTTGTCAGAAGATAACCTGAACGGGCAAAGACAATCCTGGCAGACAAGGAAATTCTGCACGGACAAAGATAAGCTGCGCAGAGCGCTTCGACATGGAGGTAATTGATAGTAATGAATAGATATGACGCTTTTTTGATCAAATACGCCGAGATCGGCATCAAGGGGAAAAACCGCCATGTGTTTGAAGAGGCGCTTGTCCGTCAGATCAGGATCGCCCTGCGTCCCTGCGAAGGTCATTTTAACGTGATCCGCACCTACGGCAGAGTTTTTGTGGAAGCAAAGAGCGAATTTGACTTCGAAGAGGTCACAGAGGCTCTCTCCCATGTCTTTGGTATCTGGGGGATCTGCCCGGTTGCCGTTCACGACCTCATGCCCCTTGAAGAACTGTCAAAAACAGCCGCGGCCTTTATGAGGGAGGAATATCCGGAGGGCAGCCACACCTTCAAGGTGCGCACCCGCCGCATGAACAAGGAATATCCTCAGGACTCCCTGGAGATCAACGCCGAACTGGGACACTCGGTGCTTGAGGCCTGCCCCAACCTGTCCGTTGATGTCCATACTCCCGAAGTCACTCTCTGTGTGGAGATCCGCGAGAAACTCTATATTTACTCACAGGTTATTCCGGGTCCCGGCGGACTTCCCGTCGGTGTCGGCGGCAAGTGCATGCTGCTCCTCTCCGGCGGAATCGACTCCCCGGTTGCGGGCTATATGGTCGCCAAGCGCGGCGTCCGGATCGACGCGGTCTATTTCAACGCCCCGCCCTATACCAGCGAGCGCGCCCTTCAGAAGGTCGTCGACCTGGCCCGGGAGATCTCTGTATACACAGGACCGATCCGCCTGCACAATATCAATTTTACAGAGATCCAGCTCTATATTTATGAGCAGTGCCCGCACGATGAACTGACTATCATCATGCGCCGCTATATGATGCGCATCGCGGAGCGCCTTGCCCTGGAGAACGAGTGCCTGGGACTTATCACCGGAGAGAGCATAGGACAGGTCGCCTCACAGACCCTTGCCGCGCTTGCCGTGACAAATGAAGTCTGCACCCTTCCCGTCTTCCGGCCCCTGATCGGCTTTGACAAGGAGGAGATCGTCCGCGTGTCCAAAAAGATCGGCACCTACGAGACCTCCATCCTTCCCTACGAGGACTGCTGCACCATTTTTGTCGCAAAGCACCCCGTGACAAAGCCCAGGGCTGAAGTGATCAGAAAGCACGAGCACAATCTGGACGAGAAGATCGAAGAGATGGTGGAGCGCGCGATCGCCAACGATGACATCATTAACATCAGCAATTACCGCCCTCAGCAGTAAAAAAACCGCGCCGGCGGGCAGCCGGCCGACCGCTATTGCTCTCAGGAGTAAAAAATTATGCAGATGGTCAGCCGGCCGACCGCTATTGCTCTCAGGAGTAAAAAATATGCAGATGGTCAGCCGGCCGGTTGTTATTGTTCTCAGCAGTAAAAAAACCGCGCGTGCCGGGAACTGACCGGTACGCGCGGAGTATTTGATGATCCAATAAAAAACTGATGTTTCGAACCCACACGGGCAAAAACGACATGGACGGCGCAGGATTTACTCCCGGAAGCGGGAAGATATTTTAAATAATCCTTCGCCTGAAATTGATCGGCACGGATATTATTTGATGATGTAGGGCTCGAGGACTTCGAGGATTTTGTCCATATTGTCCGTGGCGTGGATGTTCAGGTTGATGGGCCTGGAGAGATCCAGAGAGAAAATCCCCATGATGGACTTGGCGTCGATAACGTAACGTCCGGAGACGAGATCAAAATCTTCATCAAATTTTGTGAGGTCGTTGACAAAAGATTTGACCTTATCGATGGAGTTGAGGGAGATCGAAACAGTTTTCATAATCAAAATCCTTTCCTATGTGAAAATGGGGCGCGTAACAGAGGCGCGGAACATGTTCCCGTAAAAAACGGATTCAGAAGCAGGCGCTTATCCACACGCATTTTATTCTTCATCGCACAAGACTCGCGGGCGAGTCTTGAAAGCTGAAACCAATTATCATTAATATAAAATCCGTACAAATAAAAGTCAATGAAAAAGGTAGCATTTCACAATCTGGGCTGTAAAGTAAACAGCTATGAACTGGACGTCATGCGTCAGATCCTGAGCGCTGACGGGTACGAGGAAGTTTCCTTCCAGGACAGGGCGGACATCTATGTCGTCAATACCTGCACTGTGACCAACATCGCGGACAGAAAAAGCCGGCAGATGCTTCATCGTGCCAAAAAACAGAATCCTGACGCCATTGTCATCGCGGTCGGCTGCTATGTGGAGACCGACCCCGGGCGTGTCGAGCGGGATGACGCGGTGGATCTGGTCATCGGCAACAATAAAAAGAGCGAGATCGGCACAATACTGTCCTCTTACCTGGCTTCCAGAGGGGAGAAAGCCTCCGGAGAAGAGAAAGCTTCCGACAGGCCTGTTGTCAGGGAGGATCTCACATGTTCTCCTGCTTTTGAAAATATGAGGCTGACCAGCCCCGGCCACACCAGGGCTTATATCAAGATTCAGGATGGCTGCAACCAGTTTTGCAGCTACTGCATCATCCCCTTTGCCCGCGGCAGGATACGCAGCAGGGCGAAGAGCGAGATCCTGCAGGAAGTGTCAGGACTCGTGGAAAAGGGGATCCGGGAGGTCGTCCTGACCGGAATCCATGTCAGTTCTTATGGCCTGGACTTCGGAGCGGAGGGACCCGTCCGTTTTGACCCCGTAAGGGCAGGGGAGGCACTCCTGGATCTTTTCGGGGAACTCAATGCCATGCAGGGCCTGGAGAGAATCAGGCTGAGCTCTCTTGAGCCAAGGATCATGACGGAGAGATTTATCCGGGGAATATCGGGCATGAAAAAAATATGCCCGCATTTTCATCTGTCTCTGCAGAGCGGATGCGACGAGACCCTGCGCCGCATGAACCGCCACTATACAACCGGGGAATACGCGGAGAGCGTAAGGCTTCTGAGGCAATACTATGACAGACCTGCCATCACGACAGATGTGATCGTGGGATTTCCCGGAGAGACAGAAGAGGAATTTGAGACCACCTGCGCATTTCTTGAGCGGATCGGATTCTATGAGATCCATGTCTTCCGCTATTCCAAAAGAAACGGCACCGTGGCGGCTAAGATGAAGAATCAGATCCCCGAACCGGTCAAGGCAGTCCGCAGCGACCGCCTGCTTTCCCTGACACAGGCCCAGGCACGTGCTTACCGGGCTCAGTTCACGGGTCAGGAGGAAACCCTGCTGCTGGAAGAGATCTGTCAGTACAAGGGACAGGAGTACTGGGTCGGAAATACCATGCGCTATGTGAGCGGCGCGGTACCCGTCGATCCATCGGATTCAGGAGATCCATCAGAAAAGCCGTCTGAGAACAGGGAGCTGTTTCCCGGTATGCTCCTGAAAGGGACTTTTTCCGGAGAGGCTGTTCCTTTTTCCAGAGGAGACGCAATGCTTTTCCTGAGGAAGTGAGGGGCCGGGGGGAGACCGCATACGGCATTTATGCCCGGCGTGTGCCCGGGAATGGACAAAACAGTCGTTGAATCAGAAGAACAAATAGGTTAAGATAAAAAATAGGCTAAAATCATTTGCGGCGGAATGGCCACCGGAGTGTGATTTGCAGTGAGGCGTATATGGAAGATAAAAGGAAAACAGGAACGGACCTGGGAAGCACACAGTTTTTCCGGGTTCAGCCCGAACCCGCAAACGGCGTGCAGAAGATACTTGCTGTCGTCTATGAGGCACTTTCCGAAAAAGGATATGACCCGGTCAGCCAGATCGTGGGTTATATCATGTCAGGGGACCCCACCTATGTGACCAACTATAAGGGTGCCCGCAGCCTGATCATGAAAGTGGAGCGTGACGAACTGGTCGAGGAGATCATGCGCAGCTACATTCGGGCAAACCACTGGTCGGACTGACAGGTCAGGACAGCCGGCAAAAATAATTATGAGAATAATGGGTCTGGACTTTGGCTCAAAGACATGCGGAGTCGCCATCAGCGACGCATTGATGATTACAGCCCAGCCAAAGGAAATTATCCGCAGGGACAGAGAGAACAAGCTGAGAAAGACATTTGCCAGGATCGAGGAACTGATCCTGGAATATGATGTCGGTCTGATTGTTCTGGGACTGCCCTTAAATATGGATGATACGCAGGGAGAGCGGGCGCGCAAGACGCTGGAATTCCAGGACAGTCTGCACAGGAGAACCGGTCTCCCGGTTGTCATGTCCGACGAACGCCTGACTTCGGTCGAGGCAGAGGAAATCATGCAGAAGCAGGGCATCCCGCGCGAGAAGTATCATGAATATGTGGATATGATCGCGGCGAACATCATCCTCAGCGAATATATGGAGAAAATGCGGGAGCAGAAAGAAAAGCAGTGATCCGGAGCTGCAGGTTATAGCCGGACCTTTACTTTTTTATATCCGGATCTTTACTTTTTTTGTATCCCGATTATTTCACTTTTCTGCCCGGATTATTTCGCTTTTAAAACCGGCATCATTGTTAAACCGGCATCATTGTTAAACCGGCATCATTGTTTTACCGGCATCATATGATTTTAAAACCGGATCATATAATTGAACCGGTTTCTGCAGGCAGCTTGTAATGGAGACGGCCATGGAAAAAGTACAGTTTATGCCTGAGGGCGGGAAGCACCCGGTGGATTTCTTCGTACTTGAAGAGACCAAACTGGGCGGAAAGCAGTATCTTCTGGTCACGGACAGTGAGGACGGAGACGGAGAAGCGCTGATCCTGAGACTGGATTCAGGGGACACGGATCCGGACAGTACATATGTGATCGTGGAGGATGAAAAAGAACTCTCCGCGGTCCTCCTTTTAATGCGCGACAGCCTCGAGGAACTGGGCATCGATATCGAGGAATAACTGACAGCCTCGGGGGACCGGGCATCGATATCAGGGAATAACTGTTTCGTGAACAGGGCATCCGCTGCGGATAAAAAGACATTCAGTGATATTCCGGCCAAACGACCGGAACTGTATCAAAGACGGCAATAAGAAGACAAAAGCCGTATTTAAAGAAGACAATAAACAGAAGAACAGTGAGAAGAAAAGGATTTTCCGGCCAAAAGACCGGGAGCCTTATTGAAGAAGACAATAAAAGAAGGACAGTAAGAAAGATTTGGCAAAGAAGATAATTATTAAGAAGGGACTGAAAAAAGAACCCGCAAGAAGAGATTTAAAACGTCAGGGATTCAAGAAAAAAGACCTGAAGAGAGAAATTAAGAAGAAGGAAATCAAAAAGAAAGACCTGAAGAATAAAGACCCGAAAAACAAAGATCTGAAAAATAAAGATTTGAAAAATAAAGATTTGAAAAATAAAGACCTCGAAAACGGCGCGAACGAAAAGGGCCGGAAGAGAGGACTGGCTGTAAGAGAAACGGCCATGGACGAACTGAAGATCAGAGGGACCGGGAACAGGGGACCTGCCGTGAGCAGAAATGCGGACGCTGTTTCCGGAAAAAACAGTACTCAAGAAAAGAAACAGACGCAGAAGGCCGGAAGTATTTTCCGGAAAAAGCAGTCCGGGAATGAGAAGACCGGAAGAGGAGTGATATTGAAAAGAACAAAAGAAGAGATCAGGGAAAAAGCGCCCTCTGTGAAGATTATTCCCCTCGGCGGACTTGAGCAGATCGGAATGAATATCACTGCTTTTGAATATGAAGACAGCATCGTAGTCGTGGACTGCGGTCTGGCTTTTCCTGAGGATGATATGTTCGGAATTGATCTGGTGATTCCGGACGTGTCATATCTGGAGGAGAATATTGACAAGGTGAAGGCCTTTGTGATCACGCATGGACACGAGGATCACATCGGCGCGCTCCCCTATGTAATGAAAAAGATCAATGTCCCCATCTACGGCACAAGGCTGACCATGGGCATTATCGAAAACAAGTTCCGCGAACACAATCTGCTCGGGATCACCGAGCGCCATGTAGTGTCGTTCGGAGATGTTGTGACCCTGGGGGCTTTCCAGGTCGAATTCATCAAGACCAACCACAGTATCGTGGACGCTGCTGCCCTGGCGATCTATTCCCCGGCGGGTATCATCGTGCACACGGGCGATTTTAAGGTCGACTTCACCCCTGTCTACGGAGATGCCATCGACCTGCAGCGGTTTGCGGAGCTGGGAAGACAGGGCGTTCTGGCCCTCATGTGCGACTCCACCAATTCGATGCGGCCCGGCCACACCCCTTCCGAGAAGGCGGTCGGCAGGAGCATCGATCAGATCTTCCGCGACCATCCCGATACCAGGCTGATCGTCGCGACATTTGCATCCAACGTGGACCGTGTCCAGCAGATCATCAACCACGCATATAAATACGGACGCAAGGTCGTTGTCGAAGGCCGCAGCATGGTCAACATCATTGATACTGCGACAAAACTCGACGTCCTCAATATTCCCGAGAACACCCTGATCGATATCGATCAGCTCAAAAACTATCCCGGGGATAAAACGGTCATAATTACGACCGGCAGCCAGGGCGAGAGCATGGCGGCCCTGAGCCGCATGGCTGACGGCATGCACCGCAAGGTCACGATCGGCCCCAACGACACGGTCATTTTCTCTTCCAGCCCCATCCCGGGCAACGAGAAGGCGGTCACGAGCGTCATCAACAAGCTGGTGCTGAAAGGGGCGGATGTCATATCCCAGGATGTCCACACGTCCGGCCACCCCTGCCAGGAGGATGTCAAGCTGATCTATAACCTGGTGCAGCCCAGGTACGCGATCCCCGTGCACGGCGAATTCCGCCACCTCAAGGCACAGGCAAAGCTGGTGCGTGAACTTGGCTACAAAAAAGAAGATATCTTCCTGCTGGGCTCTGGAGACGTGCTCGAGATCAGCGAGGACGAAGCGGCGGTCCGCGAGAAGGTTCAGGTCGGCAACATTCTTGTCGACGGCCTCGGAGTGGGAGATGTCGGAAATGTGGTCCTGAGGGACCGCCAGCACCTGGCGGAGGACGGTATCGTGATCATCGCCTTCGCCCTCGAATCCGGCAGCTGCAGGCTGCTTTCCGGACCGGAGATCACTTCGCGCGGCTTCGTCTACATCAAAGAGGCCGATGACCTGATGACGGGAGCCGCGGCTGTCGCGGAAGACGCCATCCTTCAGTGTCTGGAGTCGGGATCCACTGACTGGAACCGCTACAAGAACGCGGTCAAAGACGGTCTCAATGACTATTTCTGGAAAAAAACACAGCGCAGGCCGGTGATCCTGCCCATGATTCTCGAAGTGTGAATAAACAGCGAGCAAGCGGCCGCAAAGACGGATATGCTTGCATATCCGGTCTTGCGACATTTGCGAGCGCCCACACTATGAGCAATGTATTGCTTCGCAATCCATCAGAGCAACGCAAGGCCGCCAGAGCGGCCGCCGCGGGGCGGGGTGAGAATGTGTGGGGGCGATAACAAACCACTACGTGGTTTAACATACTGGAAGATGTCGATCTCTTTTCTGTAGAAATCAGTAAGCCAAATCCCGATTTTTCCACTGCATTATGTGATATCCGGAACTATCATCCACGAATCCTACTGAACGATACAAAGGATATCCATCCTTCGTGGCTTTCAGCTCAACAACTGAGATTTTCATTCTATTTGCCTCAGAGAGCAAAGCTTCCATGATCATTCTTGCGTACCCTTTCCGTCTATAGGACGGGCAGGTATATACATTCAGAACCATTCCTGTTCTTCCATTGATGAATGCCGGACTCATTGGTTTTTCCACGGTCAGAAAGAAAGCGCAAGAAACGATGTTTTGGCCATCCCGGATTACATAGACGAACAGATCTTTGTCCAGATGCGCCTGAAAATAACCGGGTAATTCCCTTATGATGGCTGCAAGATCTTGAGCATCAAGACTGCCATTGTCTTCGATCAAATAGCTGATACGCATTTTAACAAGAGCTTTAATATCTTCCGTTTCGGCTTTTTCAACATTCATCAGACATGTCCCCTCATCCTGTTTTTCCTGAACAAAAGATTGTTCACACGCTCTGAAATGAACAGTTCTGTATCCGTTTCCACCAGGTCATAGCTTTCTATGACCGACTTATTATGCTCCGCAAGAACTTCCTTATATCCACTTGTAGATAGCCTGCGGAGTTGCGAAGCCAAACACAGCCTGCATGTCCTTTACGGAAATGCAGGCAGCAATTCGCATCCTGTTGATGTTCTGACCGGCTTCAACAACGTTGATGTAAGGAACAGGTATCAAGTTGCACCCCCTGTCCGGCAGCATAACCGACACGGGGGAGAGCTGGTTACTCCCTGATGCTCTCTCTATAAGGGGAGAGATAATGGTTAATAATCCGGTAAAGGATCTTCTCTACATCCGGGTTTCCGTCATTCAAACACCATTCAAAAACACAGCCTTTTACAATCGTGCAGATATCCTTACACAAAGTGTGAATATCTGCCGATGGGGTTATATAGCCGGCTTCCTGGGCAGCATTCAGTTCTTTTTCACTTCTTGCCATCACTGTTTCCGGAGCAAAGCATCCATCCTCTTCCCCCATATAAGCAGAGAGGGAACGGTTGCCGGTTGAATAAAAACTTTTCATAAAATCAAGTCCGAGTTCCATGTAGCGACCGATCAGAAGCATATACAGTTCGCTGATCCGGTCTCCTGGCTGTGACAGATCAGTCTGAAGGGAAAACCCATCGAACGAAGTCTCCCGTAAAAAAAACATCATCAGATCATCCTTGTCCCTAAAATAATGATAAAAGGTGCCTATAGACAGATCCGCTTCTCTGCAGACACTTCGCACAGTGACGGCGTCAGCCCCTTTTGTACGGATGAGTGTGACTGCTGCATCGATGATCTTTTTCCTGCTGTCTGGATTGTCCTCACCTTTTGATGGACGGCCACTTCTTCTGGGCATTTTTTTACCTCTCTTAAATAAAACAAGTTCGATTCATGGACTGAGTATATAGCATCTGAAATCGGATTGCAAATAATGAAGGCATTCCAGTTGGATACTTCCGCCGGGATCCATGCAGTGCCTTTCTCTGTCATTGGAAGATACGGAATATAAATGCATAAAATATAAAACATGTTCTATTAATGTTGACGAACGAATGAGCACAGGTTATTGTGAATATATAAAACATGTTCGATTTGCAAATCAAGAACTAATATTAGATTTTTCAACAGACAAAAAAAGATCCAATAATGTTTCTTCTTTAGTATCACGGCTGCGTGCCGCAAACACCCCCGAATGAAAAGAGGTATGCTATGTACGAAAAACTAATGGAACCCGGAATGATCGGCAGGATGAGTCTTCGAAACAGGATCGTCATGTCTCCGACTGAGACACATTTCACGGCATCTGACGGTATGCTGACATGGCCGGAGATCGATTACTATGCCCGGCGTGCAAAAGGCGGCGTCGGCCTGATCATCACTCAGCAGACCCAGGCCTGCGCGCAGCTGGATCCCATCGATCCCTACCCCAGGTCGGCAAGGCTGGATGACGATGCCTATATTCCGATGATGTCCGAGCTTACGGAAGCAGTCCATCTGCAGGGAGCAAAGATCGCGGTCCTGCTCACACCCGGCGGCGGCGCACAGGCCATGGGCTCTCCCTATGAGACCGGCCGCTCCGGCATCGATGAGCCCATGAATGTCGGTCCCAGCGAGATCCGCTGTCCTGTCGCAGACCGTCCGGTCCGCAGGCTGAGTGTGGAGGAGATCCATCAGTTTGTCAGGACCTACGGCCAGAGCGCCCTGCGTGCAAAAAAGGCTGGCTTTGATGCAGTCGCCATCCACGCCCACGCGGGATACCTGATCTCCCAGTTCCTCTCTCCCTTTTTCAATAACCGGGACGACGAATACGGCGGAAGCCTTGCCAACAGGGCCAGGTTCCTCCTGGAGCTGGTCGCGGAGGTGCGCAGGGTCAACGGCCCCATAATGCCCATTATCGTCCGCCTCTCCGCAGATGACGGGATCGGGGAGAAGGGAAGACAGATCAATGATACTGTGGAACTGGCAAAGATGCTGGAGAATGCAGGTGTGGACGCCATCGATATCGCCGGCGGCACACAGCAGGTCATGGCCTGGGTGTTCCCGACGATCTACCACGAAAAAGGCATGTTCACAAGCTATGCCGGACAGGTCAGGCAGGCTGTCAGCATTCCGGTGCTGGTCTCCGGCCGCATGCAGGATCTGGAGTTTGCGGAAAGTGTTCTGGAAAAGGGCGAAGCAGATTATATTTCCTTTGCGCGTCCCCTGATTGCGGATCCAGATCTTGCCAACAAGCTGAAGGCAGGCGAAGGCGAGTGTGTCCGCCGCTGTGTGGGCTGCAACCACTGTATCGGCGTGCGCATCTGGAACAATAACACCCTGCGCTGCGCCATCAATCCCCTGGCGGGCAGAGAGTCAAGATACCCGCAGGGCGTCAGCAGGACAGATGTCAAAAAGCATGTGGCCGTGATCGGCGGCGGTGCCGCAGGCTGTGAAGCCGCTTATACAGCGGCCCTCAGGGGGCATGATGTGGACCTTTATGAGCGTGCCTCCGAACTCTGCGGCGGCCAGGTGAAGCTGGCCAGCGCACCGCCCTGCAAGGACATCCTGCACCATATCCCGAAGTTCTTTACCGCCGTTTTTGCGAAGATGGAAAATGTGCACGTACATCTGAATACAGAGATGACAGCGGAAGATGTGAAGAGCCTGAAGGCAGATGCCGTCCTGCTGGCGACGGGCGGTCAGATTTTCGTGCCCGGCATTCCCGGTGTAAAGGGAAATCCCAATGTCATTCCTGCCGACAAGGTCCTGGACGGGACAGAAAAGCTGACTGGAAAAGTGCTGATCGCAGGCGGCGGCCAGATCGGCATCGAGACCGCACACCTTTTGCATGAGCAGGGTCTGGACGTGACTGTCGTGGAGATGCTTGGCGACATCCTCATGAAGGAAGAGCCGCTGACCCGTGCGACCATTATGCCCGTTATCCTGGGATCCGGTATGCAGATCCTGACCGACCACCGGATCGAAAAGGTCAGCGAACATGCTGTGACCGTGACCGACCTGCACACGCAGGAAGCAAAAGACCTTCCCTTCGATACCATGGTCATGGCTCTTGGAACAAAGCCCTATAATCCGCTCGAATCTGCAGCCAGAGAGGCCTTTTCCGATGTCCGCGTGATCGGCGATGCACAGGCAACCGCCAATATTGCGGAGGCAACCAAAGCCGGTTTCTTTGCCGGAATGAATCTGTAACCAACCGGAGCTGCTTAAGCCGAAAGGTTTCTTTACCGGATCAAACATTGTCCAACGTGCAGCCATCGTGACTATTCAAATATTAAAGGGGCAAAGGGGCCACTGAACCGCGCCCCGTACAGTAGACAATAGATAAATATAATGTTTCTGCCATCAGAGCAGGTCAGTTTTCGCGATATCGATACTGGAAACGCCCTGCTTCTGACCGATCAGGTCCTGCACGGACTGCTTTCCGGAAGGAACTTCATTCTTTTTCAGATCCTTTACCAGCTTTCTGTGCCGGAGGTACATCATCCCCGCATGGACAATCGTCCGCATCGTCAGCTTCGTCGTGCTGATCGCAAGGTTTACTGTCCTGCTTTCCACTTCCTCCTGCATCGGCCATCACCTCCTTTTCCTTCTCATTCCAGCGGTTCGCGATCACTCAGCAGGTCGTAACGATCTCCACGGACGGACGCATTCTGGATTAATGAACTTCCGCTTTCTATGATCCTTTCCTGGTACGAACAGAAAGCAGTATGTATCCTGCTTACCCTTCTCTATCTTGGAATCAAGGATATCCGGCGCGGTCCTTCGCTTCCGGCGTTTATCTCTCCGAATGGACTGATTTACCTTGTTGAAAACTACAACATTCCCCCGATCAGCACTCCGGAAGAGGATCTGAAAACAATCCTGGGCTGAGTTCGCTGAGCTGACCAGGGTGAAAAAAAGCTCGACAGCGCTTTTCACTGATATTTTTCACTGATAAAAAGGAGCAGCAACGATATTTTTTCGGTTGCTGCTCCTTTATTTTTCATCGCGCAGGACCCACTTGCGAGTCTTGCATATGACACTTTGCCAGGTCATTTAAACCCCGCATCATAATCGCGCGCAAGTGCTGCTGCGAGTTCAGGATCCAGGAGCTGAGCGGACATCCCTGACAGCTGTTTGGCGAGAGCCTGGGGGGAGTCCGAGAAACCGCGGTCTGCGCAATACAAAATGATATTAAAAATGATTCCGTTCCAGGAAGCAATACGCAGTTTGTATTGTTCATCTACGGCATCTATGCTGTGGTTAAGCTGGTGCAGTATCTCCATGCCCATACCCGCCTTCAGCAATAAGAGAATTTTCTTTTTCTGGCAGTATGTCGTCTCCAGGATAATCTCCCAGTTCAAGCCAATATCAGAACACATTGCCTTTCGCACTTCCTCTGCTGTTGCCAGAATGTCATCTTTTAAGACATCTGTAACCAGGTAAAAGTGCTTGTAAAATGCCCCCCGGGAAACGCCTGCCGTCTTGACGAGATCAACTACTTTGATATCATTCACGTTCCTCGTTTCAAGAAGCTGATAAAATGCCTCCCGAAGAGAATCTACAACGATACGATGAGATTCTTCATTAGCTCTGCGGAGGTTCTCCAGTTTTTTTTCATTCATCGGCGTAAACAAATGTTTCTCCTCTGTTTATGCGAAGCCTCGAAATATTGACCGGCCAATGACAAAACCTTTATTCTTTCTTTAATAATTCTATTTTACTATTGAAACGGAAAGCTGCAACCCCTCATATTGCGCTATTGTTCGCCGATTTTGCCCAAATTGTTTTGCGGACCGTGTTGTTCGTTACAGCCCTAACTGTTAATCGAGTTTGTATAATCGAGTTTGTACGGCGCGCTGCTTTGCACCGGCACGTTGGAATTGCCGCGCGCAGCGGTACATGTACACGGCCTGCGAGGGGAGTGTACAGCGGTTATTGGGGCAGGAAGCTCAATCTGCAGGAAGATACAGCTGTCTAAAGAATATCTTTGAAAAAGAATATCGTTGAATGTGAAGAGAAGGAAATAAGAGTGTATGTAAGGTAAGGCGGGATATGAAACTTGATTTTGAGCTGCTTAAGGAGACGGGGGGTACAGGGGAAGTCCATCGGACATCTTTTTACGCCTCTGCCTACTGCGAAAGCCCTGTATTTTTACATCACGCAGATTGGACATTATTACTGTACACACACCTATACGATCCGCAGAGATTACTTTTCTCCAATCCTTGTGATCTGCGTTAAAAAGGGATGCCTGTATGTGGACTACCGGGGAGCTTCCTATCGACTGATGGCCGGGGATGCAGTTCTGGTAGACTGCAGAGAACCCCACTATTATTATGCGGGCATGGACGGACTGGAGTTCTATTATGTTCACTTTGAGGGATCCAATGCGCATGAGATCTGCCAGCATATTCTGGAACTTCGGGGGCCGGTAGTTGAAAGTCAGAATGCGGCAGCCCTCTCTGCATTTCTCGAGAAAACAGTGCAGTTCTATGAAGATGGGAGAACTGAGACGAAATTCGAAGAATCTTTTCGAGTTTATCAGATTTTAAAGTACCTGCACGGCGGCAGCGCCCAGGACGTCGCAAGAGCTTCCTATATCGACCAGGTCACTGCATTCATTAATGAAAATATCGGGCGAAGGATCACACTGGAGGAACTTGCCGATCTTGCTGCCATGAGCAGTTTTCATTTTTCCCGCAAGTTCAAACGGGATACCGGCTTCTCTCCTTTAAAGTATGTGAACCGAATGAAACTGGATTATGCCAAAACACTTCTAATCCGGACGGACTGGACAATCTCTGAGATTGCGGAGAGAACAGGCTTTTCCGCCAAAGGGTTTGATAACCTGTTTTCACAGATGGAAGGGATGCCTCCCCTTGTCTGGAGGAAAAGCAGGCAGCTGAATGTGAGCAGACCGGAGTAAAACCAGAGACAAATATATTGCAAAATACGTTTCTATTCACAGCCGCTAAATTTGAGTTTTTCGAATTGTTGTGGTTTTGGGCGGGACGCAATGTTCCGTGTCGACAGTAACAGTTCCGAAGGGACTGAGATAGTAATAAAAATACTGAAATGAATATTGTCCGGCAGAAAGATTGATCTGCTGATACAGTTTTCGATGAAAAACTATCTGAGCAATATCGGTGGATTCCGGAGCAATAAACAGGATGGGATTTTTCTGTGTAAAAAGTATACTCGGGATCAGCAAAAAGCCGAAAACTCATTCATCAAGACTCGCTATCGAGCCTTGCTCCCCGTACGCGGGTTGGCATGTCTTGTTTTGAAAGACATGCCAACACCGTTTGTGCCGCGTGCGGGGTGCATGCAACACACCCTGGGGGTGTCGGAGCGTTTATTCTTCAACGTGGATCGTACCCACGATGAAGCGTGTTTCCTTTGAGCTCATTGCAGCAGGAGGATTACCGGGTCTGTCCACCCGGTACCAACATTTTTTTAAAGGGGAGGTGAAACAAATTGGCTGATGAATTTATTCTGGAAATGCACGGGATATGTAAGTACTTTCCAGGCGTAAAGGCTCTTGACGGTGTCGAGCTCCAGGTCCGTCCCGGAACTGTCCACACACTGATGGGAGAGAACGGCGCCGGAAAATCCACTCTGATG
>JBGUNJ010000052.1:0-16218 GCA_045117315.1 Lachnospiraceae bacterium | reverse complement strand
GGCGTTCGCCCCATTCGCGAAGCGAATTCAGCATGGGCGAACGCAAGTTACTATTCACGCCCTCGATAGGGCGTGAATAGTAACAATCCAGGTGATTGTACGTTAAATTAATGTTAATTATTTTCCCTATTTTTAAGAGAACGGGTTATAATGTAAGAGAAATGTTTATGTTTCTTTAATACTTTTGGAAAATTTATCCAAGGGAGTATTCTATTATGAATGAACTGCTCTTACATCTGCGGGATTTCACGTTCACAACGGTTATTCTGCGTATGCTCCTGGCTTTTTTGTCAGGCACTGTCATTGGATACGGTCGCGCGCGCAAGCAGCGCGCCGCAGGCCTGCGCACTTTCATACTCACCAGTATCGGTGCGGCGCTCACTACGCTCCTGGCCACTTATGAGTATCAGATGCTCTGCGGTCCCTGGGCGGATGTCGTCAAGGAGGTCGGGCTCAAGTTTGACGGTTCCCGCTACTCCGCGCAGGTCATCAGCGGCATCGGTTTCCTCGCGGCGGGCACGATCATCTCCATCGGACACCAACAGGTTTCCGGCCTGTCCACAGCAGCCGGTCTGTTCGCCTCAGTCTGTATGGGCATAGCAGCCGGCGCAGGCTTTTATGAATGTGTCATCGTTGTCCTGATCATCCTGATCCTTGTACTGGATGTCATGTGGCCGCTTGAGCCGGCCTTTAAGAGGCGTCTGAGAAACATCACGGTCTTTGTGGAGTTCTATGCTCTCGAAGACCTCAATGAGATCTCGGATACGATCCGGTCCAGGGGCGCAACTATATACGATATAGAGATTGAGCGCTCCAAGAGGGAAAAAGACAAATTCCCCTGCGCGATCCTCATCCTCAAAATGAGCCGGGAGAAGCCTTCTCACTCGGGCATGCTCTCCTCGCTCGCGGAGCTTGACTGTGTACGGACGACCCACGAGCTGATCTCCTGATCTGCTCCCGATACCGGCACCGGGCTCAATTTACAGGCCTTAAGGTTTTAATGATTTAAGTCCTTAAGCATTTAAGTCCTTAAGCAATTTAAATCTATTTGTAATAAAACCTTCAATCCGAAACAATCATCAATAACAAGAACAGGAGGTCTCCCATTGCTCCCTTTTCTCGATGGTCTGCGTGATATCACTTTTTTCAATGTTCTGGTCCGCATGCTGGTCGCAGTCTTCTGCAGCGCTGCGATCGGACTCGAGCGCTCTGTCAAGAACCGCTCTGCGGGCTTCCGCACCCATATTCTTGTCTGTGTCGGCGCGGCAACCGCCTCTCTGACAGGACATTACCTGTATCTGATCGCTCAGCTCCCAACAGACATGACGCGCATAGGCGCTCAGGTCATCACCGGACTCGGTTTTATCGGCGCCGGCACCATCATCGTGACGCGCAAACATACCGTCAAGGGACTGACCACTGCAGCCGGCCTGTGGGCGACCGGCGTCATAGGTCTTGCCGTCGGTTCCGGATTCTATGAGGGCGCGGTCATCAGCACCATCCTGGTTTTGGTCGCGGAGATCTTCTTCTCGGAAATCGGACAGAAGATCCGGTCTACACCAGAATTCAATGCGATCATAAACTGCGAAAACAAACAGGCTCTGGACCATGCGCTCCGCTTTATCAAAGACCGCGGAGTCACCATCTCCGCCCTGCAGGTCTCCAGCTCAAACGATGAGGGCAGCTACGTCTACAGCGCCCTGGTCCACCTGCGTCCCAGCAACAATCTCCAGCCCGAACATCTGATGGAACTTGTCAGTAATATGACCGGAATCTTTGCGGCAAATGTAGTGAAAATAAAAGGAAAAAGACTGCCTGAATAGTAATTTCCCAACATAATGGCAGCTCCCCATGATCAGACGGTTTCGTCCGGTCATGGGGAGTTTTCAGCTGCGGGGTCATATTGTGAAGACACAATATTCAGGACTCTCTCACGAGTCTTGCGCGCCGGATCATTCCACGGCGCTCAATGTCTATACTCAGTCTGTCGGGAATTATTCCGAAACCTTTACAAACAAGCCGTCCTCCTCGATTTTCGAATCAGTCCAGCGAAGTTTATCTCCTTCTTTCATCAGGGAGCCTTTTGTCACATCTTCTTCAGTGATGGTCTCCTTGCCATTTTCGTCCCAGGTAATGACAGAGTAGTTGCCGTTCTCATAGGACAGCATCCCGGATGTCTCATCATAGGTCCCGGTGATTTCCCAGAGAGACTCCTCGCTGGCACCCGAGGACCAGTGGATATGGATATAATAGGTTCCGGTCTCGAATTTCTCTACATCCATAGTTGCGCGCTGGCTGACTTCGTCCTGCCAGCTTCCGGTCAGATTCATCTCATCGGTGAATTCCGCCAGGAATTCTTCTGTCTTTGCGTCAGCCTCTTCGACTTCCTTCTGTGCCTCTTCTACAACTGCCTGCGGATCCACTTCCCCGGAAGACGCTTCCTTCTCCTTTTTCTTTCCGCATGCTGTAAAAACCAGCAGACTCAGTACAAGTACGCCCAAAATCAATTTTTTATTCTTCATTTCCATATCCTTTCTTCTTAAGGCTTTTTCTCAATTAAGGTTTGCAGCGGCTTCCTCCAGAATCCGCATCTGGGTCATGGTCTGCTCCTCGCTCACCAGCGGAGCCGCCCCGTTCAGAATCGTCTCATAGAGATAATCGTAATAGATTCCGTAATCGCCCGGCACCGTCTCCACTCTGCTCTCCTGATAGTGTCCATTTTCATCGTACCAGGTCAGCGTGCCGTAGTCAGCAGGTGTATCGAGACCGAAGTCGGCGTGGTCAGGAAGATAGAACTTCTTCAGATCCGCTTCCTGCCGGTCCTTCTGCGCTTTTACAAACACTCCCCTGCGGCCATAGACGACAAAGCTGGGACGCTCCTTGGCACGGAAGTAGCTGGACTTGACAGATACCTTGAGTCCGCCGGGCATGATCTGATATTTGTCCGTCCCTTTCTCATAATATAGATCCAGGTCAAAATAGTCATTCATCCGCCCCTGTCCCAGAAGCTGCCGGACATCATAGTGGTGTCCGTCCGGGATGCCGAAATAGGACAGGACCTGATCCATCGTATGGCAGGCATGGCTGTAGACGAAGGAGTCCGCCCTGACATAAGAGGCAGCTTTTTCCGGAACCTCCGGACGGTAGTAGTCAAAATGCATTTCGACCTCCACGATCTCCCCGAGTTTTCCGGATTCGATGACCTTCTGGACAGTCAGAAAATCACTGTCAAAACGCCGGTTCTGATAGCACTGGATCATCACACCCTTTTCACGTGCCAGATCAAACAGAGCCTGCGCCTCCTCCGCACTGTTGGTAAAGGGCTTCTCGACAACGACGTTTTTCCCGGCCTCAATGATCTGCCTAGCCGCCATTGCGTGGGCCTGGGGAGGCGTCGTGACGACAATGACATCGATCTCCGGATCCTGCAGCAGCTCCTCCACATTGTCCGTGTAATGAACACCTTCCCACCTTGCCCATTCATCACGCAGACGGCGGGCATAGATGGTCTTTACCCGGATCCTGTCCTTTCTCCGCATCAGAAAGGGGATGTGATATCTGTTGGTGCTCTTTCCGTTGCCATAATATCCAATCGTCAGAATCTTTTTCATCCTGCGTTCTTCTCCTTTCCTTTTCTCTGTTTCCGGCCTCTGTTTTGATTGTACCATGTATGGAAACAGATTTGGAAAATAAAGTGCTTCAGGCAGGTCTGTAACATCCCGCATTACAGTTCAGACCCTGCTGAAAACAATGCGCCTTTTGTGCATCGCTGTTTCGTCGGGACGCTCCCGCTCCGTGAAAAACGCAGCGGATACTAAGCTTTTTGCTGCGCCATGGCTTGCAAAAAGCAAGTACCGGCGTTTTTCAAGGCCCTCCTTTACAGCGATGTACAAAAGGCGTCCCCAAAATCAGGCAGGCCCGTACTGTAACCACCCCGCCTCATCATAATATCCTTTTCTCTCCGTTTCTATCTTTGAATATAATTCTGTGATATGATAACCACAAGTCTCACATTAAGCAGGGACTGTAACAGGAAAAAGAAGTAACTTACAAAGAAGTAACTAATAAGAAGCAAATAAAAAAGAAGTAAATAAAAAAAAGTTACTTACAAAGAAGTGACAGATAACAAAGCGACTGAACTAAAATCAGCTTTTAATAAAGTGACTAATTAAAGAAATGGCTAAAAGAAACAACTGCAAATGAGGACTGCGTATTATGAGCAATCAGGATCTGAAACCGATGGATCTGTCGCTGTTGGAGCGTGTCAATCCAATCTACAATACTGCCAAGATGTCCCTGTGCGGGCTTGCCATGTCGGGAGACCGGGATGCTGCTGCCATTTCTGAGAAGCTTGGGCAGCCCGTGCGAACCGGTCCTATATCGGCCTTGATCTTCCCGCGACGATCAGCGAAGCGGAGCGTGTGATCATGCCTCTGGTGGATGAAGATAAACGGCCTTTGACCTGATCTTTCATTTATGAGCAGATGACCGGCTTTGGCCTGATCTTTCACTTCTGGCCAAAAAGACACACCAGCCTGTTACGGGTTGGTGTGTCTTTTTGTCAGTTATTCAAATTTATTCAAATATTCCATGACCTCCTCGATCCTGTCAGCCACCCGGCACATCCGGCGCAGCTCGTCGGTCGGTCCGGTCAGGTCCGGCACCATGACCACTTTTACTCCTGCGCTGTAAGCGCTCCTGATCCCGTTCGGCGAATCCTCGATCGCCAGGCACTCGCCGGGGTCCAGCCCAAGCTTGCTGCAGGCAAAGAGATAGACATCCGGAAACGGCTTGCCCCGCTTCACTTCTTTTACCGATACAAAGCTGTCAAAATACTGTCCGATCCCCAGTCTTTCCAGCTCCGGCATTTTTTCCTCCGGTCTTGAGGAAGTCACAATCACTTTTCTGACCGGCAGGTCTCTGCTCTTTTCAAGAAAATCTTTTACACCCGGCTTGAGTTCGTACGTGTGCTCTGCCAGGAACTCCTTCATCAGTATTTTGCGCCGTGCCCGGATCCGGTCATAGGCGCCGCTTTCACCTGTGGAATCATCAACGATCTTACGGGCGATGGAAGAATCACAGCTCCTTAGCCGGAGAACGACGTCTTCTGTAAGAGGAAAGCCGAGTTCTTCTGCCGCCTGCAGCCAGAACCGCCTGTATTCCTTCTCCGAGTCCAGAATGACCCCGTCGAGGTCAAACAAGATGGCCTTCATCCGCATCGTTCTCCCAATCCTCTCTGCAGCAGGTTTTGCCCCGCAGCAGGTTTTACTGCAGATGCCTGACTCACTGATGGCCGCCGGGGCCATATACGGAGTCTCTTATCCCTCAGGATCTACTGTGTCCTTATCACTTTTAACCTTTTTAAACATTATTAATCAATTAATCAGTCACAGCCGCATACAGCTCTTCGACCTTCTTCCAGTCGATGATCTCAAACAGTGCCTTGATATAGTCAGGCCGGAGATTTCTGTACTTCAGATAGTAGGCGTGTTCCCAGACATCAACTGCAAGGATCGGCACAAAGCCGGTCCCCTCAATGAGGGGGTTGTCCTGATTGGGGCTGGCAGAAACCATGAGCTCGCCGGACTCGTTAGCGCTGAGCCAGGACCAGCCGGAGCCGAACTGCCCGGCGGCTGCGGCAGAGATATTCTTGATCACAGAGTCCAGGCTGCCGAAGGTTTCATTGATTTTGTCCAGAAGAGCTCCCTCGGGCGCGTGCGCCGCATTGGGCGACAGGGTGGAAAAATACAGGTTGTGGTTGTAGAAACCGCCTCCATTGTTGCGAAGAGCATTGCGGAGAGCCGGATCCTCGAACGAGCCCAGAGATGTGAGCACCTCCTCAATCGTCTTGTCGGCGACACCGGCCTTCTGCGCAAAATCATTAAAGTTCCTTGTATAAGCTGCATGGTGCTTCGCATAATGGGTCTCGACAGTCAGAGCATCGATGACAGGTTCCAAAGCATCATAAGCATACGGCAGTGTGATCTGTTTAAACATTAGAGTACCTCCTTGAAGTCATAAGATCCCGGCGCGTAAAAGCAAAAGCGCCTCCGTAATCAGTATAGCACACTTTTATCCACTTTATTATTCGTCCCCTCCTCACTTTTGGGGACGTCACTCTTTGGGACACATAAACACAGTCATCGCCTTTTCCGCGTCTGCCTGCATCGCTTTCTGTGCCGCAAATGCGAGATCGTGGAAGAAAGTCACGTCTTCCTTTGCGAGAAGTTCCTGTACTGCCCGGGTTCCTGCATTGGACATATAGGTGTAGTAATTGATCTTGCGAATGCCTGCCCTGATCGCTCTGCGGTAGTCTTCCTCCGAAACGCCGCTCCCGCCGTGCATGACAAGGGGGAGGCCCGTCTTCTCCGAAATGATGCGCACTCTCTCCAGGTCAAGCATGGGTTTTGCTTTGTAGATGCCGTGTGCCGTTCCAAAGCTGGGTGCAAGCGCATCGATCCCCGTCTCCCGGCAAAACTCCACTGCCTGCGCGGGATCGGTATAGACGGGTCCTGATGCCGCCTCACCTCCCTCGCGGGAGGGCATTGCCCCAAGCTCCGCCTCCACGCCGGCATTGTAGTTTTTCGCCATTGCCACTGCCTTCTTTGTGTTCACGAGGTTTTCTTCATAGGGAAGAAGGCTCCCGTCGTACATAACGCCGGTAAATCCGATTTCCAGCGACCTCTCGATGTATTCGAGAGTCTCGCCGTGATCAAGTTGAACGCAGACCGGCACGCCGGCCTTCTCTGCCGCCTGCACCATTACGGGACCAATCTTTTCGAGCGGTGAAACGCCCTCGTGCAGCTCCGCGTGGGAGATGATCACAGGCGAACCGAGCTTCTGTGCCGCGTCGATCACCGCAAGCAGACATTCCATGTTGGGCGTATTGAAAGCACCGACCGCACATTTCTTTTCTTCTGCGATTGCAAGGATTTCCTTCAGATTAACAAGCATTTTTGATCCTCCTTCTCCATGTCATTCTCACTCATCCACCGCAAACCGTATCCCCGCACTTTTTCTCGCCGTCTCTAGTGCCTCCATGACCGCGACAGACCTCTCAAGGCAGGCTGCCGCAGCAGTATCGTCTCTGGTATCGACGATTCGGGCGAAATCCATGAACTCCTGTGTCATGCGGTGCCTCATCTCCGGTGCCGCGAACTTTCCGCGCTCCATCGCGCGGCTCATACCGCCCGCAGCATTAGGGACAGGCGGTTTCGTGTCGTCAGCGAACTCATAATCGACGCCCTCAATAACATTCGGCTTGCCGATGAGCCGCATCCAGCCGTTCTCGCCCTGGAAAATCGCAAATGACGGACTGTCCGAATCCTTGGCCGCCGTACAGACTGCCGTCACCCCATCATAGCAGAGGACTGCCGTTCCGGATGTGTCAATCCCGTTAAATCCAAGGTTCGGAAAATACTTCGCATCCTTCGGCGCACCGAGAAGACCGATCGTCAGATATACATTATAGAGATTGATATCATACAATGCGCCTCCCGACAGATTCGGATCAAAGGCTGGCTCAATCTCACCCGCCAGATACTTCTTATATCTGCTGGAATACTGTGAGTAATTGCACTGCCCCATCTTCAGGGTCCCGAGCTTTGGCAGAATCTCTGCCATCTTCTCAAACACTTTACTGTGCAGAGTCGTTATGGCCTCAAGGCAATAGACACCCTTCTTGGCCGCGATCGATGCAAGCTCCCTGGCTTCCGCCAATGTAGAGACAAACGGTTTTTCCAGAATAACATTTACCCCCGCAAGCAGCGCCTGCTTTGCGTAAGGATAATGAGCGCTGTTTACCAGACCGATATACACGCAGTCAACACCGCTGTCCGAGAGGAGCCCGGCGTAGTCAGTATAAACTTTACCGATCCCGTACTGTTCTGCCAGCTTTTCGCCCTTTTCCCGGCTCTTCGGTCTTGCAAATATTGCTGTGCGCTCGATCTCAGCGATCTCTTCCATGGCAAAAAGAGCTTCGTGTACGATCTTGCCTGTTCCGATAATACCAAGTTTCATATCACATCCTCCTGCTCTCCCGTGGTATTGTTGCTTTTGCCTGTATATCTTAATCAAATCTTCTCATAAATATCTCCAAATAAAAATTTACTACCTAAATTTTATGATTTTTCAGGTAGTAAATCAATAATTATCAACAGCCCCGGTCGTTAGCGAGTTGTCAGAGGTTCTCCGCTGTTTTATCACCACTCACTCGCCGCTTTACTTTTCCCTTTGAGGCAATCCAGGCGCGGCTGTCGCCGCATGAAGATAAAGAAAGCAGTCCCTGCGAGAGCAAGCTCCCGCAGGACTGCTTTCTTTATCTTCGCGTGGATCGTGTGCTTCGCGGTTATTCCAGCTCAATTTTCCCATTTTGGTTTGTAGGATATATAGTGATTTCTATTATAATCTGACCACAAGATTTATACATATTATCTCATCTATTTTCTTTTATCGGAATTTTTTGGGTCATTAGTTGGTCAAGATCATTTCCGGACCTCTGTGAACGTCGCTGTCAGCAACCAGTTCCTCGGCTGGATCATGGCTGTCGGAAGCAATGTGCGCATCACCGGGCCTGAAAGCGTCGTCGACCAGATGCGCGCCGAGATACGCCGCCTTTCCAAGGAATACCTTCCGGAGGAATAACCGCAAAAACAACAGCAAAGGCAGCCCTGTCCGCTTATGAAGATTTCCGGTACACCGCGTACTGGAGGATGAGGACTGCAAGGAATTCAAAAAAGCTCATATAATCACTGCTCTGCGCACTCCGAAATACTGAAATACTCATACAATCTCATACAATCACTGCAGAACAGCTTTCAGAAAATCCAGAAGGCCTGTAGGGCCCTCTGCCGCATCGGGGCATCCGGTGTCTGCCAGCCGGACCCTCTTATTGGAGCCGTGATAATCGCTGCCGGCCGTGATATAAGGGAGTTCTGTATGATACTTTTGGGCAAGCGCCAGAATCTCCGCACGAAGTTCTGCAGGATATCGGGAATAGAAACCCTCCAGGCCCTGCAGACCATATTCAATCAGGCGCTTCACGCGCTTTTCCAGTTCTTCTCCGACAATCATCTGACTGCCGTTCCCGTAAGGGGGATGCGCCAGGATCTGTTTCGGCGTGTCTGTGCCGTCAGAAAATGTTGAGTGTATGTGCAGATTGATCTTTTCAGGGCAGAATCCCTTGTCTGTTTTTTCTCTGCTCATATTATCCCCTTCCCGAATGATTCTTTTATCTCCATAGGTTGCGGAACTGCAAGGGTGTCATGCCGGTTTCCTTCCGGAAAGCCGAGATCAGATGAGATGCACTGCAGAAGCCGCTGTGCTCCGCGATGGTCTCCACGCTCAGGGACGTTGTATCCAGAAGCTCCCGGGCCGCATTGATGCGGGCCTGCAGAATGTACTGGTGCGGTGTGACCCCCATAATTTTCCGAAAGCTCCGCACATAGTAGCTGACACTCATAGCTTCCCGGCCTGCCAGATGCGGAACCGACAGATTCTCCTTAGCATAGTGGACCCGGATGTAGGCGGCAGATTCCCGGATGGATCTCTCGATCTCCGTCTCGAAGCGTTCCTGGGCGGAGCGCATCATCAGAGAAAAGAAATAGTGGACACACACGGAAAGCTCATGGGGGTCCATCCCGTCGCTCTTATCCAGCAGAATAAAGATTCTGTCCAGGATCTCCCGGACGCCCGGATATCTTCGCAGCTTCATGGTGTTTCCGCCTGTGCCGGTGATCAGACGCACATAGGGCAGGCACCCGCGCCCGTCCATATGCATCCAGATCATGCGCACCTCCGCCCCGGCTGTCCGGTACAGATGGGGTTCTCCCAGATGCATCAGGATCATGTCTCCCGGGCACATTTCTTTTTGTTCTCCGCCGTACTGCATCTGCAGGCAGCCCTCCTCCACCAGGATCATCTGGCAGGTTCTGATCTCCGAGGCCTCGCGGGCAAACTGATACGTGCTGTCACAGTGGTAGATCCCCGCTCGCTCAATATAAAAAAGATTCTCTTTGGTAAAGGGGTCCGCCTCATGAAAAAAGCGGAGAGAATCGTCCAGTACGCCCTGGTCTATGATCATTTCTGTTTCCTTTCAATTTCTGTTTCCTTTCATAAGCACAGAAGTGTGACGTATCAATCATGATCAGAATGGAAATCACCATCTCGTCTCCCCTGCTTCGCCGCCGTCAGCCGCCGCAGCCGGGGTTTTTATTTTTGTTTCTGGCATGCATATATTCAGACCTTTCTGTACCTGCCCCGGCTTTTCATAAATCCAACTGTCTGCGCAAACACAAACCCAGCCTCTTAATAGTATCATTTTTTGATATTTTGCGTCAATAACTTGCAGTGACGTCATGAACACCTCTTGGTAAAATCCCATTAAAACAAGCAACAACCAAATATTCAATAAAACGATACACTCATCCGGAAAGTAATGTTTTGATAATGCAATATTATTTTTTGACATTACCTTCCGGCGGCATTTCATGACACCGAGGTCAGAATGTGGTTGACGGGGCTCAGAGCCAGCGGATAACCTTTGACCCGTATCATTTCATTAACAATCACTAACAACAGACCACAAAACAAAGTTTCATATTAATCAGTCATTCAAAATCAGTCATTTAACAAAGCAGGTAAAAACAAAGAATATCTACGAGGAGGGTAAGACAATGGAAAACAGCAGAAAAGAAGTCAGAATCGGCCTGATCGGCGGCGGCTGGATGGGAAGGGCGCACACGACCTCCTTCCACAACGCGGGTATGATCTTCGGCGACCAGCTTCCGGTATTTGAAGTGGTCTCCGACGTCAATGAGGAGCTCGCCGCCAAATTCGCAAAAGCCAACGGCTACCGCCGCTATACAGATGACTGGAAGGCAGTCGCCTCGGATCCGGATGTGGATCTGGTCGATGTCGCGACCCCCAATTCCATGCACTACGAGATGGTCAAGTACGCACTGGAGCACGGCAAGCACGTCTTCTGTGAGAAGCCCCTCTCTCTTTCCGCAAAGGAGTCCAGGGAACTCTCCGATCTGGCGGAGGCAAAGGGCCTGGTCAACTACTGCGGTTTCTCCAATGTCATGAATCCCGCCAACCAGTATGTCCACGACCTCATTCAGAGCGGAAAACTGGGACGCATCATGCGTGTCCACGCAACCTATGATCAGGATATGCTGCTGGATCCCTCCATTCCGATCGCATGGAGGCACATCCGCAGACTGGCCGGCACCGGCGCCCTCGGCGATCTGGGCTGCCACCTGCTCTCCGTCTCCCAGTTCCTTCTGGGCGACATCACAGAGGTCATGGGTGTTGAATCCATTGTCATCCCGGAGCGCCCCGCAAAAGCCGGCTCCACCGAGATGCAGAAGGTGGAGAACGACGACCTCATCACCTTCCTGGTCAAGTACGCGAATGGAGCTATCGGAGATTTCTCCTCCTCCCGCGTCGCAACCGGCCGCAAGAACTATTTCTACTATGAGATCCAGGGCACCGAGGGAAGCGTCGTCTACAACCTGGAGCGCATGTGCGAGGTCCAGGTCTACTTCAAGGCGGATGCGGACATCGACAACGGCAGGGACTGCGGCTTCCGCACCGTTCTGCTCAATCCTCAGCATAAGGGCTTCAAGTGGTTCCAGCCCGCAGGCGGCATCGCCATCGCCTTTGACGACATGAAGACCCTGCAGGCCCATACCTTGATGGAAGCCATGGAAGGCAAGCCTTATTTCTGCAACTTTGCCTTGGGCGCAAAGGTCGACGGTGTCGTCGATGCAGTCGAGCGCTCCCTCGAGAGCAAGACCTGGGAGAAGTGCTGACCACAGAACGTTGTGACCAGATTCATCATACAACCTGCTGCAGCATACGCAGCTGTGAACGGAGGTAATAAAAACAACTATGTTCAACAATGTCAAACTCGGCATCGCCCCGATCGGGTGGACCAACGACGATATGCCGCAGCTCGGCGGCGAACTCACCTTTGAGCAGATGATTTCCGAAGCGGCACTCGCGGGCTTCCAGGGAACGGAAGTCGGCGGCAAGTTCCCGACTGACCCCGCAGTCCTCAATAAGGCCCTGAACCTTCGGGGTATCAAGATCGCCAGCCAGTGGTTCTCTTCCTTCCTCTGCTCCACGCCTTACGAAGAGAATGAGAAGGCCTTTATCCGCCAGCTTGACTTCCTGGAGGCTGTCGGCGCAAGCCGCATCAATGTCTGTGAGCTCACCCGCTGCCTGTTCGCGGAGGAATGCTCCATGTTCGGAGACAACAAGCCCATCGCAACAGACGAAGAGTGGGAACTGCTGACCACCGGCCTCAACAAGCTCGGCAAAATCGCCGCTGACCGGGGTTTCAAGCTCTGCTTCCACCACCATATGGCGACCGTGGTCCAGACTTTTGATGAGACTAAGCGACTCATGGACAACACCGATCCCCGCTATGTCTGGCTCTGCTTTGACACAGGACACTTCACCTTTGCCAAAGAGGACGCCGTGCGCGCTGCGCAGGAGTTCGGTCCCCGCATCGGCCATGTCCACCTCAAAGACATCCGACCCGACCGCATGGAGACTGCCTACAAAGAGGGCTACCGCTTCCGCAAAGCTGTCCTGGAGGGCTGCTTTACCATTCCCGGCGACGGCTGCGTCGACTACCCCGGCGTCTTCGAGGCTCTGCGCAAAGCCCATTACGAGGGCTGGTTCATCGTAGAGGCTGAGCAGGATCCCGCTAAAGCCAATCCTTTTGAATATGCCTGCATGGCCAGGGACTACATCCGCAGGACCGCATCCATCTGAAAATAGAAAGAAGAAATCACACTGCTGTGCTGATTTTTACACAGCTGTTTGTATCGGAGCGCCGCAAACAGCCCTGATGGCAGTAGAGAAACCGAATTCGCGGATTTCTCATCGCCCTGTCGCGCAGAGCGCTCCGGAATGGAGATTACCATGGAAAAAATTCGTTTCGGTATCATCGGCATCGGAATGATGGGAAAGATGCACATGACCAACCTGCAGCGCAATCCTTATGCGGAGGTCGTCGCCGTCTGTGCACGGACCCCTTCCAAGATCAAGGCTGTCCAGGAAGAGTTCAATGTTCCCAACGGCTATACCAGCATCAATGAGATGCTGGAGGACTGCGAGCTCGACGCCGTTGTCGTCGCAACCGGCGCTGCCCAGCACAAGGAAGCCTGCCTGGCCGCCTGCAAGGCCGGCAAACACATCTTCTGCGAAAAGCCCCTGGCTAAGACTCTTGAAGACTGCGCAGAGATTGAAAAAGCTGTCGCGGAAAACGGGACAAAGCTCTTCACCGTCGGTTTTATGCGCCGCTTCGACCCTTCCTACGCGGAGGCAAAGGAAAAAATCCGGGCCGGCGAGATCGGTACCCCCATCCTTTTCAAGGGCGTATCCCTCGACCCGGACACCGTTCTGCCCAATCATCTGGAGGGCGTCAAAAACGGCATCTACGTGCCCTGGTTCATTGAAATGGGCAGCCATGACACCGACCTGGCCCGCTGGTTCCTGGAGGGAGACCCCGTGGAATGCTTTGCTACCGGTGACGCCTATGTCTGCAAGGAACTGGCCGATTACAATGACTATGACAACGGCTTCTCACTGACAAAGTTCGACAACAATACGACCGCTTTCATCCAGGTCGGCCGCACAGCCACCTGCAGCCATGTCGAGAGCGAGATCGTCGGCACAAAGGGGACCCTGCGCGTCAATTCCGTCCCCCGCAAAAACTATCTTTCCTCTTTCAAAAAGGAAGGCTTCGTGGAGGAGTGCCAGGAAAGCTTCCTTGCCCGCTGGCGGGACGCATTTGAGGGCGAGATCAATGATTTCGTCGACTGCATCCGCACCGGCCGCAAACCCGAGATCACAGCCCATGACGGCACCATGAGCCTGCAGTACTGCCTGCAGCTGCACGAGGCCTATCTGAAAGGAAAGGCTTAACCACCCGATGGTGATCCAATCATATGATCCGAACCATCTGATAAAAGGAAAGCCTGCTTTATTGAATATAAAGGAGTTGTAAAATGTCTGAAAATACAATCATCCGTGTCGGGGTACTCGGCGCCTGCGGCAATATCGGCGGAACCCACACAGAAAATCTGGCCAACTATGTGAACGGCGCAGTTCTGTCCAGAGTTTATGACATCAATGAAGAACGCACCCGGGAAACTGCAGAAAAATACGGCGCCGCTGCCGCCGCCAGCGCAGAGGATCTGATCCATGCCGATGATGTCGATGCAGTCATTATTGCCTCCTGGGACGGCACCCACGCAGATCTTGCGATTAAATGCATCGAAGCAGGCAAGCCCGTCTTCTGCGAGAAACCTCTGGCCACCACTCTGGAGGATGCAGAAAAAGTCGCCGCTGCCGAGAAGGCGGCCGGAAAACGCCTTCTGCAGATCGGTTTCATGCGCCGCTTTGATCCCGATTATATCAAAATGAAAGAAATTCTGGATTCCGGAAAGCTGGGCGCACCCCTGATGATCCATTGCATCAGCCGTACCCGTGAACACCCCAAGGGGCACACCACACAGCAGCACATCACCAACATTGCCATCCACGAGATCGACATCTGCCGCTGGCTCCTGGGTGAGAACCTCACAGACGTTTCCGTCCGCTTTCCCCGCCCCACATGTTTTGCGGAACCCGGACTGAAGGATCCCCAGCTGGTACTCATGCAATCCGAAAGCGGCGTCCTCATCGATGTCGAAGTCTCCGGTAACTGCTATTACGGATATGAGATTCTGTGCGAGCTGGTCTGCGAGAAAGGCACCATCCGACTGCCCGTCGCCGCGGAGCCCCTGGTCCGCTCTTATCTGAACCTTGGATCCGCCATTCCGGAAGACTGGACCAACCGCTTCGTTACTGCTTACAGGAACGAACTGCAGCACTGGATCAACTTCCTGCGCGGTCTGACTGAAGAGCCCGGCCCCGGCACTGTCGACGGCCTCGAGGCCTGCAAGGTCTCCGATGCCCTGATCAGCGCTCAGGATACAGGTCTGTGGGAAAAAGTATGATTAAAGCAGCGAGGAAAGCGGCCGCAAATGCCGAGCTCGCTCGAGCATTTGAGGACATTTTCCGAGCGCCCACACATGAGCATGTAGAGATTTTTTGCGCAGAATGCGCAAAAAAGATCGAGAATGCGAATGTGTGGAGCACTGTGAGAGCGCGGGACGCGCGAAGCAGTGCGTGGCTTTAATCATATATGTTTGCGGGCACCTGCCCATGGCCACAAGTATGAATGCAATCATTAACTGATTGCCGAATTTTGGGTACACAAACCAAAGTCCCTTGAAAACAAAGGATACTTTTACAAAATACGCCAAGTATAGTATAATCAGCTACAGCAATCTGATCTTACGCTGTAGCAGCCTCTGGTTGAGTGGATGGAGATTCCTTTTTCGTCCTGGAAGACTTGCGGGGACCTCCTCTTTTCGCGGTTTTTGCCACTGTGTTGGATTCGGGTTGCTTTTTCTGTGCTCTTTTTTTCGGCGTATCGTCTTTGGAACCCTTGTCCTTTGCAGGTTCCTGCCTGGAACACTGCAGCTCAACCTGACGGATGATATTGTCATCGACCCCCTGCTCCCCCAGGAATGCGACGACTTTTTCGAGATTCAGCTCGTTTGGTCTCTGCCTCTGTACGACGGTCTGCTCAAAGTCAACCGGAAGGAAATCCATGTCGTCCCTGATCATGTGATAGATCGACACGAGCATCTTCCTGGCAATGGCGATAATGGCCTTTTTATGGCCGCGGCGCTTTTTCAGCGTCTGATATTTGTGGTAAAAATAGGGCTGTTTCCTTGTGCTCTTTAATGATGCGAGTGCGCACTGCACAAGCAGCGGTTTCAGGTAATGACCGCCTTTCCCTATTTTTGTGGACTTTTTCTTTCTTGCGCTTTCATTGTTCGCAGGAGAGAGGCCCGCCCAGCAGGAAAGGGACCTGCTGTCATTCCACACGGACATGTCCACGCCGATCTCCCCGAGGATATACAGGGCAGATTCCGTAGATATGCCGGGGATAGTGCAGAGATGCCCTATGATGGATGCATACTTCTTACGGAAGTAAGCGAGCTTTTCATCGATAAGGGCAATGTACTTTTTGATGTCTTCCAGGTGCATGCTGATGATCTCGAGGTTGTCTCGCTGGACCCCAATGAATTCGTAGCCATGTATACTGTCAAGGATCTCTTCCGGGGACGCCTTTGTATGTCCATGGACAAA
>JBGUNJ010000051.1:0-9418 GCA_045117315.1 Lachnospiraceae bacterium | reverse complement strand
GGAAGATGTTGACATGTCTTTGAAAAACAAGACATGTCAACCCGCATCCGGCGCGCAAGACTCGCGAGCGAGTCTTGAATGTGTTTTAATAACTTTTTATATCTGAATACATGAGGCCTAGCGAAGTATTTTCCTCAGAGCTGCGTCAATTTCCGCTTCGCTCCTGTCTCTGCTGAGCGGGTCCGCGTCAGAAATCCGGGAGCCTTTTCCAAACAGCTCCCGGGCTCTTTGGTAAATGCGCCCGGCTGAGACCACCGCTTCCTCTTTATAGGCGCCGGTCACATGGTCATAGCCCCACAGTTCCTCGGGCGTCTGGTAATAAGAAACCGCCATTCCGTAACTCTGGCCCCTTTTATTCCGTCTGCATTCGAATTTCCGAATGATCAGATAAGTCTTCATCTGAAGCGTTGTCATACACCCCTCGAAATTCCTGTAACCGTCTTTTCCGAATCCGGCTGCCGGTTTCAGCTCAAAGCCCGGGTGCATGCCTCCGTCTTCAAAAATATCCATTATGGCCTTCTGCCTGCGCTGAATAAGTCCGTCCTCCCAGGCGGAATCGAAATCGTAGCCATCCCGGCGGGCATTGGCGAAGTATGGAAACCATTCCCTGGAGATAAAGCCTGTCTTGTTGTTAAAAAATTTACCGTAGGCCACTTCCCCGGTCGCAGGGATGATCTCCCGCCACTCCCATGGATCCTGCTCCGGATCTCCGGTCCACCAGAAAAGGGGCGAAACATGCTCCTCCGCCGAAAAGCCCGGCACCTCATTGGCAAAAAGCGGGAGAAATCCCACTTCATTGATCCAGTTGATAAGTTCGCGCCAGGAACGAATCCGATATGGATTGTCCCATTCCAGTCCTTTCATAATCCAGGTTCCGTTTTCATTTGCCATTTATATCACCACTGCTTCATGCCAGCTCTGCCGCCTTGTCTCACCCATACATATTATCCGCATCCCGCACCCGGGGACGATTCAGAAGATAAACATTGCGCTCTGTAAGGTCTGATGTTATACGCGTCCCGCACCCCGGGACGATTCATGTTGTAAATTTTTCCCAGGGGATATTGACCTCTGCTCCCTGGTTGATGATCTCATCCACGTGCATCAGGAGAGGATAATCATCCAGACTGACAAGTCCCCTTGCAGCCAGCTTTCTCACTGCCCTTGCTGTTCTGGTCGCGATCACGATGGACTCGAGTGTAACCCCCTGCAGCTCCTGCATGGCTTCGTCAAATGACAGACCTCTGCCCAGAAGAGTCCCGATCTTACGCGTGCGCCCGCCGAACACGGTCACATAGAGGTCCCCCGCCCCATGAATAATATTCTCGGGACCTCCTCCGATCAGTTTGAGCAGCTGTATCATCTCCTTCACGCCCTGCCCGAAAAGGGCAGCCTGGGAATTATAGTGAAGAGCTCCGATCCTGCCGTCTCTTTTTTCCGCAAGGCCGACAGCCAGCGAGACACCCAAGGCATAGGCATTTTTCATTGCGACAGCGCACTCGACTCCCAGAACATCCGTGGAAAGGCTGATGTGATAATAATCAGTCGCCAGCAGAGCCTTGATCTGCTTCAAAGTCTCCATATCCTTCCCACAGAACGCGACATGGCTGTCATCGTGGTCAGCAAGTTCGTAACTGGTACAGGGACCGCCGATCGCATTGAAGCAGATGTGCTTCCCGGCTGGCTGACGCTGTTCAAAAATATAGGGATAGGGGACCAGAGTGCCATCCTCCAGATCGACCATTCCCTTGGTGACAGTCAGCAGAGGCACTTCTTCCGGGAGCACAGGCAGAATCTCATCGCAAAACCAGTCCAGGCCGAAACTGCTGACCCCGCCCAGGATCAGATCCGCCCCATCCAGGGCCTCAGCCAGTTCCTCAATCTGGTAATATTTGATTCCGTCATGAAGAGTCCTCTTCAAAGTAATGTGATAATTGTCAGCACGCAGCCGGTCGATGATTTCCCTGTCAAGGGGAGATCCCACCAGCCTCACCTCATGTCCGTTCTCAAAAGCCGGAAACGTGATCGCCGAATTCATCTGACCCGCACAAACAAATGTAATAACACCCATGCATTCCTCCTCCCAGATACACATCATCTGTTTTGTTCAATATTTCAGTATTTATCTGTTTTTCTGTTTGTTTAAAAAAATTTCTCTGTATACTTCTTCTGCTGAATTTTCATTTTCCAGTAAATATCTTTCTGCGTAATTCTCATTTTCCTGTAAATATTTATCTGCTTAATTGTATTAAAACACAACACCTCTCAATCTGCCAATATTTTTAATCCAGTGGTTGATGCATGAGGGTCTTATGTGTCATTACTCAATCCGCCAGGTTTTCAATCCTGATGATTTTGTCGCGAAGCGGCGCAAACATCCTGCAATCCTGCACTGTTTTGCCTCTGTGAAAACGCTTCAGGGTGCCGCTCTGACGAGCGGCATGCTTTGGAAAGCGTGAAAAATAATGAGTTTTCTCCCACTTATGGAAAAACTGTGTTAAAATGACCATATTCTATTGAGAATCCGGTATCTGCCCGCAGCGCGCACAGATGGGATATTATTTCGAAAGGAGTTCAGATACGATGAAAGAATACACCCCCGTCAAAGAAGGCAAGGTTCGTGAGATTTACGATGTGGGCGACAGCCTCATCATGGTCGCGACAGACAGGATTTCCGCTTTTGACGTGATCCTGAAAAATAAAATCACCAAAAAGGGAACCGTCCTCACCCAGATGTCCCGCTTCTGGTTCAATTTCACCAAAGACATCCTGCCCAATCACATGATCAGCACAGATGTCAGCGACATGCCTGAATTTTTCCGCCAGGACCGCTTCGACGGTAACAGCATGATGTGCCGGAAGCTGAGAATGCTTCCTATCGAATGTATCGTCCGCGGCTACATCACCGGCAGCGGCTGGGAGAGCTATAAAAAGAACGGCACTGTCTGCGGAATCAGGCTTCCCGAGGGACTTGAGGAATGCGCACAGCTTCCCGAGCCCATCTACACCCCCAGCACCAAGGCCGAAATCGGCGACCACGACGAAAACATCAGCTTCGAACAGAGCGTCGAGGTTCTGGAGAAAGCTTACCCCGGCAAGGGCAGGGAGTACGCTGAGAAGATCCGCGACTGCACCATCGCCCTCTACAAAAAGTGCGCGGAATACGCAAGGACACGCGGCATCATCATCGCGGACACCAAGTTCGAGTTCGGCCTGGATGAGAAGGGCAACGTCGTCCTGGGCGACGAAATGCTCACTCCTGACAGCAGCCGCTTCTGGCCCGCCGAAGGATACGAGCCCGGCCACGGCCAGCCTTCCTTCGACAAGCAGTTTGTCCGCGACTGGCTCAAGGCCAATCCCGACAGTGACTACAAGCTTCCTCAGGACGTCATCGACAAGACCATCGATAAATACGAAGAGGCCTACACACTCCTGACCGGCCTCAAACTCTGACCGGCCTTAAATTCTTGCCGCCCTTAGACTGTAAATACAATCTGCAAAACAGGCTGCCAAACGTATAATAATTTATCAACCTGGCCCCTTTACCGGACACGGTAAAGGGGTTTTTCTATCCTCAGGTACGTCCGACAAAGTCTTTTCTCTGTTATCAGGCCACACAATAAAGACTCTTTTCTATCCTCGCCGACATACGATAGAATCATTTTTCTGTCCTCATCCTCACAATAAAGACACTTTTCTGCCCTCACCGACATACCATATATCTGTTTTTCTGTCATCCGGCCATTTAATATAGTTTTTTATAGCGCTGCAGGAGAGCCACAAAAACACGCCTTTTAAAGGTGCTTGTTCTCGTGACAATTAAGATTTTTAGCGCCATTTAGTCATACAATTCTTGAAAAATCATCAAAGCAGACGTACAATTTTAGTATGGTTTTGAAGGAAAACTGTGATTTACAGCAGCTTTCCGCACCCGTTGTTTTTCTGCTGTTCACCCGGATTATCCATTATCTGCAGAGACCCCCTGCACCCCCTGCGAACAGCAGGATTGTCACCATTTTTTCAGACGGGAGGTTATCATGAGAACGTACGAGTTGTTTATCAATGGCGAGTTCATTCCGAACGGAGACCGCGAAATGCTGCAGGTCATCAACCCTGCGACAGAAGAGGTGATCTCTGAAGTGCCCAAAGCCACAGCGGCTGACGTAGAGGCCGCGATAGACGCGGCAGCTGCCGCGCAGAAAGCGTGGGCAAAAACGCCGCCCATTGTGCGTGCAGGCTACATCCGTGAGCTTGCACAGCTGGTAGCAGACAACCGCGAGCTGTTCGCAAGGACCAACTCGGAAGAAATGGGCAAGCCTCTGGCACAGTCCATGGACGAAGCCGGATGGCTGACAGAATATCTCAACTATTTTGCGGAAATGGCCCGTCATATTAAGGGACAGATTATCCCCTCCGACCGGCCTAACGAAAATATTTTCATGTACAAGATGCCCCTCGGAGTCGTGGCAGGCATCATGCCCTGGAACTTCCCGCTCTTCCTGATCGGCCGTAAAGTTGCTCCTGTTCTGATGGCAGGCTGCACAGTAGTACTTAAACCCTCCAGTGACTCCCCCAACGGCTGCTATGAGTTCGCGAAGCTGGTTGAGAAGAGCTCCCTTCCCAAGGGCGTCATCAACGTGATCACCGGATCCGGCGCCGTTGTGGGCGACATGCTTGCCTCCAGCCCCAAAGTACAGATGGTCTCCATGACGGGATCTACGGCAGCCGGCAAGAAGATTATGGAAAGAGCCGCCGCCAACGTCACAAAAGTCTCTCTGGAACTGGGCGGCAAGGCTCCGGTCATCGTAATGAACGACTGCAAGCTGGATGAAACAGTCGAGCATGTCTACAATTCCCGTATCATCAACACCGGCCAGGCCTGCAACTGCGCAGAGCGCATCTATGTGCAGGAAGGCATTTACGAGGAATTTGTCAAAAAGATCGTCGCCCGCTTTGAGAAGACCACCTACGGCAATCCTCTGGAAGGTGCCTTCGACATGGGCCCCATGGTCAACAAGGCACAGCAGCAGCACGTCGATGAGCTGGTCAAGAGTGCGATCGCTGACGGCGCGACGGTATGCTGCGGCGGACATCCCACAACTGTAAACGGCAAGGGCTATTTCTATGAACCTACTGTCATCACAGGCTGCGCACACGGCACCAGGATCATGACTGAAGAGATCTTCGGACCCGTCCTTCCAATCACGACCTTTAAGACTTTTGATGAGGTGATCGAAAAAGCCAACGACTGCATTTTCGGCCTGACCTCCTCCATCTATTCCACCAACTGGGATATCATCATGCGCGCCCTCAATGAGCTGCACTATGGTGAGACCTATGTCAACCGCGAACACTTCGAAGCATTCCAGGGCTTCCACGCAGGCGTCCGCCAGTCCGGCCTGGGCGGCGACGACGGCGAACTCGGCCTGGAAGAATTCCTCGAGACCCACGTCTGCTACGTGGACTACGACCTCAACGCCCAGGGATAAAAACTTCAAATGGGGCACATGAGCTCCGCCCCATGAACCTCAACGCCTGGGGATAAAAACCTCAGACGGCGCAAAGAGCTCCGACCCATGAACCTCAACGCCCGGGGATAAAAACCTCAGGCGGAGCAAAGAGCTCCGCCCCATGAACTTCAACGCCCGGGGATAAAAACCTCAGGCGGAGCAAAGAGCTCCGCCCCACGAACACTCTGTTTGGAAATCTTTTTGGCAGAATTCAACATTCCCCACTAAAAAACCCTTTTACCGGCCTGATCTTCATCCGGTAAAAGGGTTTTTCATATTTGTGGTTATGATCGTGCGTTCACAAACATAATGCTTTTCTCCTGCATGGGACTTCTGCACAAAAAAGGGCAGGCAGAGTCGAAGCAATGCAACTGCGCGGGACAATGGGACAGTCAGAGCCGGAGCGGGACTATATCCTGGCGGACAGAATGAGATGAACGCCTGGATGTACTTGACGAAGCATATGAGAAAGGCGGGCCATTTTTCCGGCTCTCATAGCCGGAAAAATGCTTCCGCATGTCTGAGCATTTCGTTTCTTCAAAACGAAATGCGAGTTTCGGAAGGTGCCCGCCTGAAGCATATGCAAGTCTTAGTACATCCGCGTGAAGAACTTTTCTGTCCTAAGGATAAGTCCCGCGAAGGCTCGTCCTTTTCCCCCATCTTTTTTACTCGGCGAGGAACTCCTTCACAGTCTTCACGATATTGGTCTCATCCAGTCCGAACTCCACCATGAGCTGGGCCATAGGGCCGGAATATCCGAACACATCCTGAAGTCCGATGCGGCGCACGGGCGCGGGATATTTCTCCGCCAGCACTGAGCAGACTGCCTCGCCCAGGCCGCCAATCACGCTGTGCTCTTCCGCGGTGATGATCTTTCCGCATTCTTTTGCAGCCGCCACGACAGCGTCCGCGTCGATAGGCTTGATCGTTCCCATGTTGAGAACGCGGGCGTGAATACCCTCCTTCTCAAGAGTCTCCGCCGCCTTGAGGGCCTCATAGGTCAGGACACCGTTGGAGATAATGCAGATGTCTGTTCCCTCATGGAGGATCTCAGCCTTGCCGATCTCGAACTTGTAGTTTTCCTCATCGTGGAACACCGGGATCGCGGCGCGTCCCAGCCTGATATAGACCGGTCCGTCATACTCGTAGGCTGCGCGGACCATCTGACGGGCCTCAACGTCATCCGCGGGAGACATGACCAGCATGCCCGGAATGACCCTCATCAGGGCGAAGTCTTCACAGCACTGATGGGAGGCGCCGTCCTCACCGACGGAAATGCCGCCGTGAGAGGCACAGATCTTGACATTGAGCCTTGTATATCCGATGGAATTGCGGATGATCTCATAGGCGCGTCCGGTCGCAAACATGGCAAAGCTGGAAGCAAAGGGAATAAGTCCCATCGCAGCCATGCCAGCCGCTGTTCCCATCACATTACATTCCGCGATGCCGCAGTTAAAATGCCTGTCGGGATAGGCTTTTTTAAACATTCCTGTCTTGGTGGATCCGGCAAGGTCCGCATCGATCGCAACGACTCTGGGGTCGATCGCGCCGAGTTCGACGAGGGCTTTACCATAGCTTTCTCTTGTAGCGATTTTCTTCACTTCTGCCATGTTATCATTCCTCCTCTTTTCCGGCTTCGATCACGGTCTCCGCTCTGGTGGAGATCTCAGGTCCCTCTGCCTCGAGTTTTTTGCGGACAGCTTCCAGCTCTTCAAGTGCCTGGGCGCACTCCGCGTCGTTGGGTCCCTTGCCGTGCCAGTCTGCCACGTTCTCCATGTAGGAGACACCGAACCCCTTGATAGTCTTCATCAGAATAGCAGTGGGCTTTCCGCTGCCTTTGGCGGCGTGAAAAGATTCAAAAGCCTTTTCCAGTTCCGCGTAGTCATTGCCGTCGCACTTTACGACATTAAATCCGAAAGAGGCGAATTTCTCGTCAATGGGCTCCATGTTCATGACATCTTTGGTCCAGCCGTCGATCTGCAGACCGTTGACGTCCACAGCGATGCAGAGATTGTCGAGCTTATAGTGGGCAGCATACTCGGATGCCTCCCATACAAGACCCTCTTCAATCTCGCCGTCGCCAAGAAGCGCGTACACATTAATATCTTTTTTGAGGACGTTTTTAGCCGCGTTGGCCATGCCGCATGCCGCCGAATATCCCTGTCCCAGGGATCCTGTGGAGAATTCCACACCCGGAGTCGAATTCATGTTGGGATGGCCCTGCAGATAGGATCCGATCTTTCTGATGGTCATCAGATCCTCTTCCGGGAAATACCCCCTCTGTGCAAGCGCTGCATACAATCCGGGCGCGCAGTGGCCCTTGGACAGGACAAAACGGTCGCGGTCCGGATCCTGGGGATTCTGCGGATCAATGCGCATCTCTACATTATAGAGATATGTCATCAGGTCCATCGAGGAGAGGCTTCCGCCGGGATGGCCGGATTTTGCTTCATGGGTTTCTTTGACTATGTACATCCGTCCCTTGTTCGCAAACAGCTTCAGTTCTTTGATTTTCTCAGGTGTCATTCCCTGCTTTCCTCCATCAGCCGGCACAAGTCAAATTCCGGCACGTTTGCTGTAGAAAAATAGCCGTAACAACAATATTGGAAAAAGCCCAACATGTCAATAATCAATAATAATTTAACAGAATTCTCTGAAAATTTCCACTATTACAACCCAGCCTGAAACACGAGGTGTTTTTCGCGAAAATACAAAGCTTTGTTTTTCGAGGCCTTTCATGCTGCCTGAACAGGCTGAACAGACTAAAAAGGTTGAACAGGCCGATCAGACTGTAAAGGCAGTAAAAGGCTGTAAAGGCTGTAAAGGCTGTAAAAGATTGTACAGATTGACCGCAGTCCGCGGAATTACTGCTCGAGGCTGTCGATCAGTTCCAGGCTGTGCTCTCTGTTCATCTTCATGCACATATCAATGAATGTGTCGAGCGGAATGTTGTTGAGCTGTCTGTTGGATCCGCGCAGGTTGAGGGAGACAGTCCCCTCTTCCGCTTCCTTGTCGCCCAGGATGACGACATAGGGAGTCTTGAAGTTCTTGTAGTATTTGATCTTCTCCTTCATATTCTTGTCGGAGTAGTCAGCCTCGAAGCGGATGCGGTTGGCGGCAAGCTTGTTGGCGACTTTCTTCGCGTATTCATTGTGCTCCAGACGGATGGGAACGATACCCACCTGGTAAGGAGAGAGCCAGAAGGGGAAGGCGCCCTTGAAGTGCTCAATCAAGATTCCGATGAAGCGCTCCAGGGAACCGAACAGAGCGCGGTGGATGACAACGGGAACTCTCTCGGAACCGTCGTTGGCGGTATAGGTGAGTTCGAAGTTCCTGGGAAGCTGGAAGTCAAGCTGCACAGTGCCGCACTGCCACTCGCGGCCCAGGGCGTCCTTGATCTGCAGGTCGATCTTGGGGCCGTAGAAGGCGCCGTCGCCCTCGTTGATCTCATAACCGCCCTCGCCGTACTTGTCGTCCAGGATCTTCTTCAGCGCGGCCTCGGCCCGGTTCCAGACCTCGATGTCGCCCATGAAGTCGTCCGGGCGGGTGGAGAACTCGGCCCGGTAGGTGACGCCGAAGGTGGCGTAGATCTCGTCGGCGATGGCGATGATGTCGGCGATCTCCGCCTCGATCTGGTCCTCGGTGACGAAGGTGTGGTCGTCGTCCTGCCGGAACTCCTGCACGCGAAAAAGGCCGTTCATCTGGCCGGACTTCTCCTTGCGGTGCAGCACGTCATATTCGCTGTAGCGGATGGGCAGCTCCTTGTAGGAGTGCAGCGTCCGCTTGTAGGTCATCATCGCGTTGGGGCAGTTCATGGGCTTGGCGCCCATGGTGTCGTCCAGGTCGCGGTTGAACACCGGCGCGCCCTTAGGCAGCTTCACGGTGGCCGTCTCTTCCAGGCCGTCCAT
>JBGUNJ010000050.1:0-29601 GCA_045117315.1 Lachnospiraceae bacterium | reverse complement strand
TATATAGCCGGCGGCTTTGGCCAGAAGATCAATCTGGAGAAGGCGGTCGGCATCGGGCTCCTTCCTGAGGAACTGCTTGACAGGATGATTCCGGTGGGCAACAGCTCTCTTGCCGGCGCTGTGATGGCGGCCTGCTCTCCCCACATTCGTGAGCGCATGCGCGCTGTCGGGGAGAAATCGGAGGAAACCTCTCTGGCCGAGAACCCCCTCTTCAGCGAATTGTACATGGACAACATGTTTTTCCCGGAGCAGGACTGAGCGATTAACCGATTGACCGACAGACCGATTGTCCGGGGTACATAAATCTGTCCGGAGCATACGAGGAGAACAAAACATGACCAAAGAAGCTGCCATTGCGCTCGCTGAGGAGACCGGTTTCAGGGGACTCGGCATTTTTGCGGCCAGGGATCTGAAGTTCCTCAAGGAAGTGCGGGATATGTGCAGGGCGGATAAGTGCGGCAACTTCGGCAGACTCTGGACCTGCCCTCCGGCCTGCGGAACCCTGGCGGAGAGCAGGAAAAAAGCGGCTAAGTACAAGTGGGGGATCATCCTGCAGACCACTGCCATGATGGAGGACGAATTCGACGGGGAGGCGACCGAGGAAGCTCAGATTACCCAGCGGGAAAGGATATTCACCTATTGCGACCGCCTGATGGAACTGGGAGAGGACTTCCTGCCCATGGGAAGCGGAGGCTGCGGACAGTGCGAAAAATGCACCTATCCCGATGCTCCCTGCCGTTTTCCTGAGAAGGCAGTCACATCCATGGAGGCCTACGGACTCCTGGTCACCGATGTCTGCAAAAGCGCGGGCACACCCTATTATTACGGCAGAAATACAGTCACCTTTACAGGCTGCGTTCTTTTTAAATGATATCCTGCCTGTTAAATGATATCCTGCATGTGATTATGGGCATGGCTTACAGACTTATATGATGCTGTAAAGGTCAGAAGCACGATACGGATCTGCTTTTACCGCCTTTTGTCCCTGGCATCATCATATGGCTGGAGCAGTATTTTTAAAGGGCTTTTTTAAAGCCAAAGAAATTACCAAATATCATACAGAAAATCCGAAAACCGAAATCCGGTGGGCAATATAATAGGCGCATCGCGATGAAAAAATAATTACGATGAAAAAATAATTACGATGAAAAAATAACTACGATGAAAAAATAACTACGATGAAACAATAACTACAATGAAACAATAACTACAACGAAAAAATAACTACGAGGTGCTGTTTTTCTGATTAAACGTCAAGGAGGCGGATCATGGAAAAGATCAATATGATGAAATGGGTTGACGACGCGATTGCGGCAGAGAAGAAACAGGGATTTCTGGTCCTGTCCTTCCCGGCCATCCAGAAGATGGGAATCAGTGTAAAAGAGCTGGTGCAGTCCAGCGACCTGCAGGCACAGGCCATGAAGATCGTTGCGGACCTCACTCCTGAGGCCTTAGGTTCTGTCTCTATGATGGACCTGTCCCTGGAAGCAGAGGCATTTGGCTCCAAGGTCGTCTTTTCGGATGATGAAGTTCCGACCATCGTCGGAAGCATCGTGGAGGAAGAGGAAGAAGCGGAAGAGCTTGAGATCCCCGAGATCGGAGCCGGCCGCACACAGATTTACATCGACGCCATTGAAAAGGCCGCGAAGCTGATCACAGACCGCCCCGTTTTCGCCGGCGTGATCGGACCTTTCTCCCTGGCGGGCAGACTGATGGATGTCACAGAAGCCATGATCAACTGCTATGAAGAGCCCGACATGGTCCACATCCTGATGGACAAGGTCACTCAGTTCATCATCAAATATATCAATTCCTATAAAGCAGTCGGCGCCAATGGTGTCGTGATCGCGGAGCCTCTTGCAGGCCTGCTGGGTCCCGACCTTGCCCAGGAATTTTCCGGTGATTACATGAAGAAGATCGTCGACGCGACTCAGGAGGATGATTTCCTGGTGATCTATCACAACTGCGGCAACAGTGTCATTCCCCAGATCGACTCCATCATCAACAATGGATGCCGTATGTTCCACTTCGGCAATGCCATTGACATGGCAGACATGATGCCTCTGATTCCGGAAGACAAGATCGCCATGGGCAATGTGGATCCCTCCAGCAAATTCCGCAACGGCACTGCGGAGGATGTCAGAGAGGCCGTTCTGCAGCTGATGGGCAAGTGCTCTTCCTACAAGAACTTCGTTCCTTCCTCCGGCTGTGATATTCCGCCCATGACTCCCTGGGAGAACATCCAGGCATTCTTTACCGCCGTGGACGAGTTCTATGCAGGATGAATTTACTGATGAATTCAGGGCATGAATTCAGAGATTCTGATGAATTTCCGGATTCATTCAAAATAATTGCTAATATCGGGATCAGATTATGATATAATACCGGTAGTCAAAAATTTAAAAGCATTTGCAGTGCTCTTCGGAGCCTGACAAGGAATCCGGTTCAAAACCGGAGCAGCCCCCGCTACTGTGAGGCAGACAAAGTCCCTGCCTGCGGCGCCGTGAAAACAATGCCGCGGGAGTCACTGGAAGAGATTATTTGAGATTTTCTGAAGTTCTTTCCGGGAAGACGGGACGGAGGATGAAGCCAAGCCAGGATACTTGCTGCAGATGCAGACTGGATGCCCTGTTCGGTGGGAACAGCGGTGACGTGATGAATTTGCGGGGGCATTTTCGCGTTGTTTGCAGCGAAATGCCTCCTCTTTTTTAAGACACGGCCCGTGTAACGTATTTTCCGCCTTGCGGAGAGCACGGCCGGCCGGGGGCCGGAGAGCGGCGGAGCCGCATCTATCCCGCCTCGTTTATTGATCCGGCCGGAATGGAGCGCTTATTCCTGCCTTCGTTCATATTGTCAGCTCTGTTAAAAATTCCCGGTTTTTAACGTGATGAGATAAGATAAAAGGCGGCACTCTCCAGCCGCCTTTTGTCTGTTTCAGGGCATTTTTGCAAATCAGTTTCGTGGCAATTTTGTAAAATTGTTTAAGGGTGTTTTTGCAAATCTGTTTCAGAACATATTTGTTAAAAAAGATCATGTAACTATTAATGTTTCAAAACAGGAGGATAAGGATGAAAAAGAAATTGACAGCAATCCTGTTGGCATCTGCGCTCACGGGAGCGCTTCTGGCAGGCTGCGGCAGCAACGCCGGAACCGCTCCGGCAACAGATACCAGCCAGACGACAGAGAGCACTGACGCGGCTGTTTCCACCGCAGACAGCGGCGCAGTGACGGATGCCGCGCCCGTGGCGGACACTGTGGCAGTGACAGATGCTGCGCCCGCAGCGGAAACAGGGGCAGAGATGGCTGCGGCAGCGGATACAGGCGCGCAGGCCGCTAAGACAGATGAGGAGCTGGCAAAAGAGTGCAGCGCCCTGATCGAAGCACTTAATGTGCAGATGCGCACTGAGACGACGGACGCGGACATCGCCGCGGCAAAGGCTGCATGGGACGCGCTTACAGATGAGCAGAAGGCCATGGTGGAAGATCCTGATTACTTCGGACGTGATACGGGAGACGCATCTCTGGATGATCCGCTCAATGAGGATGAGATCGGAGAGAACGAGCTGCTGGTCGTGAGCTTCGGAACCTCCTTCAACGACAGCCGTGCGACAGATATCGGCGGTATTGAGAAAGCCCTGCAGGAGGCATATCCCGACTGGTCTGTCCGCAGAGGATTCACAGCCCAGATCATCATCAACCATGTGCAGGCCCGCGACGGCGAGGTCATCGACAACGTGGATCAGGCACTTGCCCGCGCAAAGGAAAACGGCGTCAAGAACCTCCTGATCCAGCCCACACACCTGATGCACGGCGCTGAATATGATGAGCTGATGGAAGCCGTGACAGCGGCAGCCGGTGATTTTGAGACAGTCCGCGTGGCAGAGCCTCTTCTGGGAGAAGTCGGCGAGGACGCCACGGTCATCAATGACGACAAGGAAACAGTCGCAAAGGCAGTCGTGGCGGAGGCCGTCAAGGTCGCCGGATTTGACAGCATTGACGCGGCGGCAGAAGACGGAACCGCTTTTGTCTTCATGGGACACGGGACCGCACACGTAGCCAAAGTGACCTACAGCCAGATGCAGACCCAGATGGACAAGCTGGGATACAAGAATGTTTTTATCGGAACTGTTGAGGGCGAGCCCGAAGAGACTTCCTGCGAGAACATTATCGCGGCAGTCAAAGAGGCCGGATACAAAAAGGTCATCCTTCGTCCCCTGATGGTCGTGGCCGGCGATCACGCCAACAACGACATGGCAGGTGACGATGATGATTCCTGGAAGAGCATGTTCACAGCGGATGGAAGCTTCGAAAAGGTTGATGTCCAGATCGAAGGCCTTGGCCGTATTCCGGAAGTGCAGGCGCTCTATGTCGAGCATGCCGGGGACGCGATGAAGGCAGATCCGATCGCGGCGGATGCAGCAGCGGACACAGACAAGACAGACGAAGAACTGGCAAAAGAGTGCGGAGCTCTGATCGATGCCATCTATGTGCAGGAGCGCACTGAGACAACAGACGATGACATTGCGGCTGCAAAGGCTGCCTGGGATGCTCTGACAGATGAGCAGAAGGCTATGGTGGAAGGCGAAGAAGCCGACCCTGATTATTTCGGACGTGATACGGGCGACGCATCCCTGGATGATCCGCTCAATGCGGATGAGATCGGCGAGAACGAACTGCTGGTCGTGAGCTTCGGTACTTCCTTCAATGAGAGCCGCGCGACAGATATCGGCGGGATTGAGAAGGCCCTGCAGGAGGCATATCCCGACTGGTCTGTCCGCAGAGGCTTCACAGCCCAGATCATCATCAACCATGTGCAGGCCCGCGACGGCGAGGCCATTGACAACGTGGACCAGGCACTTGCCCGCGCAAAGGAAAACGGCGTCAAGAACCTCGTGATCCAGCCCACACACCTGATGCACGGCGCTGAGTACGATGAACTCATGGAAGCCGTAAAGGCTGTCGAAGGCGATTTTGAATCCGTCAAGGTTGCGGAACCACTTCTGGGCGAAGTCGGCGAGGACGCCACGGTTATCAATGACGACAAGGAAACAGTCGCGAAGGCAGTCGTGGCGGAGGCTGCCAAGGCTGCCGGATTTGACAGCATTGACGCGGCGGCAGAAGACGGAACCGCTTTTGTCTTCATGGGACACGGGACCGCACATGTTGCCAAAGTGACCTACAGCCAGATGCAGACTCAGATGGACAAGCTGGGATACAAGAATGTTTTTATCGGAACTGTAGAAGGTGAGCCCGAAGAGACTTCCTGCGAAAATATCATTGCCGCAGTCAAAAAGGCAGGTTACAAGAAGGTGGTCCTTCGCCCCCTGATGGTCGTGGCAGGTGATCATGCCAACAACGATATGGCAGGTGACGACGAGGATTCCTGGAAGAGCATGTTTACCGCCGACGGAAGCTTCGAGAAGATCGATGTCCAGATCGAAGGCCTTGGCCGTATTCCGGAAGTCCAGGCACTTTATGTCGAGCACGCCGGAGAGGTGATCAACGGAGAAGCGAAAGCTGAGGAAGGCTCTACTTCCGCGGCGGCAGCAGAAAGCGCAGCCCTTGAGGACGGAACCTATACAGCGACGTTTACCACCGACAGCAGCATGTTCCATGTGAACGAGGCAAAAGAGGATAAAGGAACCCTCACCGTGAAAGACGGAAAGATGACCATCCATGTCAGCCTGGTCTCCAAAAAGATCCTCAATCTCTTCCCCGGAACTGCAGAGGATGCCCAGAAAGAGGGCGCAGCCATTCTACAGCCCACAACCGACAAGGTGGAGTACAGTGACGGCACGACAGAAGAAGTATTCGGATTTGATATTCCGGTGCCCGCAATCGACCAGGAGTTTGACTGCGCTCTTGTCGGTGAAAAAGGAAAATGGTATGATCACAAGGTCAAAGTGACGGATGTGGTGAAAGAATAAGAAAATAAGAAATTATACATCCTTTGGACATGAGGAAATTATACATCCTTTGGACATGAGAAAATTATACATCCTTTGGACACGCATTTCCTTCGTGCAGACGTTCCAGGGCTCGCATAAGAAGCGGTCGGGCAATGTCTAAACTCGTATGTCGCATTGAAGATGCGACATACTCGGACAGGTAGACAACAAATGCCCGGCCGTGAGGGCCGGGCATTTGACCCGACCGCTTCATATGCTTCGCCGGGAACGTCTAAGCACTCATACACAGCGTGTCCGCCAGGATGTATCTGATTTCTATTCGAACGAAACAGGAGGTTTTTAAAGCCCGGAAGGGCTTTGATACCGCATACAACCGTATACAAAGGATGCGATTCAGTGGCGCATGAATACCGGCAGGATGTATCTGATTTCTATTCGAACGAAACAGGAGGTCTTCTAAAGCCCGGAAGGGCTTTGATACCGCATGCAAGAGGGCTTTTAAAGCCCGAAAGGGGTTTGATACCGCAAGAGGGTTTTTTAAAGCCCGGAAGGGCTTTGATGCCGCATACAAGAGGGTTTTTAAAACCTGGAAGGGATTTGATACCGCATACAAAGGATGGGGCAGAGGCGTATCTGCTCCGTTTTATTTTGGTTTTACAGGGTGAGCTCCGAAGAGGTTGAGGGAACCATGATTGATCACATAGAAACAGTATCTGTTTTTCAGAACTACACGAAAAATTATAACGAGGCGCTCAAAGACATAGATCGGAAAATTCTCCATACTTTCCGTGTCGCAAAGGCGGCGGAGATGATAGCTGAGGGGCTGGGGATGGGAAGTGACGATATCGATCTGGCCTGGTTTCTCGGGATTCTGCATGATACGGGGAGATTTGAACAGGAGAGGAGATACGGAACCTTCGTGGATGCTTTTTCTGTGGATCACGCTGAGCTGGGAGCGGACATTTTGTTTGTAGACGGGCTAATCGACAGATATCCGACAGACGGGCTGCAGGAGGGATGGCGCAGTCTTTGCGAGACGGCTGTGCGTCTTCATAATAAGCTGGCTCTGCCGCCTGATCTGAATCCCCGCACCCGCCTTTTCTGTCAGCTGATCCGGGATGCCGATAAAACAGATATCTTCAGGGTTATCGCAACCACTCCTTTTGAAGATATCACGGGAGCGGGAAGAAGCAGATTTACAGATGAGCCCGAGGCGGGTAAGGATTTGATGGACTGTGTCTATGCTCATCAGTGTGTGCCCAGAAAGCTGGTAAAGAGCGTCTTTGATAATACGATTACTTACTGTTGTATGGCCTTTGACCTGGAACTGAAAGTGACCCGGACTATAGTGAAAGAGCAGGGTTACCTGCTGCAGCTCCTGCAGGGAGGCGAAAACGAGAAGCAGATTGAACAGCTGCGGATCACAAGGGCAGAGATTGAGAAGGCCTGGGGATTAAAATTGTAATGAAATCAATTGTAATGAAATCAATTGTAATGAAATGAGCTGCCCGACAAATGGGCAGCCCATGAAAAAATTGTTATGAAAAGCGTGCGGTTCGTTCGGGCGATTACATTGAACGGACTGCACGCTTTTTATGACACGGCTCGTTTAATGAATTTTTCAACCTTGCAGCGGACAAGGACCGGTTGGGGGAGAGGGCGGCGCGGCTGCCTCTGTCCTGATTATGACAAGGACCGGTTGGGGGTAGAGGGCGGCGCGGCAGCCTCTATCCTGTTCTTTGATGCCGCCTCTATCCTGTTTTTTGAACCTCCGGGAAGTCTCGGGAGATCGTGAAAAGTATCGGAAAAAAGTACTGGGAAAAGTTTTTTCCAACGGCGCAAAGGCAAAGGAAAGGAATCTACCGGATGGTGCTTCCGGAAGCCGTAAAGCGCAGGGTATCGCCCAGCCAGATCTTTCCGTAGCCCATTGTAGAGTCGTTGCGGATGATTTCTTCCCGGACAGTAATGCTGCCTTTGGCGCCTTGGGAGCGTGCTTTTTCCTCAGCGATTCTGCGGCCTTCCTTTTTTGCAAAGGAGAGTGCCTTCGCGCGGGAATTGAAGGTCCTGCGGGCCTGGGGGGTGACGACAACGACGGCGCCGTAGTCGTCGCCGGCAAGGGGGGTGAGGCTGACCTCAGTGATGGAGGTGACCTGTCCTGTGATCGCGCCGACTGCGTTGGCTACGGCCGCGTGTTCGGGGAGCACTGCTTTTGTGCCCAGCATTTTAGCGACCCGGGGCAGGAAGATATGGGTCGGGGCCCCCGCGCCGACCAGCCTTGCATGTGTCTCAAAAATAGCGGGGAGGAAGCAGCTGTTTGCTCTGCGGCCCTTATACGCCAGCTGCCATGAGCAGTCGATGAGGTCGTTCAGCTGTTTGTCAAAAGGTTCTTTTGAGAGGGGAGCGCACTCTGTGGTCAGGAGGACCCGAACGATGTTTTTGTAAAGGCGCTCGGTCACCAGGTCATAGGCCGTGCGGGCGAGGGATTCAATGTCTTCCGCCTCGCAGCTGCGGACGAAAAATGCGGCAGCCCGCATGGATGCCTCTGTGGAAAAAGCGCTGTAATCCCCGCGGATATGCATGAAATCCGTGGGCGTCAGGCCGCAGCGAAGGATGACCCGGGCAGATTCCAGTCTGCTGAAATCAGCGGTATAAATATCTTTTCCGATGACGGCACAGGCCTTCTCGTAGGAGAGGGGGCCTTCTTTCAGGACGCGGCAGAGGGCGCGCTCACTGTTGAAAAAATGTCCGGATCCATCGTCTTCGATATCTCTCAGAAGAATAAAAAATTCATGTAAAGGGATGATATTCAGACGGCCTGAGGCATCGAGAGACCGCAGTTCTTCCAGGACCCCGGGGTATTCAGATGCCAGGACGCAGAGAGGCTTAACGCGGTTTTTTCCCAGGCGGACCCGGCCTCCGCGGTCGTAATAGACACGGGTGTCGCCTCCCAGACCGAAGGTGTCGACGTAGAGCCCCTTGACAAAAGTTTTCCAGTCACCCACCTGTATGCCTGCTTCCGCCCGTCTGACGATGCGGTTTTTGACCAGGGCTATATCCGTGGTGGTTCCACCCATGTCGACCACGATGGCATTGGGGGAATCAGACAGGGTGCAGGCGCCGATCACGCTGGCGGCAGGACCGCACAGCAGCGTCTCGACAGGGCGTTCCCGGGCGAAGGAATCCGACATCTGGGAGCCGTCACTGCGGATGATAGTGATGGGCATGTCCAGGTTCATGGAGGTGAAGACTTCTTTGATGGCGGCCATAAAAGCGTGGATAACGGGAACCAGGCGGGCGTTTAAAAGCGCGCCGGCACCGCGTCGGATGGCATTGCGGTCGGCGAAGAGGGTATTGCCCAGAATAACAGGTATGTCCTGAAACTGAGGGAATTCCCGTATGATATCTCTGGTCCGCAGTTCATAGGCCCCATTGTGGTCCGCGGAGAAAAGCTGCACGATACTGACGCAGTCGCAGTCCGCCAGAAAGGCCGGGATTCTGCTGCGCAGTATTTCCCAGTCGGGTTCTTCTGACCCTGCGGGATCAGGCAGAATGCGGCAGTCTACAAGCATGATGTCGTCTAGGGAGCGGAATCCATAGCTGCGCCATGTATCCATGAAGACTTTCCGGGATACGCCCAGGAAAATGATTTTTCCCTTTCCTCCCAGATTTTCGACGCAGGCGTTGGTGGCCAGTGTCGTCGACAGCGCCGCCTGTCCGCACTCCCTCAGCAGATCCTGCGGGAGCTGCCGCAGGACTTCCCCGATACCGATTTTCAGATCCTGATGTGTGGTCAGTGTTTTCGCCTGAGCCAGCACTTCGCTGTTTTCAAAATCATAAATGACGGCGTCCGTACAGGTCCCGCCGGTGTCAATTCCGATTCCCTTCATTTTTTCTCTCAATTATTGCGCTCAGCTATTATACTCAGATGTTGCTTTCAGTTTTTTTTCCTCTGTGGTTTTCAGTATGGACATTCCCGCTGATGATTTTTACTGTGTGGTAGTTTTATCGGCTACGAACCAGTCACCTTCCTGCATCTCTTTCCAAACACTGTCTATTGCCCTGAGGATCCGGCCTGCCGCGTCGGGGTTGTCTATGATCCCGGCGTATCCCTGCAGAGTCTGTGCCTTGGAATAGAGGCTGACAGCGTGGCGGTTGACGAAGATCCTTGATCTGCGCTTGCCGTTTCTGGCCTCCTGGATCACGTTGGTGCCGGCTGAGTTGCCGTCCAGGGCCGTGACGACCGAGGGGCGGCGCTTGAAGATTTCATAGGAAAAACTCTTGTACAAGCCCATGCCGACGGACTCGATGGAGATGCGGATCCCGACACCGCTCTTTTTCAGCCTGGCGGCTTCCTGTTCTGTCAGCTGTGTGGGGACGATCGCAAATATCTCGAACCTGTCCTCGCAGAGACGGACCAGTTCTCTTTCATAGGCCAGCATTTTGTAGCCGATCACGAAAAAGACCTTTTCGGGGTCGGATCCCTTCACAATGCGCCGCAGCAGTTCCCCGGCCCATTCCTGCATGCGGGTGGCCCTGCGGTCGGTGTTGAAACTGCCGCCCAGGACAATGACAGGGACTTTGTCCCTGGGCATTTCCCTGACACGGTCTCCCAGACAGGCAAGGCTCTCCAGGTGGCCGCGGCCGATCATGAGGGGGCGGTCCGGGACGGGTTCTTTCCGGATCTGTTTTTCCAGGTAGACCTCCGGCTTATCATTTCCGCAGAGATTCGCAAACGCAGTCTTTTTGCGGCTGAAAGTATCGAGGCAGGCTGCCAGCACCCGGTCCTCCGCCTTGCGCATGGCAAGCATCTCATCAAAGGAGAGGTCCAGAAGGCGCTCCAGAGCCAGCTGTTCATCGATGGAATCTGTCCCGTAGATGGCGCCTCCGTCGGTGCCCTGGACACAGTGAACGCCGTTTGCCAGGTACTGTTTCAGGGGGTGCCGGCGCAGGATGCTGAGATTGTTGAGACGGACATTGGAGGTCAGCTGGAATTCCAGAACGGTGCCGGATGACTTCAGATCTTCGATGAGCTGTTTTCCTTTGCGGGATTTCAGGTTGGCGGTATAGAGGCCGTGTCCGATCCTCACGGGGGGCATGGGCTGACCGGGGGCCAGGGAATCTTTTACACAGCGCAGGCTCTCCGCCACATTGTTTTTGAGGGAGTCGTTCTCACCGGCATGGATCCGGATGACAAAACCCGGATGCGCTCCGGCTATGGAGACAAGCTCTTTGATCAGCGGCTTCAGGTCACGGATATCGTTGATCTCTTCGCCGATGATGTCGGATCCGGCCACGTAGGGATCGCAGGCAACGGCGCGAAGAGTCCGGACCTGATCCTGGACCACCCTCTGGGGTTCCACCTGATCGCGGACGATGGTAAGCGGGATCCGTCTGAAAGAAGCCAGAAAGCGGAGGACGACGCCCGTATCCCGGATAATGGCGGGCATGCATTCATGGATCTGACCCAGAAGCGACGCTGCCTGGTCGGGCTTTACCAGCCCGGTGTCGGAGATTTCCATGTAGCAGATCCCGCGCTTCTGACAGCCTCTGGCGACCCAGAGAAGTTTGTTCTGCAGCAGGGAAAAACCTGCATAGTCCGGGTTGGCGCGGTCTTTTTCCATACGGACCAGTGCGTCGGCGATTTCCCTGTCCGGCACGGGGTGATATCTGCCCAGATCCACAGGGTCGTCAGCGGGCACGCCCTTGGTAAAAACATAGCGGTAGAGGTAGACTTTTTCCAGATTGGAAAAGACTGCCTGCCCGTCCTTGAGGATAGCCAGGGAGGCACGGATGAGTGGAATGTTATAGGCTGCGTTTTCGGGGTCCGCCAGGATGAAATCCGCGAAATTGATGAAGGTGTTGTCGTTGATCCTCCGGGTCAGATATTTCCCGCGCAGAGGCGAATCCGCGAAGCGCTCAGCGGTCACAGCCCGCCGCCGGGACAGAATTTTTTCCTGCTCTGGTGTACAGCGCAGCTTCAGTTTGCGTATGTAGTAGAGGGGGTAACGGATCTGGTGGTGGATGCCCAGGGCGATCAGGATGTCAGGATCCAGATTCGCGTTCATGTGGGTGTGGAGGTCTGTGCGGAATTTATAGTCCCTCGGAATATATGTCTTGACCAGAGTGTGCCAGGTGCCCAGGTCATAATTTTTGGTCTGGCTCATCAGGGTCTTGGCGATGGCGGGAATGGAGGCCTTCCGCTCGATCGTTCCGTCGGGATAAATATTGGCAACCTTGGTGTCGCCAAGCCTCAGAATATAGACGGCTCTGTTGGAGTCGTCGATATAGCAGGGGATCTCTCCCCTTACCACTTTGAGACCGTCCTCGTCGAAGCTGATCGAGAGACCGCAGAGGTCTGCCAGGTTGGTGATCAGATTGCCCGTCGAGTGGTTGGGGGTGCGCAGCACATAGGAAAGCGCACCGCTCTCCATGAAGAGGTCGACGATGATGTCTTTTTCCTTATCAAGATAAAAATGACCGAAAGCACTCATATGCTGTGTCTCCTCAAACGATTCCGGTCAGGCTTTTCTGCCTGAAATGGCTGCTGCTGAGTCTGCCGGTAAATGTATTCTGCAAGCCGCAGGCCTGCCGTCATCCGCAGCTGTAAATGACATGCCTGCCAGTGGTCATCCTGTGCCTGCCGGCTGCAGTCAGGTGTCCTCTCCCTTGATGATCAGCTTGGCATCTGTCTCTTTGACCACCCATTCCATGGCCTTGTCGCTGCTCTCAAAGACTTTTGTCTCGGTATATCCGCAGAAATGCCCGTCTTTTAATTCATACAAGCGCACGGTGTTTCCGCTGATCTCGGCGTAGAGACCGTTCTTTTTTTCCGCGCCGCCGGAGGATTCTTCCTCCCGACGCCGTTCCTGCTCCATCAGCACTCCGGTGATCACAAGTCCGACCACGATGCCTGCAGCCATAAGACCGGCTTTTTTAAGCATATTTCTATCCTCCTCTTCAGCGAGTCAGAGTTATTTCCTCCAGAACCAGCAGTTCCATGCAGCCGCTGTTATACGTATTCCTTCTGCATTCATTTCGTTTCTTTTCGCAGTTATCTGTACTTTCCCCGCAGTCATCTGTATTCTTTCCGCAGTTGTCGGGACTTTTTTTACAGTCATCTGAAAATTTTATGCCCGGGTCGGGGTTTTTCTGCTCATCTTTGTAGTCCGGCTTTGTTTCAGGTTCTTTCAGAGACAGCTTCCAGCCGCAGCCGCATGGGCGCTGCCAGCTGTAATAGTCGCGGGCAGGACGTCCCCATTTCTCAAGGATGGCCATCTGGGTACCGCCGTGGGACACGATGAAAATGTCTTCTTCGAAGCGTCCTTCTCCGGCGGAAGGAACAGACAGATCATGGGCTTCGGCATTTTCTTTTATGGCCTTTTCCTTTTCGAGAACATCCAGAAAAGCCCTGCAGACCCGGGCAGAGAAGGAGGCGCGGCTCTCGCCGCCGGGGCAGGTGCCCAGACACATGCCGTCCACCCATTCGCGGTAGCGGGCATCGTTTTCCATCTCTTTCCAGGTGCGTCCTTCAAAAACCCCGAAGTTCATTTCCCAAAGTCCGGGAACACAGATCTGTTCTGCCCCGGGAAAGAGGATTGAGGCGGTTTCCCGCGCGCGTTTCGCCGGGGAGACATAGACATGGGATGGCTTTTGCGGAGCTTCCGCCAGCTGCGCCCTGCCCTTGTCCGACAGACTTTCGTCCAGAAAACCCTGATATCTTCCCTCTTCGCCGGGGGTCGTGAGACCATGTCTGATCAGATAGATATTCATACAAAAAAACTCCCTGTCCCGCAGTCTCTGCGGCGGGCAGAAGCCCGCAGTCCGGTGCAGTTTCTGCCGGCTTGATGATTTTGTTGTGCACCCCAAACACTGCCTCAAACATAGTGTATCAGGAACTGGACATAAAGTGCAAAAAATCTGAAATTATAGCAAAAGAGAATCCCGAACGCATGATATAATTGTTCTTACTGAAAAAATTTTGAAAAATCATCCGGCGGCGCAAGGCAGGATAAAAACCTGGAAATCATCCGGCGGCGTAAGGCAGGATAAAAACCTGGAAATCATCCGGTGGCGCAAGGCAGGATAAAAACCTGGAAATCATCCGGCGGCGTAAGGCAGAATAAAAACATGGTAAAAAAGAGAAAAGACCCGGAGAAAATGAGAGCAGACTCAGAAGAAATGAGAAAAAGCCCGGAAGAAATAAAAACAGGTTCAGAAGAGAGCATAATAGATGTGGAAGAGATAAAAGCGGGTTCAGAAGAAATGAAAACAGATACGGAAAAAATGAAAACAGACCCGGAAGAAAAACTCAGAGAGCGGATAGAAGAAATCCGGGGAGCGGATTTGGATGCGGCGCGCGCGGCGGAGGACTATGTGCAGTCCCTGGCGGCACCGCCCGGAAGTCTGGGAAAACTCACAGACGCGGCAGTTCAGCTAGCCGGCATCACAGGAAAAGTGAAAAACACTCTGGACCGGAGGCGGATCATCGTCATGTGCGCGGACAATGGCGTCGTGGAAGAGGGAGTCTCCTCCACACCGCAGATCGTCACGCTCGCCCAGGCCTTGAATATGACCAGGTACCTCACCGGAATGTCCTCACTGGCAGCGCATTTCGGAAATGAAGTCGAGGTAGTCGATATCGGGATCGCCACTCCCTATGAAGAGGAGGGATGCGGAATCCTGCAGCGCCGGATCCGCCGCGGAACCGGAAATCTGGTCAGGGAAGCCGCCATGACCCGTCAGGAGGCTGTGAAGGCAATAATGGTCGGAATCGAGCGCGCCGGGCAGGCCTGTGAGGACGGAATCGATGTGATCGGAGTCGGCGAAATGGGAATCGGAAATACGACGACTTCCTCCGCGGTGCTGGCTGCACTGACGGACCTCGCGGTAGAGGACGTCACCGGCCGGGGCGGCGGCCTCACTGACGCCGCATTCGAAAAAAAGAAAAAAGTGATCGCCCGGGCCCTGGAAATACACGGACTGAAGAGTTCCTGCAGCAAGGTGAATGCGGAAGACAAAAGCGCGGATTCCCATATCGCTCCGGACCCCATCGACGTGATCGCAAAGGTCGGGGGACTGGATATCGCCGGCATGTGCGGAGTTTTCCTGGGAGCCGCCATCTATAGAATCCCTGTGGTGATCGACGGATTTATTTCCATTGTCGCGGCGCTCTGCGCCCAGCGGCTGTGCGGTTTTTCCAGAGATTTCATGTTCCCCTCCCATGTCTCGGATGAAATCGGATATATGCGTGCCGCACAGGAGCTTGACCTGGATCCCTGGCTGCACATGAACATGAGACTGGGTGAGGGCAGCGGGTGTCCTCTGGCATTTCAGATTCTGGAGGCATCCTGCGCCCTGATGAATGAAATGGCTACCTTCGAACAGGCGAGGATCGACGACGGATACCTGACAGAACTGCGCGCCATGCAGAAACAGTAGTGCCCGGAAAAAAGCAGCTTGCCGGAATTATCCGCGAAAACTGACGGGCGGGGAATGTCCGCGAAACAGATTTTGGAGAACATACTTTATGGCAAAAGCAATCATGATCCAGGGAACCATGTCCAACGCCGGCAAGAGCCTTCTGGCAGCCGGCCTGTGCAGGATCTTCCGGCAGGACGGATATCGGGTCGCTCCCTTTAAATCCCAGAATATGGCCCTGAACTCTTTTATCACGGAGGACGGACTGGAGATGGGCCGTGCCCAGGTGATGCAGGCGGAGGCGGCTGGCATCGCGCCGGATGTGCGGATGAACCCCATTCTGCTCAAGCCCACGACAGATACGGGCTCCCAGGTGATCGTCAACGGAGAGGTCCTGGGCGATATGGATGCCCGCAAATATTTCGCCTATAAAAAGAGCCTGATGCCCATGGTTCTGGAGGCCTACAACTCGCTCGCTGCTGAGTACGACATCATCGTGATCGAGGGAGCGGGGAGTCCGGCGGAGATCAATCTGAAGAAAGACGATATTGTAAATATGGGACTTGCCAAAGCGGTCGGCGCGCCTGTACTGCTTGCGGGCGACATTGACCGCGGCGGTGTCTTTGCCCAGCTGCTGGGAACCCATATGCTGCTGGAGCCGGACGAACAGGCCCTGCTCAAGGGCTTTATCATCAACAAATTCCGCGGGGACAAGACCATTCTGGATCCCGGCATTGTCATGCTGGAGGAACGGGGCGGCGTACCTGTGGTCGGCGTGATCCCCTTTATGCAGCTGGACATAGACGACGAGGATTCCCTCTCGCCCCAGCTCTCTCAGACCAACCGCCCTCCGGCGGGGAAGCCTGTGGAGATCGTGGTCATCCGCCTGCCCCACCTGTCCAATTTTACGGATTTCAATGTTTTTTCCCGAATTCAGGAAGCGGATCTGCGCTATGTCTCAAAGCCCCGCGCCCTGGGCAATCCGGACATGATCATTCTGCCGGGGACCAAGAACACCATGGCGGACCTGCGCTGGCTCAAAGAGACCGGCATGGCAGCGGCCATAGATGAACTGCGCGGGCAGGGATGCCCGGTTTTCGGCGTCTGCGGAGGCTACCAGATGCTGGGCTGCGCGATCTCGGACCCGGAAGGGACCGAAGAGGGAGGCAGCGCAGAAGGACTGGGTTTTCTGGAGACAGAGACTGTTTTTTCAAAAGAGAAGCGGCGCACCCGCGTGAGCGGCAGAATCGCGGAACTGCCCGGAATCTTCAAGGAACTGGCCGGCATGGAAATCGAGGGCTATGAGATCCACATGGGCCGCACAACTCAGAACGGATCCGGTGGAAAAACAATCGCCGATCTTCCCTGCGGAAGCCCCGGCGGGGACTCTTTCAGCGTCATCAAAGAACAGCGCACCGGAATTGAATCCCCGGACGGAACTGCCTGCGGAAACATATACGGCACTTATATACACGGCGTTTTCGATGCTCCCTGCATTGCCCGAAGAATTGTGGAAATCCTGGCGGACCACAAAGGGGTGACGCTCCGGACTTGCCCGGAAGAGGCCGAAAAGACCGTGCAGGAAACGGACAGCAGGACCTATAAAGAGACCCAGTACGACATTCTGGCGGACACCATGCGCAGATATCTGGATATGAAAAAAATCTACGGGATCCTGGAGCAGGGAGGCGGAAATCCGGTCGCGTAAGCCTTTCAGGACGGGATTTTTCCCGGGTGACAACAAACGTTCCGGGAGACGCGAAACAGATGTAAAACAGACGAAAAACAGACGTTACACGCCCTATCGAAGGCGTGGACATGTAACGACGCGTTTGGCGATTCCAATGCGCTTACGCGCCGCCAAACGCCATACAACTCGGGTTTTTCGCGAAAAAGCCGCGAAAAACGCCTCGAGTTTCGAGCCGGTCTGTACTGTAACAGATTTTCAAAAGTCATACACTCCTTTGATTAATTTTTAATGACGAATTGTTATAAAGGATTTATAATGTGTACTAAACCTTATTGCATAAGGTAAATAATGCCGCAAATCGGGTTCCGTATGTGCGGCGGTCACAAGCCGCTGTGTGGTTTGCGTGAGCGCGGCAGGCGCGAAACGGCGCGCAGAAAGCTTTCATCATATGAATTTTTATACGCGAGGTCATAGCCACTGGAATGAAAAATATACTGCAGAATGACGTAAAATATCAGCTGCCATCTGAGGAGCATGAAAGTAATACCGGGGCGAGGTATAATCCGCCTCTTATCTCAGACCCGCCTGAACACTCCGGGCACTGCTTCCGGACTCAAAAGAGGCCTTTCTGTCTGCCGCGGAGAATTTGTGCAGTTCTTTTGTGCTGCCTGCTCAGTGCTGCTCTCTTAATCACAGGGTGCTCAAAAAAGGATAAAAAGAAAACAGCCTCCGAAAAAGACTCTGTCCGTCCCGCGGCTTCTTCATCGGACAGCGGGGGGCAGTCCGGAAACAGCAAGACAGAAGAGTCCGGGCAGACATCCCCGGACAGATCGTCAGACACCACAGTGGAGGCAGTCTTTTTTGATGTGGGAAAAGGGGATTGTATACTTTTTACCTGCGGAGACAGTCATGTGATGGTTGATGCCGGTTATAAGGAGACGTCCGAAGACATTCTCAAAGAACTTAGAAAAAGAGATGTGGAATCTCTTGATGCCCTGATCATCACCCACTACGATAAAGATCATGTTGGCGGTGCTGCCGGGATCGCATCCGCGATCCCCGTAAACATGATCTATCTGCCGGATTATGACGGTAAGCCTGACAAATGCGGGGATCTGATGAAACTCATCGATTCGGAAAATCTCCCCCATACGCGGGTAGCATCCACAGAGGAATTTGATGCGGATGGAGCAGATTTTAAAGTACATCCCGCACTGGTCGCTTATGACCCGGTTATCACAAATGACAACGACGCTTCACTGATCGTAGAAGTCTTCTGCGGAAACGATCAGTGGCTGCTTCCCGGGGATATAGAGGAGGAGGCGATCGATGCCTGGCTGGAGACCAATCAGCAGGAATACGATGTTCTAAAATATCCTCATCACGGAAAAAAAGAGAGCAACGCATCTGATTTTGTCAGCAATGTCTCTCCCAAAATCACTGTGATCACTGACAGCACGGATAAACACGCCGCAAAAAAAGTGCTCAAGATGCTGGATGAATCCGAAGTGGATGTCTACAGGTCTTCAGAGAACGGAACGATCACGATCACAGGAAACGGGAATGAAGATTTTAATGTATCGACGGAAAAATAAGCGCAGGCGTAACCTCACAGAGGAGTAAAGCGTTTTTATTTTTAAGAGCGCATGTTTGAACTTCCGCGCCTTTGAAGGTACAGACCGCCTCGCTTATGTCGAAATGAGGCCTTATGGAAGATAACAAGATTATCGATCTCTTCTGGAAAAGAGACGAGAGCGCGATCCGGGAGACTGAGATCACCTACGGCAGATACTGCCGGACTATAGCTTTCAATATACTGGGCGATGAAGAAGATGTTCAGGAATGTCTGAATGACACCTGGCTGGGCGCATGGAACAGTATTCCCCCTGCCCGGCCTGCCTGTCTGAGCGCTTTTCTGGCAAAAATCACCAGAAATCAGGCAATTTCCAAATACCGGGCAAAGTATGCCAAGAAAAGAACCGGTGACAGACTTTCGGAGTCTCTTGACGAGCTCGGAGAGTGTATTCCCGTGTCTAACGACAACGTATCGCAGGCTATTGACCGCCGCATTCTGGCAGAAGCGATCAACGGGTATCTGGATACTGTTTCGGAAAAGCAGAGAAAAATTTTTGTGAGACGTTTTTTTTATTTTGACTCCATAGCCGAAATCTCGCAGATGTATGGTATAGGTCAGAGTGATGTCAAGGTGACTCTTATGAGAATGAGACGCTCCCTTCAAAAAATTCTGGAAGAGGAGGAGTTAATGTGATGGATAAATATGACTTGCTGGAAGCGATGGGCGAAATCAGGGACCGCTATATTGAAGAAGCGGCACTCCCTTTTACAGCAGCCCCGGAGCAGACGGCAGCTGAGCCGGCCTCCTCTTCACAGAGTAACAGAACCACCCACCACAGAAACGCAGCAGGGAGAAAGCTGAGAAAGCTCCCCCGCTGGAGCACTGCTGTCGCGGCGCTCGTATGTGTCTCCATCATCCTGCCCAATCTGCTGCCGGGTCTCACTTCAGTTTTCAGCGATGTTCCTCTTCTGAACCGTTATTTCAGCCTCGTGACTTTCCGCAAGCCGCCTGCCATGGAAATGGCTTCAGACAGCAGGTCTACAGATTCAGGTGTTCTTACGATGGGATCCGAAAATCCTGAAATGGTGCCGCCGGAAGAGAGTTCTGCTTATGAGGCACAAGAGGCTTATGACGAGAGTGAATCCTACGCGATGAGTCCCGGGGAATATGAAAAAACTGTTACTGAAGATCAGAAAAATACTTCGAGACAAAACTCTGCTGCTGCGAAAGAAGCTACAGGAACAGCCATTATGATGGGGAATCCCGATTTGTCAGATACAACGGATGAATCCTCGTCTTATTCTGAAGAATCCCTGTCCCTACAGGCAGTACTTTCCGAGGCGGATCTGAGTGAAGATGTCAGAGACAAAGCACAGGCCAGGATCTCGGATTTTGAAAAATATATCTCTGATGAAACAGGATATGAATCCCTTCGCTTCGTGCATGAAGTCGCAGCGGAAACTGATGACCTGCTCAGCATCAGTGTAACTTCCTGTACGGAAGAGGATGATAATTATCTGCAGACCAATCATTTTGTGTTCGATAAGTCGACAGGCAATAGTCTGCCCCTCAGGAGTCTGTTCGGAAAAGATGTCGATTATATCACCCCTCTGAGTGAAAATATTAAAGAACAGATGAGAAAAGAGATGGAAGAGGATTCCTACGTTCAATACAGTCTGGATTCCTCTGAGAATCCGGAAACAGATTTCAAATCTATCAGACCCGATCAGGATTATTATATCAATGAAGACGGAAATCTTGTAATATGCTTTGACGTTGAGGAAGTAGCGCCGCTGTACATGGGAGCAGTGGAGTTTATAATACCGCAGGAGATCACAGATCCCCTTCTGTCAAAATAAGATATATTCAAATTACACAATATTCCAATTACACAATAATGGTAAAGCTTTAAAAAACATCTGGTCCGGAAGCAGGACCAGATGTTTTTTTATGACACGGTAGGGTAATGTATTTTCCGCCTTGCTTCGGACGCTGTCCTGTCGGAGGCAGATAGCGGCGTGGCCTCCTCTACATTATTGACGCGGCCCGTAACACTTGAATGTATGATTTAATATGAAAGCTGTATGTTGACTGTCCTGGTCAAAAATCAGCGGAACAGCTTTCCCTTTGCAAAGAGAAGGATATGGTTAAGCAAATTTATTGAAACATACAATTTATTTCACATCCGTATTTTACCTTCGGGTGGATTTTTATACATTTCTTATTTTTTAGGCCAAAAGCTCCTCAAAACAGCTGCCGGCCCCGGGTTTTCTCAAGATGTATTGTCTTATTTTATAAAAACAAGATTATATTGACATTAAAAATGTATAAAATGTATAATGATTTTTGTAATCATATGTGTAGCTTTTGTCCGTCACATGTTCCATTTACAGAACTGCTGACCACACTGGTACGGAATCGCAGAGTATTACGTTCCTGTCCGGACAATGAAACACATAGAAATAACAGAGAAGGGAGTAAAATATATGGTTGGGATTATCCTTGCAAGTCATGGTGACTTTGCAACAGGAATTTATTCCTCCGCCTGCATGGTATTCGGTGAGGCGGATGATGTGATTCCTGTTACGTTCCACAACGGCGAGACGCCTGATGATCTTCGCGTGAAGATCCAGGAAGCGGTCGCAAAGCTGGAAGATCCTGAGAACGTCCTGTTTATGTGCGATCTGTTCGCCGGAACACCGTACAATCAGATTTTCCTGCTCAGTGCTGACCATCCGGGGTGGGCAGTGGTCACAGGCATGAACCTGCCCATGATCGCGGAAGCGTATGGAGCAAGAGATGATTTTGAAACTGCCGGAGAAGTTGCTACGGCAATCGTGAGCGCAGCCAGAGAGGGCATTGTCACCCATCCCGAGTCGCTCATGCCTGAAGACGCAGCTGCTCCTGCACCCGCAGCAGGCGGCGCGGCTGAGCCCACCGGCGCTATTCCTCCGGGAACAGTCCTCGGTGACGGACATATCAAATATGTTCTGGCCCGTATCGATTCTCGTCTGCTTCACGGACAGGTCGCTACTGCCTGGTCCAAGACCACACAGCCGACCCGTATCATTGTCTGCTCTGACGGTGTGGCACATGATGACCTGCGCAAGACCCTGATCGAGCAGGCGGCACCGCCCGGAGTAAAGGCAAATGTCGTTCCGATCAGCAAGATCATCGAAGTAGCAAAAGACCCTCGTTTCGGTGCCACCAAGGCACTGCTTCTGTTTGAAACACCTCAGGACGCGCTCCGCGCGATCAAGGGCGGTGTGGACATCAAGGAACTCAATGTCGGTTCCATGGCTCATTCACTCGGAAAAGTTGCAGTCAACAAAGTGCTTTCCCTCGGCAAAGAGGACGTTGAGACCTTTGATGAACTCAAGAAACTTGGCATCAAGTTTGATGTCCGTAAGGTTCCCACCGACTCCAGAGAGGATATGGACGCGATTGTCGAAAAGGCACGCGCTGAGCTGGGTTAACATGTAAAAACTGCAACGCAGTGTTTTTACATAATTTTTCCGGAGTGTTTCATATCCGGAAGGTGTGTAAAATGTATTGGAGGTACATATGAACGCTATATCCATAGTGTTAGTCATTATAGTTGCTTTTCTTGCAGGCATGGAAGGCATTCTGGATGAATTCCAGTTCCATCAGCCTCTCGTGGCCTGCACACTGATCGGCATCGTCTGCGGACAGCCTGTAGCAGGTATCATCCTGGGCGGCTCCCTTCAGATGATCGCCATGGGCTGGGCAAATATCGGCGCGGCAGTCGCTCCCGATGCTGCTCTTGCTTCTGTCGCTTCCGCTATCATCCTGATGAAGAGCGGACAGGGCGCTGATGGTGCTTCAACTGCTATCGCGGTTGCAATTCCGCTGGCAGTCGCAGGTCTGTTCCTCACCATGATCGCCCGTACACTGGCAGTTCCGATCGTCCACGCAATGGACGCTGCCGCTGAAAATGCCGATTTCAAGAAAATCGAGATGCTTCAGTGGGGCGCGATCTTCATGCAGGGTCTTCGTATCGCTGTCCCTGCAGCAGCTCTCTGCGTCGTTCCCGCTGAGGTCGTCGCAAACCTGCTCAACAGCATGCCCGCATGGCTGACCGAAGGTATGTCCATCGGCGGCGGCATGGTCGTGGCAGTCGGTTATGCACTGGTCATCAACATGATGGCGACAGCTGAAGTGTGGCCTTTCTTCTTCATCGGCTTCGCTCTGGCAGCCATCTCCGATCTGACCCTCATCGGTCTCGGTATTGTCGCAGTCGCGATCGCATTCATCTACCTGAATCTGTCTGAAAAAGGCGGAAGCGGTGCCGGCTCAGGCGCAGCTGCAGGCGGAAGCGGCGATCCTCTGGGCGATATCCTGAATGATTATTGAGAAGGAGGAAGTGCGCAATGGCTGAAAATGAAAAGAAAGTCGCTTTGACAAAACAGGACAGAATTTCTGTCTGCTTCCGTTCCACTTTCCTGCAGGGTTCCTGGAACTATGAGCGTATGCAGAACGGTGGTTACTGCTACGCTATGATCCCCGCGATCAAAAGACTCTATACCACAAAAGAAGAACAGGCGGCCGCTCTCAAGCGCCATCTGGAGTTCTTCAATACACAGCCCTATGTCGCTGCTCCTATTCTGGGCGTCACTCTGGCCCTGGAAGAGGACCGCGCAAACGGCGCTCCGGTCGATGATGCCGCTATCCAGGGTGTCAAGGTCGGTATGATGGGACCTCTTGCCGGTGTCGGCGATCCTATCTTCTGGTTCACAGTACGTCCCATCCTCGGCGCGCTGGCTGCTTCCTTCGCAATGAGTGGAAACATCCTCGGTCCCATCCTCTTCTTCGTTCTCTGGAACGTGATCCGTTACGCTTTCCTGTGGTACACTCAGGAATTCGGCTACCAGGCAGGTACCGCGATCACCAAGGACCTTTCCGGCGGCCTTCTGCAGAAGGTCACACAGGGCGCTTCCATTCTTGGTATGTTCGTCCTGGGTTCCCTGGTTCAGCGCTGGGTTTCCGTAAACTTCCCGATCAAGGTCTCCGAAGTCGCTCTTTCCGAAGGCGCTTACATCGAGTGGGACAAGCTGCCTCAGGGCGGTGAAGGTATCAAGCAGGCTCTGGCACAGTGGTCCTCCGGCATGTCCATGGATCCCACCAAGGTAACCACTCTTCAGGACAACCTGAACTCTCTGGTTCCCGGACTTGCAGCTCTGCTGCTGACCTTCCTCTGCATGTATCTGCTGAAGAGGAAAGTCTCCCCGATCGTCATCATCCTCGGCCTCTTCGTCGTCGGTATCCTTTTCCATGCAATCGGACTCATGTAATTTATACATGAACACAGAGAAAGTCCTCTGTATAATCAAATGACTTTGAACCCGGGCCGCCGGCAGGAGATCCTGCCGGCGGTTTTTTTGCCCAAAACGAAATAGTGAACAGCCTATAAGCGGGAACATTGTCATACAAGGTCCGCAGGCCGCCTTGCGTGGGACTCTTATACGAGGAAAATCAACGGCAGTCATTATGTACACGCCCTCTCGAAGGGCGTGTCCCGGTGCGAGTCTGTAATTGAAAAATCGAACGTTGCATGATAATATAGTCGATGCGGTAATCAAGATTTATATTTTCCCGCGCAGGTAAGGAAGCCGGCGCGGTCTGAGAGGACTGAAATATGGCAGAATCCATGAATACAAAAGTAGACTATGTCTGCAACGCGACCTCTTTCCGCGGAATCAACGAATACGGCAAGATCATGGTGGGCGATAAGGCATTTGAATTCTACGACAACAGAAATGTCGAGAATTATGTGCAGATTCCCTGGGAAGAGATCACCTATATCGTGGCAGATGTTGTGTTTGGGGGAAAATGGCTTCCCCGATTCGAGGTACAGACAAAGCGAAACGGCATTTTCCGCTATTCGGCAGGAAAAAACACAAAACCTCTTTTAAGAGCCTGCCGGCAATATATGCCTGAGGATCATCTTGTACGGGCACTGACTTTTACTCAGAAACTCAGCCGCGGAATCAAATCCCGCTTCGGAAAAAAATAAGCCGGATTGGCAGTTCCGCATAATTTAAGGACTTTTAATTTTCCACACTTGTGGTAATGGGCGTGAGCGCTCGCAAATGTCCGCAAATGCTCAAGCGGGCTCGGCATTTGCAGCCGCTTTCCTCGCTGCTTTAATCACAGTTAAGATATAGAATTTCTCAGCTGTTAACATAAAAATGTTTTTCAGCCATTTAGGAAGTTTATTCAGCTATTTAGAAAGGAAAACAGAAAATGCATATCATTTGTTTGGACCTGGAAGGTGTTTTGGTACCGGAAATCTGGATTGCTTTTTCGGAAGTGACCGGAATCCCTGAACTCAGAAGGACAACGCGGGATGAGCCGGATTACGACAAGCTCATGGCATTCCGCCGCGGCATCCTTCATGAGCACGGCCTGGGACTTCCTCAGATTCAGGAGACGATTGCCAAAATCGAACCGCTTCCGGGTGCACTTGATTTTCTCAATGAGCTGCGCAGCATGACACAGGCTGTCATCATCAGCGATACTTTTACCGAGTTCGCTAAACCCCTGATGAAGAAGCTTGAATGGCCGACACTTTTCTGCAATTCACTGATCGTCGCTCCCGACGGAGAGATCATCGGCCACAAAATGCGCTGCGAAAACTCCAAGCTTTCCACCGTGAGAGCTTTTCAGTCCATTGGATTTGAGACGGTCGGCATTGGGGACAGCTATAATGATCTGGCCATGATCAGAGCCGGAAAAGACGGTTTCCTTTTCAGGAGCACCGACCAGATCCGCAAAGACAACCCCGACCTTCCCGCCTTCGAGGAATTCGATGACCTTCTCGCTGCCATTAAAAAAGTAATCGGTGCCTGAACCTGTTCATAAACCATCTGATGCAGTTCGGTGTGGTTTATGTTTGAAGATATTACAAGTCGACATGCGGCTCCGCAGATTCAGAGCACGCATCCGGCTGAATCAGATTAATAAGGCGACAGCAGGTCTGACCCGGTTTAGAGTTAAATCAGTATAAACGGGATAATTCGCTGTTTAAGCAAGAGGAAAGAAAAAAATGTTCATCAGTATGTCCGGTATTATCAGTACAGCCACGGAAAGCACACCGATCGAACAGATAGAACAGATGGAGCCCATTGAGCCATCAGATCTCACGGTGACAAATTTAAAAAACTTTTTTGAGAGCATGCTCCCTGTAATCAGGTCCCTCGCCTTCAATATCATCGTCTGCCTGATCATCATCCTGATCGGCAGGAAGCTGATCAGGCTGCTCCATCATATGCTTCAGAAAGGTCTGGAGAAAACACAGGCAGACATCGGACTTACCAGATTCCTGGGTTCCGCGCTGGAGATTTTTCTCCACATCATTCTGATATTCTTCATTCTCGGTCAGCTTGGGATCAATACAGCCTCTATCGTCACTGTGCTGGGCACCCTCATGCTGGCAATCGGCATGTCCCTGCAGGGAAGCCTTGCCAATGTGGCCGGAGGCATTCTCATTCTTCTCATGCATCCATTCAGGGTCGGGCACTATATTATCTGTGATCACGGTGAGGGCACTGTGTCCATGATCGGACTGGTATATACGACCATCACCACTAAAGATAACCGGGTACTAACGATTCCCAACAGCATTATTTCAAATTGTGCCGTCACTGACTGCGGGGAAAACCCGATCAGACGCCTGGACTTGCTCGTCGGTATCAGCTACGACTCCGATATCCTGCTTGCCAAGAAGATCCTTCTTGAGATCAGCAAGGAGATTCCGGATATCCTGCAGAACCATCCGGTGGACGTTTTCGTGGACAGTCTGGGAGACAGTGCTGTCAACATGGGTATGAACTGCTACGTGCCATCCCCCTCCTTCCTCAGCGCCAAGTGGGCTGTCACAGAGGCAGTCAAACTCAGATTTGATGAGGCCGGAATCAGTATTCCCTTCCCCCAGGTTCATGTCCACATGGAATAAACCTGAGCAAAGGCCATATATAAAAACAAGATACATGTCTACGCCCTTGGATGGGGCGTGTACAGTAACCAGGGCTTAATATCAGCATAATATAGGCTGATAAACAGATTGCCCGAGAGCCTGCCTTCGTGTTATAATTTCTGATGTTCCGACCGATCAGGGATTGTGTATGACAGTACAATATTTAATAGACAGCGAAAATGTCGGAGATTTCTGGATTTCTCTTCTGGAACTTCCGGCTGATCAGACAGAGCTGATTGTTTTTTATACCAGAAACAGTCCGCATATGAGTTATGAAAGTCTGATCAAGCTCAAGGAATCCGACAGGACAGTGACCTTCATCAAATGTTATGAGGGCACAAATGCGCTGGATTTCCAGCTCGTCACCGAGCTCGGATATCGAATCAGTAAAAACGAGAGCGACAGGTTTGTGATCGTCACCAACGACACAGGCTTTGACGCAGCCGTCAAGTATTGGAGACGCAGCAAAAAATCGGTCAAACGAATCACAGGAAAAGAGTGTAAAAATCTCGAGAGACGCAGAAGAGAAGATCTGGAGTGGAGAAATGCCTCCGATCGTACCCGTGATCATGTAAACCGGGCTGTGATCGGGGAAGAAACTGAAACAGCTGCAGCATCTTCAGCGGTTTCCTCTGCGTATCCGGCAGAGATGCAGGATGTCAGACCTTCCCGCCCTGTTTTGAGGGATGCGGAGACTGCCGCGGAGCCTGAAGCTGAAGAGGCAGATTTTGTGGAGGAGGATTTCGACAGTATTCCTGAAAATGAGAATGAGGATTACGATCCGGACTTCGAAGAGGAAGAGGACGACACAGATGAGGCTGCTTCGGATGAGGTATCCTCAGATGAGATGTCCGCGGACAATGAATCCATTTATGATAATTCAGACGAAGAAACCGGTTCTGAAGACGAATACGACATCCATGACTACAGTGATGCGGAGTATTCAGATCAGGAACCCCTTTCTCAGGATGAAGCTGATCCGGAACAGGTTCCTGAATATGATGATGCAGATAAGGGCAGTCAGGATTCTGAATCATCTCTTATCGGTTCTGCTCAGGATATCCAAAAGCCCGATACCTCCTATGCAGGTGCAGGCATGGATTCCGCGTTCGCTTCCTCCGTTTCAGAGACAGAAGATGGAGAGGAAAGTCCCGGCCTGCGGAATGACTTAAATGAAGATCTCAGGGAACGTTTCGGAGAAGATTTCGGAGAAGAATTCAGAGAAGAATTCAAAGACGGTCCCACAGAAGAAGAGCTTTCCGCTCCGACTCCCTCCGGATCCCATGAAAAAGGGAAAACAGCTGATACAGCTCCCGGACAGGATCAGGATTCTTCAGATACAGACGACAGTATTCCTGCCGCCGGAGATAATTCCGACGCGAGTGAGGCCGCTTCCACCGGCGATTTAGTTTCTTCCGGGTCTGTCAGCGGTACGGGAACGGACAAAAAGAAAAAAGCTGCCCGCACAAAACCGGATGAATCCGAAGAGAATCCGGAATCTGCCGACTCCGGTCAGGAGACTGATGATCAGGCGGCCGACAGTCCGCGTAAGACCAGATCGCGCAGATCAAGATCCAGAAGGACCAAGTCCGGTTCCAAAAAGGCGGAGCCTGTCGAGAATTCCTCTGAAAACAGCTCATCCGAAGAGCAGAAAAGCGCCAAAACCGCAGCGAAGTCCCCGGATGCAGGAACTTCCTCCACAGAAAACAGCGCAGCTGCAGCTGAAGGGGATAATTCTGAGGCGTCCCGGATCCCGGGAGACGAAGAAATCGCCAGAATCGTCGCCTGCATTGGCCCCGACAATCTGGCTGAGCTTCACAATCAGCTGGCTACTTTTTACGGGGATCAGGGAAAAGATATCTATCTTTCCATCAAGAACAATACACGCAGCATTCCTGTGCTGAAGCCGGATCTCAAGCAGAAGTTTGAATATTATTGCGAGATCATTTTTGCCCGCAGTGATTATACTGGCGAGTACCCGGCGGACATATCTGAATATCTTCTTAGTGTTAGAGAAAAGCTCAACAATCTGACCTCCCTTCGCTATGCGCTCCTCAAGCATTATGGCAAGGAAAAGGGCCGCAGATTCTATTTTCTGCTCAAGCCCTTCGCAAAGACAATGTATCAAATGTAAAGGATAAGTCGGTCGGAACAAGACTGAGGGGCCGGACACTGCACCTGCGGTGTCCGGCTGTTTTTCAATGACACGGCCCGTGAAATTTTTTCCGCCTTGCGGCGGACGCAGGCCGGTCAGGGGGTGGAAGGCGGCGAGGCTGTGTCAACCCTATTCAGGACTCGATCGGGATTCTTGAGTGAAAGGAAATAATCATGTATATCAAAAAGGCAAAAGAAACTGATCTTGACCGTATCGCCGCACTGGAAGCAGCCTGCTTTCCGGCTGCGGAAGCTGCCGACAGGGACAGACTGGCAGGGAGACTGAAGACCTATCCTGATTGTTTCTGGCTTGGCTTCACAGATTACAATGACCTCATCTGCTATGCGGCAGGGCCCGTAACTGCCGAATCAGATCTGACAGATGAGATGTATGCTGATCCCTCCTTCCACAAAAAAAACGGAGACTGGCTCATGATCTTCAGCGTATGTACTCTGCCTGAATACCGGAGACAGGGATACGCTGCCTGGCTTCTCAACCGCGTGATCAGCGAGGCGGGTGACAGGGGCTGTAAAGGCCTTGTCCTCACCTGTAAAGAAAATATGATCGAATATTATTCCAGATTCGGTTTTGAAAATGAAGGCCTGTCGTCATCTGTTCACGGAGGCGCTAAATGGTATCAGATGCGTCTGACTTTCAATGAAGATTATTTCTATGAGCACCTGTTTATGGTCTCTGATAATCCTCTTGAGAATATGAAGATGCTGGAAGAAACATTGTGGGGACATCCCATGTAAGCTCAGCTTTCAATCATATGATGTAAAGGTCAAAAGCCAGGAAAAGGCTCTGAGTCTCGTCAGTATGCACAAACAACCGCAGGACCATTGCGAGCGGCCGGTA